>JANPGW010000426.1:0-38207 GCA_031424115.1 Saprospiraceae bacterium | reverse complement strand
TTTGTAGCGTGGGGGAGGCTCGAACTCCCGACCTCAGGATTATGAATCCTGCGCTCTAACCGGCTGAGCTACCGCGCCTTTTTTTTGCGAGCGCAAAGGTATGTTTTTTTTTTATTTCAACAAATAGAGAGGCTGCTTTTTTAGAAAAAAAGTCGAAAAAAACGGCGTGGCGTTTTTTTTATGACATAAAGTCGAAAAAAAACGTCTGTATGAGTAAAAGTCTCATTAAAAAATTGATTTTAATAAAGGAATACTGTAATTTTGAAAATTGAACTTGATGAATGAAGCATTGAGAATGCTAAAAAGAAACTAAAAGAATGCAGCTCTCGGTTTTTTAAGAATCTTAAAGGTGACAAAACGTCTCTAAGATTTTGAACTTTTTTTCATACATTCTAGTGAGAGTTGATTTCGAGAGCTGCCTCTTCTTTTTTTAAACATATTGAGTCATCAAACCTGCTTAAAAACGCACCCCCTCAGTATTTCGCTGCCTGCACAGTTGTTTTTTTTCAAAAAAAAATTATTTTTTTTTATTGACATTATAACTTATTGGTTATCAATAACTTATTTGACGAGTTATCCAATGTTTGACACAAAAAAAGCGACCCCTCAGTATGACGTCGCTTCAATAGCTATTTTTTTTCCGCTGATTTTGTTGGTTAAAGAATAGCAAATCGTTCAATTTTAAGTTCTCAAAGTGACGAATGCCTAATATTGTCTTCCTTGCTTCTGCCATTTCCAATGGCAGTTGTGCTGTAATTTGATAAGTTTTTATATTGTTTTACTGCTTTTTTGCTCTACTATTGAAAAAAAAAGAATAAATGGTAATAATTTTTTTCAAAGATAAACTTTTTCCTGATAAATACTAAAAATTAAGAATATAAATTTTTTGAAAAATATTATAGAAAAACCTCTGTGGCGCCCCAACCATATCGTTCATGGTATTCATTTTTGAAATGTTCAACATCCGAATGTCGCTTCAAACGAGCATGAATCATTTCTTTCAAACGACCTTTGCCTACGCCATGAATGATAAATACGCGAGTCACTCCCAGCCGAATCGCTTTGACTAAAAAACTTTCGAAAGCAGACAATTGAATGTGGATAATGTCTTGATTACTCAAGCTGTGTGGGTTAGGATGTAATAGTTCAATATGTAAATCAACTTCGTTGACAAAGGTAGCGTATTCATTCACATCCGCTAACACTGAAAAAGGTGATACATTTTGAGTGTCTTTAGCCGCCTTTTTTTGGGTTTTCAGAATACTTTCGGTATATTTTTTTATGTCATTGGCAGGCTTTTCAGTTTTTCCCATTTTTTCAAAAAGGGGAAACGTGTATAACTCACGATTTAAAAAGGGCGATAAAGTTAAATTTTTTAAAAACTGTTTAGCCTTGATTTTCAATGATTTATACTGTTTTTCGCCGACCCCCTCAGTATAGATAGGCGCAACCGATACTTGCGCTTCGGGAGCATCATTGATATCATCAAAAAAAATGTCTCCTAATTTCTCAAAACTAATAGCCCGAATCTTACTATCAAGTGTTATTTTTATTTGGTTTAAAACACTTAACTTAAATTCATACAATAAGTCACTATCAGTATCATTCAGCAAATAAATGTTAAATTTCTCAATAATGTCATCATTCCTTTTTACCGGTTCAAAAGCCAGATGAACGCCTGTATGACCCAGAACAGGCTTATAGATGTTCGTGATAAAAGAATTTTCAAAGGGCTTGTCACCTATAGTGTGAGGTCGTTTCCCAGCTTTCTCTTCAGATATATCTTGTTTTTTGAGGTGTTGATATTCGTGCTTCATTTTTTCAAATGCCATATTTTCAATGAAAACATCTTCCCTCAAAAGGTCTTCTTCGAATGCCGGAATTTCCATATCCACAACATCCAAAAGCACCATTACCATACCATCATTCAATTTGTCAGTGATGATACCCGCATCCGGTGTTCTTAAAAATTTTACTCTTGTACCTATTCCAAAAAGCATATTTCCACATTAAAGAGTTTAAAAAAACAAAATTACTCAAAAAAATAAGTTTACCTTTGACGATAATCAGAAAAGTACTTACCTTAGTCACTCTTTTTGCAATTAGGTGCAAAATATTCCTTTTTGAAAAAAATTATTTGTGATATTTTACATATAAATAAAAATATACGCCCATGTTTGGAAGTAAAAAACCGGAAAATCCTGCTTCACCTGCTTCTACCGCTGCCAAAACGGTCATTAGCGAATCTACCAATGCCTTAAACAGTTTAGTTAAAGGAACCGTGGTAGAAGGCATTATTACCTCGGAAAATGATATCAGAGTAGATGGTATCATTAAAGGTAATTTGTTTTGTAAGGCAAAAGTTATTGTCGGCCCCACCGGGGTTATTGAAGGAGAAGTAAAATGTCAAAATGCAATGATTGAAGGTAAGATGTCAGGAAAATTGCGGGTGACAGACCAGCTCACAGTAAAAGAAACAGCCGAAATAACAGGCGATGTAACCACCGGTAAACTACAAGTTCAACCGGGTGCTATCTTCAATGTCACTTGTGTCATGAAAGATGGTTCGAACAACCAATCAAACAATGTCTCTAAACAAGCAAATCAATTAGAAACAGTTGCCAACGGATCAGCCAAAAAGTAATCCACCTAAACGCCCATCCGAAGTATTAAAGTTTGCAGATTTAGGATTTCGGATGGGTATCATTATTGCCCTTGGGGTGTTTATCGGCATTTGGTTAGATAGACGCTTAGCGATGGTGACGCCTATTTTTACAATAGTCTTCTGCCTACTCGCCATTAGTGGTGCAATTTATATGGTCTATAGAGATGTAAGCCAACCTAAGAAATGACTTTTCAACGTTTTTTACTGCTTTTGAGCGGCACAAGTATGGGTATTATTGCCATCAATCTTGCGTTGCAACGCGCTTTTTTATCTTTTCAAGCCCATTCGAGTATTGCTTGGTGGAGTTTAATACTATTCGTTGTCATCAGCGGGTTTATGTATGGTGTGGGTCAAATCGCAGCAGCCAGCCCAAACAAACAACTTTTTAACACAGTCGTTATCGCATTCGTTTTTCTGAAAATGACCTTTTCAATTGTGATGCTCATGGTCTATAAAAATAATTTCCATCCGGAGGGCAAAACTTTTCTTGTTCCATTTTTTCTTGCCTATTTTGTTTTCACTATTTTCGAAACATATTTCATGATGCAACTCACCAAAGGTAGTAAAGATAGAAGGGAATCATAAATAAATGCCACACTTGCCAGTAATTTGAGTCTATTTTCCCATCACCACATCAGTCCCAAAACTGGACGCTCTCCCCCAGTACATACCATCACATTGCTCCATTCAAATCTCGTAACACAGAAGCGATTACTCTTTGCTTGTAGTGGTTCCCGTTTATTTTAATGCAATTCAAGTGGTTTTAGCGATAAATACATACAGCCTTTAAAAAGTAATGTAACAGTATTTTAATTATTAAAAATCAAATGGTAATAGCCCAAAAAACGTACGATGTCGGTCTGGGCTATCCCAAAACTCAACTCAATCAAGTCCCATGGAATACTATCGCTGCGGGGGATGTTGTCAATATCCATTATGACCCGAATGGATATCATGAGAAATTTATTATTTCGACAAGCGGCACAGCAGCGCAACCTATAAAAATTATCGGTATCGCGGGACCCAATGGGGAAAAACCCATCATTGATGGCAACAATGCGAAAGCTATCTCCGGTCAGTTGGGTTTTGATGCCACACAATCTTATGGATTGGTATTTATTGAACCAGCAGCTCTGGCGAATGGGGCGGATTGCTCGGCTTATGGGCCTATCCCACACGACATCTTGATTGACAACTTGGAAATACGCAATGCGCATTATTCGCTATGGCGGCGACCAAGGCATTTATTCAAATTATCGTCAAGGAACGCTTTATTTCTATAATAACACCGTTATCAATGAGGGTGACAAATCCGGCGTAGCGGGCGCTTTGAGGTGGACAACCGAGTTGTTTTTATTACCTGATAGTGGGCCAGTACACAAAGTTCGTTGCAACGGTTTTACCCGTCAATGCGAGCAATAAAAATATGACTTTTAGCAGCAGCAATACGGGCGTTGCCACTGTTTCAGCACTCGGTGTGGTTACAGGGATAAGCGGTGGTTCGGCAACGATAACAGTGACCACACAAGATGGCAATTACACGGCAATCTCTCAAGTATCTGTACAACAAACTGTTGTGGGTTGGGATTTTAAGAATAAAAATGCCCTCGCGTCAAGTGGTATTGTTCCTAATTTGACTCAAAATATCACTCGAGAAGCAGGTTTTTCCGGTTTGTTTGATTACAGCGTGGCGGGTGCGGGTACTGGAACGGATTGGTCTTTGAGTACTCAAAATTGGGACAATGGCGCGAATACGAAGTATTGGCTCATTAACTTCACAACATCAGGTTATAATAATCTCAAATTCTCCTCAACTCAACGAGGCAATAGTAATGGTACAAGAGACTATGCGGTGCAATACCGCATCAGCAATGCAGGTACATGGACGACTTTTGTAACTGTCAAAGACTCGACTGATTGGACAAAAGGAGCCGTGACAAATATTGCTTTACCCGCAGTTTGTGACAATCAGGCTTTAGTTCAAATCCGGTGGTTGCAAACTTCCAATACCACTCCACTCAATACAACGGTGCTGTCGACGGGTAGTGGAAGGATTGATGAAATTACAGTAGTGGGTGACAATATGCCACCTGTTTCATCACTTACTTCATCAAAATCAATACAACTCCTGACAAATATAAGGATTTCACCCAATCCTACCCATGGTGATGTACAAGTAAGTGTTAATTTAGAAACAGCTTCTCGGCTCCATTTGAGTCTTTTAGATATCAATGGGCGCATTGTAAAGGAACTGGATTTAGAAGGCATTCATTATCAGCATGATGTTTTGGTAGATATATCGAATTGTGCTCAGGGCATTTATTATATTGTAGCTAAAAGTGCAAATGAGCGCATTGTTCGTAAAGTTGTTAAAATTAAGTAATAATAGAATTATGTGATATGACTAACCCCTATCGAGCCACTCGGTAGGGGTTAGTCATCTCATTTTATAATATACCCAATCCATTTTTTAAATTAAATCTTATCTTAAAACCACGTTCTTAAAAAATCTCTTGTATATGTATAGATGTAAAACATCAAGATGAATGACGAAAAACGGGTTAGACTTAATTATCAACGGTTGCCGACAAGGTGACCGATTGAGCCAAAAACATTTATATCAACAATTTTATCAGTATGGTATGAATATTAGCCACCGCTATGCCCGCACGAATTCAGAAGCTGAGGAAATATTGAACGATGCCTTTTTAAGAGTTTTTACAAAAATAGAAATGTACAATATAGACTTACCTTTTGTCACGTGGTTTCATACAATAGTAGTGCGTTCGGCTATCAATTATTTAAAAAAATATGAAAATAAGCCTGTAACAACGGATATTGAAATGGGACATGCGGCAATTATCCAAGAAGAAATACTCTCAAAAATGTCTTCAGACGAAATTGTAGCATTGGTAAGACAGTTGCCGCCGTCATATCGGGCAACATTCAATCTTTCGGTAGTAGAGGGATATGCACACAGCGAAATAGCCGCAATAATGGGTGTTACTGAAGGAACAGCCCGCTCAAATCTAATGATAGCGCGGCAAAAGCTTCAAAAAATGGTTTCACAAAGCAAAAAAATCGTAGAGTATGGAAGATAAAGATTTTGACAATATTTTTGGCGATAAACTTAAAAAACAAAAAGACTTCCCATTTTCAGAACAAAAATGGACTGTTTTAGAACGGCAATACGACCAACTATTGGGTGAAAAGCGCTATAAAAGACTATTACTGTTTGGAGGTATATCATTACTTACCTTATTAAGCAGTCTATTTTGCATTTTATCTTTATTGAGTGATACCAACAAGAAATTGGATAATTTGACCCATGAAATTCATGTTTTACCGCAGGAAAAAATGAGCAGCCTTACCCCCTCAGTATACTTGGGTGATGTGCCCAAATCTGACACTATTTTCCATAAAATAGTAGTATATCGTTATGATACCATTTATCAAACCGTTATTAGGCGAGATATATTTCAAACAAATATCAACGGGTTGAATAATAAAAATCAGACATCAATAACTGAAAACTCGCTTGATGAACAAGGTAATAAGAAATACAGCGCCCCTAAATCCGCTATCATTAAGTCTGATAATTCTACGGTTTTAGATAAAAAAGCTGAATTAATCACTGAAAAAGGGCTTAAAGAAGAACAATCCATTTCCGAGCAGATAAAAACGATAAATAATAAGCAAAATGATAGCATCAATCTTGTTAAAACAACCTCGACAGCAAAGCAGGTCGATAGTTTATCTGAAAAGGCGGTTTCAGTAAAAATGATACCCCCCCTCAGTATAAATGCCGATTCCGCAGCTAAAAACGGTGAAAAGTCCTTTGAAAAAGAACTTGAAAAAAAAGAGGATAAAAAACGACCCATCATAAGCCAATTAAAAATAAAGGGCTATGAATTTGGTATCACAGGAGGTGCTGCTTTTATCAATAACTCAAATTTTGTAAATCAAGCGGGTTATAGCTTCGGGCTAAAAGGGGGCGTTTTGTTTGGGCGTAGGCTGCAATTAGTAGGCGAAGTGCAGGGCTTGAATCTCAATTTTGAAACGCAACGCTTTTCCCAAAGCCTTAATATCCCCCCTATTTCACCACCGACAGTAAACGATGATTTGCGTTCAGTGAATGCCTCGCAACTTTATTGGCAAGTTGCCTTGGGTTTGAAATATCAATTTAGGGATGGTAAAAGGTGGCAACCATATTTGAATGCGAGTGTAGTCGGGCAAGCGGCATCAGATGAAGAGTTCAACTATAAATTTATCAATCGCTTGACCAAAGAATACATTAATATCAAATCCACACGCAAAGGAAGCGAATTTGAAACGGGTATTTTAAGAACGTCCGTGGGGGTAAATTATCGGATTTGGGGTAAATTTCAAGGGTTTTTAGAAGGAGGGTATGATTTTAAATTTGATAAATCCCCGCGTTATATGCCTATTGGACAGGTTAAATTGGGGCTTTTACATCGTTTTTAAAGCTGTAGTAAAATAGCTTTAAAAAATAAGCTTAAAATATATTTTGCGACGAACCCACAATAATCTAACCCGTCTTGTATATCTAAATACAGCTTTGTAATCAAAGCTTGTTTAAATATTTCATTCATAAATAATCATTAGACGCATGAAAAAAGTCGTTTTTATTATCATCATTGTGTGTTTAGCTACGACGTTCAAAACGGTAGCCCAAGACACCACACGCACACTTTTTAAACTTATAAAACCACAGACACTGGGGCTTTATGTAGAACCTGAAATGAGTTACGAACAATTGAGAGGCAGCATGACAGGTTTTGGCGGTGCATCGGCAATGCTTTTATTGAATAAAAAATGGGCATTTGGCGCAACTGCTCAAATGAGTTTGAGTGAGAATTTTTCTCCTAAAGCTGTAAGCCCTCTGTTTGTACGGTCTTTTTTAGCTGGCGGCAAAATAGAGTTCACACCCAAACCCGATGCTTTGGTGCATGTTAGTTTTCCTTTAATGATAGGAGCTGGCGAGGCATCAGTTGATTCAATTGGCTCAACGAGAGGGCGTAATGATAGGCGTTACGACCATGGATTTTTAGGGGGATATCGCACCAATAGGAACTCATATGTGGTAGTACAACCGGGCATCCATTTAGAAACTAATTTGATGCGTTTTGCGAAGTTTTATGTAGGTGCTAATTACCGTTTATCTTTTTTGACTGACAATCAGACGACGCTTTTGCCAGCCAATACAATGCAAGGATTTTCCATCAATGCGGGATTGAAATTGGGTTTATTTGATTTTAAATTAAATAGAAAAAAAGTAGAAGCGCAATAACGACAGTATCCATCCAAGTGATATAAAAAATACTCTATGATAGATAGGGTTTTGTCAAAATTTAGATAAAGTTTAGAGAGAGGTTCCCCATAAGTAACCTCTTTTTTTATTATGAAAAGCGATTATATCTATGGATATTTTTAGATTTAGAAGACAGTACCCCCACAGTATTGGTTGCTCAAAATTAACATTATAAGACTTTTAATTTTATAAATTTCTTCTGAATTCAATCACTACCTTTACTCCAGTGTTATTCTTAGTTGTTAAAGATAAGTAAGGATGGTTGAAAATAATTTGAATTTAATTACAGTAAAAAAACATCATAAAATGAAAAGTATCCTTCTCGGTCTATCTTTTTTATTCTCAACAATCAGTGTTTTAACGGCACAAAATAAAACCGATTTAAAGGTTGATAATACCTTCCATATAAAAAGTGGCGGGGGCTGGGATTATCTGTCCGTATGTCCTGAAAGTAACCGCTTGTACGTATCGCACGGCACGCAAGTCATTGTTTTAGATAAAACAACGGGCGATTCGTTGGGTGTTATTACCAACACGATGGGTGTACATGGTATTGCTTTTATCCCGTCTTTGGGTAAGGGTTATTCGAGCAATGGCAGGACAAATAATGTCTCGGTATTTGATTTAAAAACAAATATCGTATCGGAACAAATTGCTACGGGTGAAAACCCAGATGCCATTATGTATGAGCCTTTTACCAAAACCATCATTACGTGCAATGGAAAAAGTAAAGATTTATCCATTATTGACCCTTTAACAAATAAAGTCATTGCTACTGTACCAATTGGAGGCAAGCCTGAAACAGCCGTTTCAGATGAATCCGGCAAGCTTTATGTCAATAATGAAGATAAAAATGACATTGCAGTCGTTGATTTGAAAACGTTTAAGGTTATTAATGAATGGACTCTTGCCCCTGGTGAAGCACCCACAGGACTTGCTATTGATTTAAAAACTAAACGCTTGTTTGCGGGATGTGAGAAGTTATTGGTGGTGATAGATGCTATAAATGGTAAAATCGTTGATAAATTGGCTATTGGTGATGGCTGCGACGGTGTTGCTTTCGATAATACCTCGAAAAGAATATTTACCTCGAACGGGGAGGGGACAATGACTGTTATTGAAGAAAAATCAGCGGATTCGTTCACAATATTGGCTAATGTACCGACGAAAAAAGGAGCAAGAACCATTTGCCTTGATGAATCTATGCATACAGTTTATTTGCCCACCGCAGATTTTGAACCCAAAGCAAAAGATGAAAACCCGAAAGTACGTCCCAAAATGATAGCGGGTACTTTTCAGGTTTTAGTCGTCAAACTTTAAGAGAAGGTTTTAGAGACTGGATAAAGAATGTCAGATGCAGATTACATCTGACATTCTTGTTTGGTTATTTTTTAAAACTTAATCACCCTCGTCCGTTCCACGGCAGTAGTAAAAACACCATAACCATTTTTAATATTGCTGTGTAAAATGAGAATGACAGGAAAAAGCACGGATTATTAGTCTAAATTGCTCTTGATACTGAGGGGGGTAGTGGATTTGATGGATTTTGAAAATTCATCAAAGTCGGAGTGTACTTTTTTAATATAATTTTTTGCATATTTTTCAATGGGCTCTAACAAATCTTTTTGATGAGCAAAATCTATGAGCTCATCAATGATGGAAGAGCCTTTTCGTCCCGCGCTACGTAGATGCCCTGAAGCGGTTATACTGCCCATTTCAGTTAAAATTGCTTGAAATTTCGCTAATTTGATGGGTGACAGCACATCAAACTTATCTTCTTCAGCTTGCATTTCCCGCATCACAAATGATGATTTATCGCTAAAGGTGATTGGGTTGAAAAGAGCGGGTAAAACATCATTGACGTAGTTTTGAACGGCGGTAATGCGTTCTGCTTCGTTATTCCAAGTTGGTTGCGGGATGTTTAAAAATGGTAAAACGGCTGACGGGCGAGCTTCTTTTAAATCCAATAATAAATATTTTTCATCCATACTCTTTTCAGTCTCGATGAGCAAAATATAGCGCTCAAGCCCCAAACTGGCAGTACCGGCTACTCTAAATCGAATATCTTTTATGCGTCTGAAAAATGAACTAAGGTGTTTTGAAAAATAGGCATCCACGTGCTCTTCGATACTTTTATATCGTTTTTCATCAACTGGCAAAAGCTTTTTACTATCCGTCCGAAGGTTTTTCTCGTTTTTATCTAAAAAAGATTTCACAAACTTAGGCGTTTCTCGTTTTTCTAATTTTTTTATTAAACTTATTTGCTCGGTCTCGGTAGTTCGGTGGTCAATATCTATGACTTTGCCTTTTTGAAGCACCTCCTTATAAGTATTTAAAAAGGTAAAAACAAGCGATTTGGCAGTGGCAGTATCCCATTTTTGATTTTCAGAAGCAAGATAAATGCTGACTGCCATGCGCGCTAAATCGAAAATAGGAGGCAGTAAAGCGCCATCATCAAAGTCATTAAGGTCAAAATAAACCAATCGGTTTTCGGCTCTAAACGTTCCAAAATTTTGAACATGCAAATCTCCGCAGCTCCAAACTTTTATCGAATTATTAAAAATAAAACCATTGACAAGATCATCGTAAAACAAATGCGAAGTTGCCCTAAAAAATGAAAAAGGATTTTCACTCATCAAAGCATATTTGCGCTGAATCATATCAGGCAATCGACCCGCATTGAACTGATATATTTTTTCTGCTATGGAAGCCATTTAAAACTTTTGCTTTTTGGAATAGAGAGAGATTTTTTCTTTGCCATTATGTAATGTGAAGGGGTTTTAATTAATACAAAAGTATTGCATACTCAATAAGAAAAGATAAAAGAAAGGCGAAGGTGGCAAAATATTTGGTTAAAAATGATTATACATTATGAGGAAAATGAAAAAAATGAAAAATGATATTCAATCTATTAGTATATTTGCGCGATTATGAAAAAAATATTATTTTATCTTACTATTGCTTTAGCAATATTTTTTACAAATTCTCATTGCGCTCAGGACGTAGAAACTGAATTGGGATTCAAAATAGCTCAGCAGGGATACACTTTTGACTATTATCAATTAAGCAACGAATATCTAATTTTTGCCGATTGCCTCGAAGACATATTAGAGGATAACTCAATTGATTCCGAAAAGAAAAAGCCTTCGTCGGGAAAAACTGCCTACTATAATACTTCTTTCATCGGACAAATTTTTTCTAACAACAACTTCAAAAAAACCTTACCGGCTAAACTTTTCTTTCCTTATCACACATCTCTCTTTATTTTTATTTGCGTATTCAGACTCTAAAACTGCTTTTTGAGTACCTCAGGGAATATATTTCCCCAAACTCTCCTTTATTTATTATACTCAAAACGGGATGAATTTCCGCCAATGTCTGTGGGCTATCCTGAGCATAACTTTTGGCAGTTTGATACTTTCCAAGAACAGTCGCTCAACTACACCCTCAGTATTTTGCGGTACTATGCACCATTTTAGTATTGCAAACAGCTCGTCAAGATATATTTTGACCGGGGAAGTAATCAATCGCTCTAAAATATAAAATGTTATGAAAAAAGTATTTCTATTCATAAGTCTAATAACATCGTTAGGCTTTACCGCTTGTAAAGAAAAAAAAGAAGAAGTAAAAAAAGAAGAGGCTACCCTCCCTGTAACGACTCCAATAATCCTCGACACGGTTATTACGAAGGATTATATTGCTGAAATTCAATCTATACAAAATATTGAAGTAAGAGCAAAGGTGAAAGGGTTTTTAGAAACCATTGGCGTGGATGAAGGACAACGGGTGGAAACGGGCAGGACCCTTTTTACGATTCGCTCACGCGAGTTTGAAGCAGAATTAGCAAAAGCCCAAGCAGAAGTGAAAATCACTGAATTGGAAATGCTGAATGTTAAGACATTGGCAGATAAAAATATTGTTTCACAACCAGAGTTGGCTTTAGCAGTGGCAAAACTCAATGAGGCAAAAGCTGTACAAACTATCGCCGAAACAAACCTCACTTTTACTAAAATTTCAGCTCCTTTCAGTGGTATAGTCGATAGGTTGAAGGTGAAAGTAGGGAGTTTGGTAGATGAAGGTATGTTATTGACTACTTTGTCTAATAATAAAGATGTTTACGCTTATTTCAATGTTTCTGAAAAAGAATATTTAGATTTCAAAACTAAGGGAAAAGACAATGGTAGAAACGTTGTTTCTCTTTTGCTTGCCAATAATCAGCCCCATAAATATAAAGGCGTGATAGAAACCATAGAAGGTGAATTTGATAAAAACACCGGTAGTATTGCTTTTAGAGCAAAATTTCCCAACCCCGATTTGTTACTTAAACACGGTGAAACAGGGAAAGTGCAATTAACTGTTGATTTAAAAAATGCCTTGATTATTCCTCAAAAGGCAACGTTTGAATTGCAAGACAAAATTTATGTATATGTAGTGGATGAAAAAAATATCGTCAAAGCCAGAAATATTACCATAAAACAGAAATTCCCTAACTTATATGTCGTCGAATCAGGGTTGTCTATCAATGACAAAATTTTATTAGAAGGTGTTCAAACCGTGAAAGAAGAAGATATAATTCAATCTGAATTACTTCCTGCAAGGGAGGTTATTGAGCATTTACAATTAATTAAACAATAGATAAACGGAAATAACATGTTCAATAAATTCATCCATAGACCCATACTTTCTATTGTTATCTCGCTCATTATTGCGTTGCTCGGTGCTTTGGCTTTAACGCAACTGCCTGTCACGCAATTCCCATCCATCTCTCCACCTAAAGTGAATATCACTGCCGAATATCCCGGTGCGAATGGAGAACTGATGATTAAAGCGGTTGTCATTCCATTGGAACGGGCTATCAATGGAATTCCGGGCATCAAATACGTCGCTTCTGACGCCGGTAATGATGGCGCCGCAACGATTCAATGCGTTTTTAATTTAGGGACTGATCCTAACATCGCAGCTGTTAACGTTCAGAATCGTGTGGCCGCCGTTATTAATAAATTGCCGCCTATTGTAGTGAGAGAAGGTGTGAAAATCACGCGTGAAGAGTCTAATATGTTGATGTATGTCAATTTGTACAGCAATGACCCCAGTTTAGATGTCAATTTCTTATACAATTTTGCCGACATTAATTTGCTATCTGAATTGAAGCAGGTAAATGGTGTTGGCGTTGCGGATATTTTGGGGGATAGAGAATACTCGATGCGTATCTGGTTGAAACCCGATAGAATGTTAGCTTACAAAGTTTCGGCCGATGAAGTTTTGAAAGCTTTAGACGAACAAAGCTTGGAAGCTTCGCCGGGTAGAACGGGTGAAAGTTCGGGCAAAAAATCACAAGCCTTTGAATACGTTTTAAAATATCCGGGCAGATTCAGCAATAAAGAAGGTTACGAGAATATCATCTTGCGCTCAACGTCTGATGGACAAATTCTCCGTGTAAAAGATGTTGCTGATGTTGAGTTCGGAAGTTCCTACTACGATTTGTATTCCAAATTGAACGGAAAACCGTCCGCCGCCATCATGATTAAGCAATCATACGGCAGTAACGCCAGCGATGTTATTAAGAATGTCAAAGCGAGATTGGCAGAAATAAAAGAGTCTTCCTTTCCTAAAGGCATGGATTATGAAATCAGCTATGATGTATCAAAGTTTTTAGATGCATCCATTGAAAAGGTTATTCACACCTTAATTGAAGCTTTTATTTTGGTGGGTATTGTGGTCTTTATATTTTTGGGTGATTGGCGTTCTACCTTAATCCCTGCAATTGCCGTTCCTATATCTTTAATAGGGACTTTCTTTTTCATGCAATTTTTTGGTATTACACTTAACTTGATAACACTGTTTGCGTTGGTATTGGCTATTGGTATCGTTGTGGATAATGCTATTGTGGTCGTTGAAGCGGTGCATGCCAAAATGGAAGAACAAAACATGGAGCCATTAGTGGCCACTGAAGCAGCCATGCACGAAATAAGCGGCGCCATCATAGCGATTACGCTGGTAATGGCCGCAGTTTTTATTCCCGTCGCATTCATGACAGGGCCTGTGGGTATCTTCTATCGGCAGTTTTCGGTAACCATGGCTACATCGATTATTCTGTCCGGAGTAAGTGCTCTAACATTAACTCCTGCTTTATGCGCCATGATGCTCAAAAACACGCATGGAAAGCCGAAGAGTAAAAACGTGATTAATCTTCTTTTAAATGGTTTCAATAATTGGTTCAATCGGGTGCTTGGAGGGTATAAAAGTATTTTGATAGTGATTGTTAATCGACGGGTGGTCACATTTTTAGCCTTGGTACTGTTCTGCGTAGGCACTTGGTTTTTAAGCGGTTCTATTCCTTCTGGCTTTATCCCCAATGAGGATCAGGGCGTTTTTTATGCTATCATACTTACACCGCCAGGTTCAACATTAGAAAGAACAGATGAAGTGAGTGCGCAGGTGCAAAAAATTGCCGAAAGTATAGAGGGAGTAAAATCAGTGTCCTCTTTGGCAGGTTACGAGATTTTATCAGAAGGTACAGGTGCCAATGCGGGAACTTGTCTTATCAATCTAAAAACATGGAATGAACGGAAACATTCTATGCCGGAAATAATGGCAGAACTGGAAGAGAAAACAAAAGATATTAAGGGTGCTACGATTGAATTTTTCCCGCCTCCTGCTGTGCCAGGATATGGTGCTGCTGGTGGTTTTGAATTACGCCTCTTAGATAAAGCAGGTAGTGGAGATTACAAAAAAATGGAAACGGTGAGTAAAGATTTCGTTGCGGAATTGAGCAAAAGACCTGAACTATCCTCTGTATTTACCTTTTACAGTGCCAGTTTTCCTCAATTTATGCTCAATGTGGACAATGATAAAGCCCAGCAAAAAGGCGTAACCATCGAAAATGCCATGAATACCCTATCCACACTTGTAGGCAGTAACTACGAAACCAGTTTCATTAAGTATGACAGGCAGTACAAAGTGATGGTACAAGCTTTGCCCGAATATAGAGCTTTGCCCGAGGATATTCTTAAACTCTATGTCAAAAATGATAAAGGTGAAATGGTGCCTTTTTCTGCTTTTATGACAATGGATAAAGTATACGGCTTGTCTGAAATTACCCGACATAATATGTACAATGCTTCTGAAGTAAGTGGTGATGCAGCACCAGGATATAGTAGTGGTGAGGCGATTAATGCCATTACTGAAGTAGCAAAAACCAAATTGCCGCGCGGTTTTGGTATTGACTGGGCAGGTATTTCAAAAGATCAAGTCGGACAAGGCAATCAAGCTATGTATATTTTTCTTATTGTCTTGGCATTTGTGTATTTGCTTTTAGCAGCGCAATACGAAAGTTTTATTTTGCCATTTCCAATCATTCTGTCATTGCCCACGGGCATTTTCGGTGCCTTTCTACTTCTTAAAATAATGGGCTTAGAGAACAATATATATGCTCAAGTTTCTATGGTCATGTTGATAGGTTTGCTCGCTAAAAATGCTGTATTGATTGTGGAGTTTGCCGTACAAAGGCATCGTGCTGGATCTACAGTATTAGAAGCTGCCATAGAAGGTGCCGCCGTTCGTCTGCGTCCCATCCTAATGACTTCTTTTGCCTTTATTGCGGGATTGATTCCGTTGGTATTGGCAACTGGACCGGGTGCTATTGGTAATAAAACGATTGGGTCAGCCTCGGCAGGCGGTATGTTGATTGGAACAATTTTCGGTGTCCTTATCATTCCAGGTTTGTATTACATTTTTGGGCGCATTTCTGAAAAACACCCGCTTGTTGAAAATGAAGAAGAAAATCCTTTAACAGAAGAAATTGATCATAATATTTAATATGAAAATATTTATAAAATATAAAAACCCAAGTACAACTTCCGGAAAGTTTCTTTTTTCCCAAAATTTGTACCCCCTCAGTATTTTGTTAAAATACATACCGTTTTTAATATGGGCACTGTCCATCTTTCAAACAAGTTGTAAATTACCGGTCCCGACTCAAGTTTCGGCATTAAAGTCCATGCCAACGGCTTATAACGGTTCAACTGATACAATTAATTCCGCAACCATAAATTGGCGTGAGTTTTTTAATGATAAAAACCTCATTACGCTCATCGAAATTGCAATAAACAACAATCCTGATGTCTTCATCACTTTACAGGATATTGCGATGGCTCAAAACAGAGTGCAAATGAGACATGGGGCACTACTCCCTTCAGTTATGGTTGGCGGTGGAATAGGGGTAGAAAAAGTTGGCAGATACACATCGCAAGGTGCAGGTGATGCCTCTGCAGAAATCACGCCGGGGAAAATTGTTCCGGAACTTCTAACCGATTTTTCAGGCGGTATTAGAGCAAGTTGGGAAATCGATATTTGGGGTAAATTGAAGAGTGCAAAAACGGCGGCATTTACCAAATATCTCGGTAGTATTGAGGGGCGAAATTTTGTCATTACCAATTTGATTGCCGAAGTCGCGAATTCTTATTACGAGCTATTGGCATTTGATAACCAATTGGATATTCTTAGAGAAACCATCCAATTACAGCAAAATCAATTGGAAGTTGTGAAAATTCAAAAAGAAGCGGCAGTTGTTACGGAGTTAGCTGTGAAGCAGTTTGAAGCCCAAATATTGAATACACAAAGTATGGAATACGAAATCCTGCAAAGTATTACGGAGAACGAGAATAAGTTAAATTTTTTATTAGGCAGATACTCACAACCTATTGTACGGGATAAAGCTACTTTAACAGCTCAACTGCCGAATCGGATAAAACAAGGTATTCCTTCTCAATTGTTAAAAAATAGACCCGATATTCGACAAGCAGAGATGGAATTAATGGCGGCTAAATGGGAAGTCAAAGCAGCTCAATTGGAGTTTTATCCTTCGTTGGGTGTTTCAGGGGCATTCGGACTTCAAGCCTTCAGACCAGACTATTTAATCAGGCTGCCAGAATCATTGTTGGCATCGTTGATAGGAGATATGGCAGGGCCTATCATCAACAAAAACGCGATTATGGCTGAATTTAAAACGGCGAATGCGGTTCAGATTCAAGCGATGTATGAGTATCAAAAAGCCATTTTAAATGGCTACGTTGAAGTTTCTAATGAATTGGCAAGTATCGAAAATCTTGAAAAAAGATACGGTTTTAAATCAAAAGAAGTTGAAGTACAAACAAAATCCATTGATATTGCTAATGATTTATTCAAATCCGCCAGAGCCAACTATCTCGAAGTTTTGACAACTCAACGAGAGGCATTGGCTTCCAAACTTGAATTAATTGAGGTAAAAAAACGACAATTTAATGCTGTAACGAATATTTATAAAGCGTTAGGTGGCGGGTGGAAATAAGTATTAGGCTTTTATATAACTCAATGATTAACACACCCTTACTCGGATTCAAAAAAACTCGTAAGGGTGTGTATTCAAGCGCGGCGATTCCAACTGAGCATTGATGATTTTGACTTTATTTTTTTTTAATCTCTTTTAACATCACAATATCAAAGTCTGAACAGCATGCGGTATAATAGTCACTTCAGCCGCTTTTGTACCTATGCACAAATTATACAGCACTTTTTGATTGCTTTGATTCATCACAATCACCGCTAATTTGCCATCGGTATTGATAAATGAAGTTGTTAATAATGCGCTGCGGCTGGTGGCACTGATAACTCTTTTTGCACCTAAACGAATGAATTTTGAGAAATGCCCAATGTAATAATAAGAGGGTGTGAAAATTAATTCCCCCGTTTTTGTATCGCCATGAATGGGTGCAAAACAAAAATTGCCTACGTGATTGGGTCCCCATCAGTAACATAAGTATAACTGCCGCTACTGAAGTCACTACTGTGAATAGTCGTACGCGCAAGCGTGTAACCTATTCCTTTATTGACATCATAATAAGCTTCCAAAAAGGCTTGTTGCTTACTTTTTGACAACTGGGCAAAAGTTTCTGCGCTTGCATCAGTTATAGCACCGCCAATACCCATGAAGGTTTGAAAGGTTTTAGTTGGATCCACAAAAACGCTCACTTGACCCTCATTGGGTTGAGCAAGGTCTCTGAATTGGACGTTATCTGTCAGGGATAATCTAAAATTAGAACTATCAGCTGTCGTGTAAACAGCTACCGATTTCCCTGCTAAAGAGAAAGGATTAGCACTGATGTAAGTATTCGATGGTGTTATTTTTTGACTGCATGCAATGGCACATACCATTATTGCTGTAAAGAGTATTTTTCTCATTATTTTTTATTTTTCATTTTGAATCTGTGGATAAAAATGGGCTGTTAAGGTAAGAATCCTCAAAGCAAATCTACATAATAATATCATTTTTATTTATTTAATCATTTTCAGGCAACTCCTTTTACGTAATATAAAACACCGAGAAACGATTTTTGGTAAGAAATGAAAGGAAATACCCTTCTCAGTATAAAAATACACCTTAACTTTGTAGCCTTAAACGAAATAATACTTTTGATCGGGGTTCGAAACCCCAAATATCCTCGGAGGAAATTTGGGCGTTCAATGGAAAATTATTTGATTAAACAATAACCTGGAAATTATGACTATAAAAAAAGAAACAATTGCAGCACCGAGTACGAAATGGAAAGAGCAGATATTACCAAACGAGGCGAAACTTCATAAAGAGCATCTGTTGGCTTTTGACGAAGTCAGAAAAATAAAAGATGCCAAGTACGGAAAGGGACGTCAGCTACATCGTCAGATTCAGCTTGGTTTGCACGGGCGTTTTGAAGTGCTGGATGGTTTGCCTGAATATGCAAAACACGGGTTGTTTGCCGCCCCCGCCACCTACGATGCTTGGATTCGATTGTCGAATGGTGGCATGGATTCCGTCCCTGATCGCAAGCCCGATATTCGTGGCTTTTCGATTAAAGTACGCGGACTGAAGGGTTTGAGTGCCTTAGGCTCAGGCGACACGGATTGTCAGGATTTTTTGATGATTCAGAAATCCGCTTTTGGTTTTGTCAATAGTAAAGATTTTGTTGGTTTCGTGCGCAACGCGGCGCGCGGTCCTGGCTCCCTGTTTAAATATCTGTATGCCACATTTGGATTGGTCGGTGGCTTCCGAAAACTCAAAGCCATGGCAGATGCGTTTAAGGTACCGTTTACCGGTTTTGCGACCGAGAAATTCTACACGGCAGCGCCACTGGCTTGCGGACCTTATGCCGTTCGCGTGCGTATGTTGCCCGCGAGATCCGATGTGAACGCAAACGCCCGTGAAAGCTGGTCGGACGACTTCCGTTCACACTTGGCTAAAGGATCCTTGCGCTTTGAGCTGCAATTGCAGTTTTTTGTAGATGAGCAAAGGACACCGATTGAAGACGCGACAAATGAATGGCAAGAAGATTTGGCACCTTTTGTTACGGTCGGTGTGTTAACCATTCCGACGCAGGATACGGAAAGTGCCGAGGGTCTGAAACTCGCCGCGAATATTGAGGCAGCCGCGTTTGACCCGTGGAGCGCATTGATGGCGCATCGTCCTTTGGGCGAAGTGATGCGGGCGCGCAAAGTAGTCTATTTTCAAAGCCAAATGGGTCGTAAAGTCTGAGGTCTCTTTCCCCGTCAGATGAAGATTTGTGCTTGAAATCCGCCACATCGCCAAGCGGAAAAACGTGGATACAGCCCTTGATGCCTTTGGCTTCATCAAGCTGAAAGCATGACAGTAAAAAGCCCATGCGATGTGTCGTGCATGGGCTTTTTGGGTTTTATACCCCCTCAGTATTTCGCCGTCTTTTACTCAAAAATTCAACCCACCATTCAATCAATTTAAATACCCCCAAATGCTTGCTATGCTTATGAATAGTGGGCATAATTTTGGGAATTCTGGAAAATATCGGTTACACGTGGCATAAAAGCCTATTTGTACAATGATAACAGTATGATTTCGAAAATGATGGCTATCGTATTGATAAAAAGAGGTTGACTTATTCCGTTCTATTGCATTTATGAAATTGCTTTTTTCATTATCACAATATCTTTGATTTTATTCCACTTAAAATAAAAGGTGCGCGTATTTTTAATCTTCCCATTTTCATCCCTTTCAAATACTAATTCTTCAGCCAACGTTTGATCATCTTCTCGAATCTTTTTGAAAGTATCTTTTTTGATGTATTTATATTCAGTTATTTCAGTTGCCGCACCTGATAGAAAAAATACAAAGAAGGTATTAAAATATTCTGAAAAATAGGAAACTGACCAACATTATTATTGCCCTTTATTTTACAATCTTCTTCATCCACTTCCCATGCGGAGTCGTCACCATTAAAAAATAAGATCCACTCGGTTGATGCGTTAAATCAAGCGCGAACGCATTAACGCCAATTGCGGATTGATGCGTTTCCATTTTTAAAACCCTGCCTATAAAGTCGATTAGTTCCAATTTAATTGTTTCAGCATTAAGCGTTTCAATACTTACATTTAAAGTCCCCTCAGTAGGTATGGGATAAACTTGGATTTTTTCACTCACCAAATCAGCAGTAGCTGTACTTAATTTTAAAGCTGCTTTGATGTTGTGTATAAAAAATTGTGAAAACTGTGGTGTATTAAATTGTATATAGTATCCACCATTAAAAGGAAATAAAAATGCCCCAGTAATCTGCGAACCCGTAGCAGCTGTGAAAGAGCTCGTACACGTTTGGTTTGAGACCCGCGTCAAGCTAAAAGTGGAATCCGAAACAGAGGGGTCAGCATTGCGTAAAGCCTGCCACTCGACTGCCGTTAAGAAAAAGCGAATCGAAACGGGTATTCGGGGTTGTGTATCAGGTTTAAAACCGATATTTCTATCTAAAAAAGGAACATTAGCAGACTTACGAATCGTACCCGTTTTATTGATGAAATAATCTGTTTGAACCCGACCCAAATTATTGCCATTCGCTTTGATGGCGGCGACTATGTCATTACCATCCATAATAGGCACCCATACATTGTTATTTTCTTGGCGAATATGAATAATACTGAGGGGGCGACAAATCGGCGTATTAGGATTAGCGATAGAGAGATTCGCAAATGGGAAACCATTTGCTAATCGAACATTAAATTTACCGGACTCAGCCACATTTTTTGACCATAAACGTAAATAATAAGTTTGCCCCAATTCTAAATTTTTCAATGCTAAAGTAGTGCCTATGGTTGTAGAGCCGCATAAACCTGTACTGTCTAATTGCCTAATTATCTCGCAACTTCCTTTGTAAATCGCAAAATTTATAACAGTTCCACTTACTATATTGTCTAAAACTACATTCATTCTTGAAAGTAATTGAATATCGTTAGGTGTAATTATTTTATACCAAATATCATTTACCGCAGTTGTGGCGCAAGTAGGAGAATTAATAGTTGAACCCGTTGCCCGCTCTGTTGTGCTTTGATGTCCATTGGGGAATTGGTTTAAATTTATGGCTGTTGCACAATCATCGTTAAGCGGTGCTTCGGTATTGGTTTTAATGGTGAAATTATCGAAATACACGTAAAAACCCGAAACATTCGGCAAATACGAAACATCAAAACGAACAACGATGCTTTTCCCGACAAAATTACTGAGGGGTATAGAAGTGTATGACCAATTGCTAAAATTCCACAAACTACCATCAATGGTGTGTATTTCCGTAAAACTTCGTTCGCAATCGGTTGACACGCTGATTTTTATTTTACCCCAATTGCCTGTAAGAGGTTGCCCTGCCAAATCGGTTAATTTCATATCAAAAGATAGGGCATCGTTGGTGCGAATAGTCCCGATTTGGGGCATATTTAAATAGCCTGTGGGAGCATCGGCATTAAACCCTTTTCGCATTCCTCGACCGTCATTGATGCCGTTCCCTTGCATAATACTCCAAGTATCTCCTGTGAAACTATATTTTATTGAAAGTCCTTCAAAATCTTCTGAAAAAGGTAGGGGTGCGCCCCGCGTGTCGAGCATGCCAGTGAGAGAAGTATCATTCAATGGATTAATATCACCCGCCATCGATGTTATAAGATTTGAATAATACACCCCCAAACGACTCATATCTAATTCAAATTCTACTTGTATATTCGCTCTTGGTACAAGTGTTCCTGTTTCTATTTTCTTAGTTTGCGTCGAAATTGTTGTACCTTTAAAAACAGCGGTTACAGTCAATGGGTTTAAGGCAAAATCAATCGTTTCATTCCCTGAGTTGGTCACTGTTCCATACCATTTACTTTTGACATTACCGCAATATGGCGGATAATCACCATTAAAAAATATAGTAGGGCTGACATCTTTTTGACGAATATTATTTAAAATAACATTATCGAATGAAATTTCATTTTGGGAGCCGTTAAAACCTCGAATCTTGAAACGAATAGTAATAGCCTTGCCGATATATTCGGTCAAAAGCACATTAAAATGTCGCCAACCTGGAATTTCATTGCTGGCATTATAAAAAATTCGACGGCTATCGGCACTTGAATATGTGCCGCCACAATCTTCTGAAATATCCACTTCAATAGTAAAATTTCCCGAATTTTGAAAGACAGCACCGCCACCCAAATAATAATCAAAATCAAGTGCATCATTAGCTCTTATAATGCCCAATTTAGGGAGCGTTAAAATAGTTTCATCTGTAAATGTAGCAAAAATCACATTTCCAGCACTTTGACTGTTAAATGGCTGTACAATCCAATCGGCAGCTTGCCAATTCGTAATCGGATTTTCAGCGATATTATCAAAATTTTGAATAAAAGGCACAGGATGTGTTTTACTGACTTGCTCAGTAAAATTGCCAATAGTATCGTTATTCCTATTGCCATCGCCGGCAATTTCGGTCACAATTTTCAAATTATACGTGCCTTCTGCTAAAGTATTCAGTTTTTTTTCAAAAATTATACTGAGCGTTTTATCGGATTGTAACGAATCGGTTACTATGGTTTTAAACAAAGTTTCATTAATTCTACCGGTAAAAATGGCTTTTACAGTCAACGGGTTGCGATTAAAATTTAAGGTTGTTGTACCCAAGTTACGGACTTCAGCGGCAATTATTTGCTCAGCAAAACCGCAATTGATAAGTGGTGAAAGCAGTTTGATAGGCGCAATGTCAACCGCTTCGGAATGCCCAATAAATACATTGTCAATGCTCAAATTATAGGCGGTAGAACCCACAAAAGGTACAATACGAAAAACAATATTATTGCCTTTAAAAGCACTTAGAGATATACTTTTGGTTGCCCATTCGGTTGAAACAACATGGTTGTCGTCTGAAATTGTTAAAATATCAACATAGGAATCGCCACAAATGGTAGAAACTTGAATTTTGAAAGCACCCCAACCCGCAGGCGCTGCTGTAAGATTGCCGTTTTCTAAAGTCCAAATGCGATAATCAAAATAAATCCTATCGCCTTCACTTATTTTGCCAATCAAAGGCGAAGTCAAAGCTTTTCCACTAAAACTGGGTGCGATTGCTTGAAAAACAGCACATCTCGAATTTTGTACGCCATCAGTATCGAATATATCCCACCTATCCAAAGCCCAGCCTTTTGGTAGCCCAATGGTATCAAAATTCTGACGATAAGGCAATTTCGAATAAGGCGGATTGACCATGATAGCGACTTGCTTGCAGGTATCATTTTTTAAAACAACATCGCCTTGTGTTGAAACAATCGCATCGAATTTGTATACCCCAGCATCAACCGTGTTAATGGGATCTTCAATTAATATATCTTGAAAAGTGCCTGTATAGAGAATGTTAGAGGTGAGATGTTTTGTTAGTATTTTAGAGCCTTGACCCGACATTTTAACCATAATAGTAGCAGGATTTTTACTAAAATCAACATCTTTTGAGCCCCTATTGGTCAAACGAACTTCAAGGTATCGCGTAGAATTACCACAACTTGAAGGGGCAACAGGATTTAAAAATGCAGTATCGCACGACACATCAATCGGCTTTATCGCATCAATACGAATATCATCAATGGCAAAAAGCCAATTGTAATCATTCTGTTTTTTCGTTTTTATGCGTATGGAAATCGGATTTCCTTTGAAAATACGAAGGGGTATCCTTGCCGATTTCCAAGTTTGATTAAAATCAACATTTGCATTATTTAAAACGTAGATTTCCTGAAAACTAACGCCACAATCCGAAGATGCTTCAAAAACAACATTCACATCAACACCCGTAAAATCACCGCTCACTCCTGCCCCAAAATTATATCGAAATAATAAAAATTCATCTTCTGCCACCGTTTTAAAAATGGGTAAATAGACTTCTGATTGGGTTTTAGTTGCCATTGTAACAGCGAGGTATTTACGTGCGGCATTTTCCAAACTTGAATTGACTGCCCAATCATTGACAATCCAGCCCTGCGGAAAAGTCGTTTGGTCATCAAGATTTTCAGTATAAGGTGTATTAAATTGCGCCCTAACAGTGCGTTTTACCGTAAAAATACTGTCATTTGACCTTAAACCGTCATTGGCAACACTGACAGTTGGTTTGATGAAATAATCGCCCAATGTTGCCATATTGACAACGCCATTTAAAGCCACATCTAAGGTTTCACCTGCGGCAAGTATGCCAGTATTGACTATTTTTGACAAAATTGTATTGGCAGAACCTGAAATAACGGCTGCGACGGTTGTCGGATTAGTTGCAAAATTGATATTTAAACTCGCAAAATTTTTAATTTTTACTGTAATTGCTTGTGTTGCATTTGTACAATTGCCTTGAGGATTCACAAGACCCATCACGCCCATATCAAGGCTCGGGCTTGGCGTTATTGAAAAATTGTCAAGATCAATCCGATAGACAGGATTGGTTGAACTTTGTTCCGTTTGAATTTTAATTAAAATGTTTTGATTGGCAAAATTACTGAGGGGGGCCACAAACGTCCTCCATTCACCTGTTTTTAGATTATTGCCATCAATAACTAAAATGGGTTGATAGCTATAGCCGCAATCGTCAGAAACTTGAATAAGACATTTGCCCCAATCGGCTATTGCTATTCCGGAAGGATTGTTTTTATTGGTTATTTTAATATCGAGACTCAAACGGTCAGTTGCGCGAATCGCTCCGACGCGTGGACTCACAAGGTCTTGCTCAATATCGTTTGATGCGTCTTTAAAAAGACTATTTGAACTATTCCCTGTATTTTGAGAAATTGCCCAACGTCCAAAATTCGAATAACCAGTCAACCAACCAGCCGGAATATTGGGGCTGGTATCAAAATTTTCAGTAAAGGGCAAGGCACGGGCTGCGGGACTTGCCACCGCCGGCGAGGTAACACTGCGTTTTAAAGTATCGTTATTCACAACCGCATCATTAGGCAAATTGGTGAATATGGCGATATTGTAAACACTATTTAAAGCAGACATATTGAAAAATCCGTCTAACATTAGGTCTAAATTGCCTTCGGGTGCGAGTGTGCCTGTATTTAAAATTTTAGTCAAAATTGCCGTTGTTGCACCAGTAACTTTGGCGGTAACTGTAGTCGGTGTTGCCCCAAAATCAATAGTTTGTACCCCGAAGTTTTTAATTTTGATTTTGATAGCTTGAGCAGGATTATCACATTGTCCATCAAGATTTTCCAGGTGTATCACACCTGCGTCACGCAAAACTCCTGTGCCGACGCTGAAATTGTCAAATTCTAAAAAAATTCTATTAAAAATATCGCCCGCAACGGTATTAGTGACGAAACGGATTTTGATATCTTGTCCGATAAAATTAGGGAGTGGTATCGTTTTTTTAACAAATATATCATTGGCAACGTGGTCGGCGGGGTTGATACGGTGAAATTCCGTAAATGTCCTGCCACAATCTGTCGAAGCCTGTACTGAAATATAATTAAAACCGCTTGTAGCAGCACTCAACCTACCTGATGGAAAATAATTATTTAAAATGCGATAATCAAAAGAAAGCGCATCACCCGCCCGAACTTGCCCAATTTGGGGCAGCGTAAAAATGGCATAACCGCAGTCGTATTGCGAGCATCGCACAAATTTATTACCACCTTCCTCGACAATCGCACTTGTATTACATTGATATTGCGGATTTTCATCGAACCGCCACTCTACAACATTGGTGCTATTTAAATCTTCAAAAAACGGAATACTGAGGGGGACATTGATGGTGCGTGTCACAGTTATTTCATCATTCGCAAGGTTGGTATCGCCTGCGAGACTTGTTTTAATTTTAAATATATAATTGCCTATTACGTCGAAAGTAAAGGCAGGGGCACTTGAAACACCTATAATAAAATTATCTGTGGTGTAAATAAAACCAGAGTTAATTTCACCCGTCAAAACCCCTGTCTTTGCGCCTGAAATGGTGACAGTTACCTTCAACGGCGTTTGGGAAAAATCAATTTGGTCGGTGCTATTGCTCCTGAAAACAACCTGTACTGGGTCATTCACATTGCGGCAAATGACCGATGAGATAGGGCTTTTTAAAGAAACTGGTGTAATATCAATTTGAGCTGCTAGCGTATTGAGAAAAGAAAAAGTGAAAATGACAAAAAAAATAGAGACGGGACGAAAGTGCATGGGTTTGTAGTATGTTTTATAAGTAATGTTGTGAGTAGAAAAGTTTACGGATATGTAGAATAATTACTACAAAAATAAAGGAAAATGGGACACTAAGCAAGGAAAATATTTTTAAAAATTCCCGATTACAAAAACGGCAACAATTATCTCCGATTAGAAAAGTAATTACCAAACCACCTCCACTATAAATACGCCGAATGCAATTTCCCAAACAGCTCCTAAAATTGCTCTGAAAAATACAGCACTTTTTGAATACCAATAGCAGCAGCAGCCGATTTGGCACTGTTCACGCGGCGCTGTTCAAGCAATTGTCGGGCATGATTGAAGCGAATTTCTTGGAGATATTGCAATGGGGTTAAACCCGTTAGCAATTGAAGGTATCGGTAAAATTGGGCGCGGCTGATGTGCATGTCGTCAGCAATAAAATCTACTGATAAATTGTAATCGCCCATATGTTGTTGTATCGTTTTTTCTAAATCGGCAAGCCATTCAATGTTTTCACTTGAAAGTTGAGTTGTTTCATTTTTACTGAGGGGATGTTCGATTTCGGATTTGGGATGTAGGATTTCGGCTGGATTTTGTTCTTCGATTTCAAGCAGGGCTTCTTGCTTGAATTGTTGGCGCATTTTAGCATTATTCAACAGGTTTCTCACCCGCGCAAACAGTTCTTCCTCTTCAAATGGTTTGGTTAGATAACCATCTACATAGCACTATCTCATTTTTAGACAAATTTTTTGCATTTCCCCATTGTCCAATCTTTTGACACAATAGAAAAACTAAAATCTGCTAGCTTATAAATAATTGATAATCAATAAATTATCAAACTGAGCGGAGACTGAGAGATTCGAACTCTCGGTACCCTTTTGAAGTACACACACTTTCCAGGCGTGCTCCTTAAACCACTCGGACAAGTCTCCATGAATCAATAGGTAATCAGCAATACATATCGGGTAATTCGCAACAGGTAATTTCCTATGTTCACAACTCAATACGACTATTTTTCCTATTCGGTTGCAAAAATAGTTTTTTGTTGGAAATATTCAATTAAAAATATCTGCTATTTACTCATTCAGAACCAATTGCCCCATTTTTGAAAAAAAAAGTGTCGCATTATCTGATGTGACAGCAGCCACGTCGTCAAAATCTACCATTTTAATTTCAGCAATGCGCTGTGCCACGTGCTTGATGTAACTCGATTCATTGCGCTTACCTCGGTAAGGAACGGGCGACAGATAAGGGGAGTCGGTCTCCAATACCAGATTTTTCAAAGAAACCCCTTCGATAACCGGTTCTAACCCCCCATTTTTGTAAGTCACAACTCCACCAATGCCGAGGTAAAAGCCCAAATCAACGAGCTTTTTAGCCTGTTCTAAATTGCCAGTGAAACAGTGCAGGATGCCCCCCTCAGTATAAAACGATTGTTGCGACAATACCTCAATCACTTCATTCATGCTATCTCGGCTGTGTATGACAATCGGAATACCCAAATCTTGAGCCCAGTGCATTTGTTGAATAAAGGCTTTTTTTTGCAGATCAAAAGTCGTTTTATCCCAATAGAGGTCAATGCCGATTTCACCGATGGCACAAAATGCCCTTTCAGATAGGTACTTTTCAATAATTTTGAGTTCTTTGTCTATATCTCCTTCGGTCACACTGCACGGATGTAAACCCATCATAGAGAGACAAAAATCGGGATGTGCCGCTTCAAGTGCCAACATCGCTTCGTGGGTTTCGCTGTCAATAGCCGGCAAATAGATTTTTGCCACCCCCTCAGTATGCGCTCGGGCCAGTGCTGCTTCGCGGTCATGATTGAATTGTTTGACGTATAAATGTGCGTGCGTATCTATCAGCATTGTCAGAATTTATGTAAAAAAATACAGAACTTTGCAAAAATATAACCATTCTACCTTTTATTGTTTAAAATTCTATTGATACTCTTTTTTTATGGCAAAAAAATCAAAATTGTATGTCGTTTGGGAAGGCGCTAAACCGGGTATTTACACCACTTGGGATGATGCCAAAGCTCAAATTCAAGGCTTTCCGAATGCCAAATATAAATCTTTTGAAACCCGTGCGGAGGCTGAAACCGCTTTTAAGGGCAAATATTCCAGTTATTATGATTTCAGTAAAAAAAATGACGCCAAGAAACCAGCGGGCATCAACCAGCAACGCATTATTCAAGATAGTATAGCCGTAGATGCGGCTTGTAGTGGGAATCCGGGTAATATGGAATACAGAGGTGTTTTTACCAAAACAAAAGAGCAAATTTTTCATCAGGGGCCTTTTCCGGATGGTACCAATAATATTGGGGAATTTCTCGCTTTGGTTCATGCGTTGGCTTTTTTGAAACGAGAAGGGATGGCGACAACGCCTATTTATAGCGACTCGCGCACAGCTATCGCGTGGGTACGCAATAAAAAAGCCAAAACACTGCTTGAACGCACGCATCGCAACGCACAGATTTTCGAGTTGATTGATAGGGCGTTTATTTGGTTAAATACCAATACCTATAAAAATCCAATTCTCAAATGGGAGACCGAAGATTGGGGCGAAATACCGGCTGATTTTGGACGAAAATGAGCGTTATTGGTTGTGGGTTAATCGTTTTTCGAGAATAGCGATTAACCCATAACGATAACTGACTCACAAACTCAGCCTTGTTCCGATTTTTTTTAACAACCCTTCAGTACCACATATCACTACTGATTTCACCCCGCTTTTCATAGCATTAAAAGCATTATCCAACTTCGGAATCATGCCTTCAAAGAACGTACCGTCGGCTTTTCCTTGTTGAAACGCTTCGTAACTGATAGTCGGAATTACTGAATTATCATCATTCACATCTGATAAAACGCCTTGTTTTTCAAAACAATATTTAAGCGTCACATCATATTTGAGACTTAAACCCACTGCCAGTGTTGAAGCAATTGTATCGGCATTGGTGTTCAATAATTGTCCGTTTTTATCATGCGTAATTGGTGCAAAGACAATAGTTTGCGCCAATTCGAGCAAGCCAGACAACCCCTCAGTATTGATGATGTCAATATCACCAGCGAAGCCATAATCAATATTGCCTTTTGTGCGTTTATGGGCTAAAATAGTGTTCAAATCTGCACCCGTCAAACCCAATGCATTGCAATCAAGTGCTTGCAATTGAGCCACAATTTTTTTATTGATCAAACCTGCATAAACCATCGTTACCACATCCAAAGTGTCTTCATCGGTGATGCGACGACCTTCAATTTTTTTAGGTTCAATTTGAAGTTTTTTCAATAAAACATCAGCGATTTTACCTCCCCCATGCACCAGTATTTTTTTAGTTTCAATTGCTGCAAAATCAGCTAAAACTTGGCTTAATACCGAAGGGTTATCCACTACATTTCCCCCAATTTTTATAATGACTAATTCTTGTTTCATATTATTTCAACAAATTTTTCAAAACAGCCATTGCTGCAAACGTTCTATTATTCGCTTGTTCAATAACGATGGATGTTGGAGAATCCAACACCTCATCCATCACAATTTGATTGCGACGAACCGGCAAGCAATGCATGAATTTACCATTATCAGTCAAATTCATTTTGTCTTTCGTAATTGTCCATGCTGCATCCATGCTGAGTATTTTACCGTAATCTTTATAACTCGACCAATTTTTGGTATAAACAAAATCAGCTCCCTCCAAAGCTTTATTTTGGTCATATTCAATGCGACATCCTTCTGTAAAAGATTCCGCCAATTCATACCCTTCAGGATGGGTGATGACAAAGTCATAATCCGTTACTTTCATCCACTCCACAAATGAATTAGGAACGGCTTGTGGTAAAGCTTTTGGATGCGGCGCCCACGTCAACACGACTTTAGGTTTGGGTTTGGGTTTGAATTGCTCAATTGTCAACCAATCCGTCAAAGATTGCAAAGGATGCACCATTGAGCCTTCAAGACTCACTATCGGTACTTGAGCATATTTCTTGAACTTAGAAATGACAAAATCCTGATAATCTTTATCGCGGTCGGTCAAAGTTGGGAATGAACGAACACCCAAAATATCGCAATATTGGCTCATAACCGCCGCTGCTTCTTGAATATGTTCCGCTTTATCACCATTCATCACTACGCCTTCTTCAAATTCGAGCTTCCAACCGGCATCGGCATTCATCGAAATAATGGTCATACCCAAATTAATGGCAGCCTTTTCGGTGCTCATGCGCGTCCGCAATGAAGGGTTGTAAAAAATCATACCGAGCGTTTTGCCATGACCGATTTTTGAGAATTGATTAGGATTGGCTTTACAAGCTTTTGCGTCAGCGAGCAAACCTAACGGGTCGTCCACATCATGAATAGAGGTAAAATGTTGCATTTTATGCTAAATTCTATGTTGAAAATGAATGAATCTTTGTTTTAGTTGTTGGGTTAAAAGTAGAGAGTAGAAATACTTATAAAAGAAATATCACTCTACACTTTACTCTTAACCAATCAACCTCTTTAAAAAGAATCGCAAATTTAAAGACTTTTCACTTTTTTTAAGATAAAAATTACCCCCCTCAGTATATTGGGAATTTTTGCCTATTTTAACTTCATTATTTGACCATTTAACGACTCATAGTGAAGCTTTTTTTTCAATAAAATATCAAAAAAAATAGGATAGATTGGATTAAGCAATTAACTTTGTTTTTCAAAGTTCTTTTGAAGTGATTTTCACTTTCACAGAAGGAACCTTAAAAATTGATTATTTTAAAAATCAGCGGCATTATGTCATCACCACAAGAACAATTAAAAGAACTCCGCGAAATACGTACCCTCATGGAACGCTCCTCCAGATTCATTGGATTGAGCGGTTTGTCGGGTGTAGCTGCGGGAGTATGTGCCATTATAGGCGCCACAACTGCTTATCTCTATCTGGATATTGTACCTTTTCAATACGATAAAAGTTATGCTTATTATGCCAAGGCGCTTAGTTCCTCGAAATGGGGAATGGGTTATATGCCATTTTTTATGATTGATGGTATTTTAACGATTTTGGCAGCTGTGCTTTTAGGCATCTATTTTACTACAAGACAAGCCAAACGCAAGGGTCAAACGATATGGGATAAAACAGCTTTGCGCCTTCTCACTCACTTAGGAATCCCGTTAGTGACCGGCGGTTTGTTTTGTTATGCCATGATGTGGCATGGTTATTTGGCGTTTGTCGCCCCGGCCACTCTTGTTTTTTATGGCTTGGCACTGGTCAACGGCAGTAAATATACTTTACATGATGTTCTTTATTTGGGTCTTGCTGAAATAGCGTTGGGTTTGTTAGCGATGTTTTTGCTGCGCTACGGATTGGAATTTTGGGTCATAGGCTTTGGTTTTTTGCACATTATCTACGGTACTATGATGTATATGAAATATGAGTTGAAGAAAAATTTGTGATACATTTGTGTGTCCAATACCAGTTAAACTTTAATTAGAATAATAGTTTCGGGGTGAGTCCAAGTCACGCCGAAACTTAGAGATAAAATGAAAGAAATATTACAACATCTTAATAATAAAGCGTTTGATAATCGCGTGCGGCTCGGTATCATGTCCATTCTCATGGTCAATGATTGGGTGGATTTTTCGACGTTCAAAGAGATGTTGAGTTCCTTGGGTGGCGAGAAAGGTATGACGGACGGCAATCTGGCAAGCCACATGTCCACTTTAGAAAAAGACGGATATATAGATATTCGCAAGCAATTCGTTGGAAAAAAACCACAGACTACCTATTCTGCGTCAATTTTAGGGCGTAAAGCTTTTACGGATTATCTTACCGCATTGGAAAATCTGCTTAAAAATATTGGATGAATTTTTTTGCGCTTTCACTTTGAAAAACAAAGTTATTTGTAAGGTTATAATATTTAAAAAAAACTATCGTTACTTTAAAAGTAAAAATCATGAAAAATCTATTCAGACGCAATGGTTTCTTGTTTGTACCGAATACACCAATAGGATGGATTATTTTTTTAGCAGCCATTGGCTGTGCGGTTTACGTATTTTACGATATTGACAGTCGTTCTCATTCTGTCAGCGACACAATGATAAATTTTGTGTTTAATGTTGTTCTGATTTTTTTAGGGTATTCACTTATTGGTTTGTTAACTGAGAGAATTGGTCACAAGTGAATTTTTTTTTATACGATATCACTCTAATGGCTTGTTATTTGCTTCGTAACTTCAAATCGCCACGAATACATTTAATGATTATTAAATATTTACAAAACATAAAAATTTAAAATGATACTAGCAGCACTTAAATCACTTTTCAGGGATGAACGTCAATTTCGCATTTTTTTAGTTATGTGTCTGAGCACACTATTTAATTTTATACTTGTCATTTATAGAGGCATTCAAATAGGATTTGATTGGAGTGTTATCCATTCGGTTCATGACTTGAAAATATACAGAGGAACTGAAGCGACATTTTTTTTCTTGCTTTGGAATCTTTTTTTAGCGTGGGTACCTTATTGGTTTGCACTGACTTTAGACTTTTTTACCCGTTTCAGAATGAACCCCTCAGTGTTTTCAATCGGTTTTTTGTTAACGTGCTGGCTATTGTTTTTTCCTAACGCGCCCTATCTTATTACTGATTTATTGCACCTTAAAGATTCGCAAGTCGTCCCACATTGGTATGACGTGATGCTCTTTACCTCCTTCGCTTGGACAGGCATGATGCTGGGTTATTGTTCTCTTTTTGAGGTACAACACTATTTAGAACAAATTTTCCGCAAACGCGTAGTGTGGCTTTTGATGGCAACCGCCATTTGGTTAGGCGGATTCGGCGTATATATGGGTCGTTTTCAACGATGGAACTCCTGGGACATCATGAATCATCCTTTTTCGCTCATCAAACAGCAAGTTCAGGTGCTTTCAAACCCAATTGATAATATTGGTACTTTGGGTGTAGCGTTTGTATTATCGGGCTTTATGATGATTGGGTATTTGATGTTGAACGCTTTCAGAACTACCGTTAATTAACGTAAAAAAAACGATAAAAAAATCGGTTAGAACATAGATGTTGTTCTAACCGATTTTTTTTATTTTAGAACGAAAAACTCACATTCACCTCGTGGGTAGTACCGGCATAGGGGCCATAAGATTGAAAAGAATAATCAAAGCCGTAGCCGATTTTGAAATTATTACTTGAGCCCAGACTTCGCCCGATGATGACGCCCGTTTCAGCGTGGATTTTACCATGTAGGGAAGTACCAACCCCCACCCAAAAACTGGTTCCCATTTGGTAACGGGCGTTGAGGTCAATATTAAGCGGGACATTCGGTGCATATTTGATTGAAGCGGAAGGCTCTATAAAAGACGATTCACCCATGAAATGGTACCAACCGATATTCGCAAAATAATGCTGAACGCGCTTGGTTGAAAATTTACCCCCGTCGGTTTGGAATTGTAAATCAAGCCCCATCACTTGAGGAATAGATAATCCCGCATAAAAATAGTCATCGTCCAAAACGCCATCCATGCGTTGATAATAAAAAACACCCATGCCGAGGTCAGGGTAAATTTGCATGCGGTCAGTAAGTGCACGAATATCATTGGGGTCGCGTAATTTCAATTCAGACGTTTTAACGCGATATTGTACGGCTCCCGCCGAAAGCCCGATGCTCAAACCACTATATTCGGCATCACTGGTAAAAACAGTCGCAAAACGACCATACAAACCCGTGAAACCGGTGGGACCTGTTTGGTCATTCATCAAATAGCCGCCCATCAACATGCCAATACCAGCTCGGTCAGTCATATAATGCTCCCCCCTCAGTATCTGTGTCATGGGAGCATTGGCAATGTCTGCCCATTGCCGCCGATAAGAAGCGCCGAAAGACGTGGTATGATGGTCAGTGAAAAAATCATAATTGATAGCAGCAGGGTTTAATACACCTTGCGTTTCTCGATATTGCGTGAACAGGGGAACTTGTTGTGCTTTGACAACACAAGCTAAACACAGGCAAAGAAATGCCGCGAGGAATCTGTTCATGGTTTGCTTTTAGGTTATGGGATGAAAAGAATGCTTGTTATAAATATTTGTCAAAAATACGGGGTAATTTTTACAAATGAAAGCCTTGTTCCTAAAGATACACTAAACAGGGTATGCCGTTATGGACAAAGAGTCATCTTATTATAAACTATTCTAATTTTCTTGAAATGATGTGTCGTAAAAGATTATTTTTGCATCTCTAATAACAAAAAATTGTAGTTTATGATTGTCAAGATAATCAACCAATCACATAACCCCCTTCCGGCTTACGAAACCGACGGGTCGGCAGGAATGGATTTAAGAGCGGATATTTCAGCTTCTATCACACTAAAGCCACTTGATAGAACACTTATTCCAACGGGCTTATTCATCGAATTGCCATTAGGCTATGAAGCCCAAGTACGCCCAAGAAGTGGTTTAGCGGCTAAACGAGGCTTGACTTGTTTGAATACACCCGGCACGATAGATTCGGATTATCGAGGGGAAATCAAGGTCATTTTAGTTAATTTGTCGAACGAAACGCAAGTAATCGAACCGGCAGAACGCATCGCTCAGATTGTCATTGCCAAACACGAAAGAGTTACTTTACAAGAAGTTGAAGTCTTAAATGACACATCGCGAGGAGCCGGCGGTTTTGGCAGCACAGGTACAAAATAAGAACGAAATACTTTTTGCAAAATCCAGTCTTTGGAACTATTTTTGTTTTTATTCAATGTCTGACTTTTGAGTTAAATATTTGACATTCAATTTTTTATACACAGTATTTTTGATAATATTATTTTATGAAAATCATAGTTCCAATGGCGGGCAAAGGTTCTCGCCTGCGCCCTCATACTTTGACCGTTCCAAAGCCGCTTATTTCAGTAGCCGGAAAACCGATTGTCCAGCGGCTTGTTGAAGATTTGGCCGCCTCCTATAATGAGCCTATTGAAGAAGTCGCTTTTATCACAGGTGAATTTGGCGAAGATGTTGAGCGGCATTTGTTAAGCATCGCTCAAGCAATCGGTGCAAAAGGCACCATTTACAAACAAGATGTTCCACTCGGTATTGCACACGCTATCGGCTGTGCATCGGCAAGTTTAAGCGGCAATCTGATTGTGGCTTTTGCTGATACTTTATTCAGAGCTAATTTCCATTTTAACCCCAACGAAGAAGGCATTATTTGGACTCAGAAAGTGGCTGACCCTTCCTCATTTGGGGTTGTGAAAATTGGGATGGATAACATTATTACCGATTTTGTTGAGAAACCACAAAATTTTGTCTCTAATTTGGCAATTGTTGGGATTTACTATTTTAAAGACGGTGAATTATTAAAAAATGAAATTGAGCATTTAATCAAAAACGACATTAAATTGAGAGGAGAGTATCAGCTCACGAGTGTGTTGGACAATATGAAAAACAATGGCGTTCGTTTCCGTACAGCTCAAATTGAAGAGTGGATTGATTGTGGCAATAAAGAAGCTGTAGTACACGCTAATAAACGCATGTTAGATATTAAACGACAGGAAAAACTTCATGCTGACTCTGCTCAATTGATAAATGCCGTCATCATTCCGCCTTGTTACATCGGTGAAAAAGCGATTGTGAGAGACTCGGTCATTGGTCCCTATGTTTCGGTGGGTAATAATTCTGTTATTGAAGAAAGTATTATTGTCAATAGCGTCATTGGAGAACAAACACACATCAAAGATGCCACTATGAGCAACAGTATGATAGGAAATTACGTTGAATATAAAGGTCATAAATCTGAACTGAGTATTAGCGATTATTCAAAATATGCCTCATAACCAAAGGGTAATTTTTATCCGTAATCCTATACCACCCCTCAGTATCTTACCTTTTGAAGTGATACTGAGGGGTGCTTTATTTTAAAATAAACTTATATGTCGATGAAAATTATAACGAAATATAAACCATGGATTTTCAGTAGCTTGTTGAGCCTACCCCTCAGTATATTGGCACAAGTATCCAACACCAATCAAGGGCAATATGCCAGAATATCCGAAGCTGAAATTCAAATGCAGGATAAATTTCTCGCCGCTATTTCCCAGCAGCAAATCGGCAAAATGGAAGGAGCCGCTAAATTGTTTCAGGAAGTTTTAGAGAAAAATCCTAAATGTGATGCTTGTGCATTTCAATTGGCTCGTATTTACGCCAATATGGGTGACAACGCTAAGGCTTTGGATTTTGCCAAAAAGGCACTTGCTTTAGATGCCAACAATAAATGGTATAAAATGGCTTTAGCAGAATCGCTCGAAAAAAGCGGAAAAGATAAAGAGGCGGCTGAAATGTACAAATCGCTCGCTGAAACCAACGCCTTCAATTCTGACTATCAGCCGGAAGTCTATTTCCGTTGGGCATATTGTTACGTCAGAACCGGCGAGCCCAATAAAGCCATAAAAGTTTTGGACGATTTAGAGAAAAAAACGGGGCTTACAGAAGATATCACCACAAAACGGGTGACGCTTTACGAAGCCTTAGGAGATTCGAAAAAAGCCGCAGCAGAATTCAAAAAATTAGCAGACAAATTTCCGCAAGTTATTGATTATCAACATCTTGCTGCGGATTATTTCAATAAATTGGGGGATAAAAATACAGCGTTTGAGTTGCATCAACGTGTTTTAAAGTTAGACCCTAATAACTCTAAATCCCGTTTGGCAGTAGCCAGTGGACAAAAACCTGCCACAAGTATTGGTGGTGGTGATGTTGCCTATCTTAATTCTCTTAAAGATTTATTCAAAAAGCCGGATATTAAAATTGACGATAAAATAAAAACGTTTTTACCTTATACCTATAAAATTGCGGAAGGTAAAGACAAGGCTTTAGCGGCGGCGGGTTTGGAGTTGGCGCAAATTATTGAACAAACGCACCCGACTGAAGCCAAATCTTATGCCCTTTTAGGTGATATGTTGTCTTCTAACGGCAGAACCGCAGAAGCGATTGAGAAGTATAAAAAATGTACCCAACTCAATAAAGCTATTTATGCCGTTTGGGAACAAATGATGTATGCTCAAGAGGAATTGGGTTTGTACGATGATTTAATGAAAACAAGCGATCAAGTAGTAGATTTATTTCCGAATCAGGCAACCGGTTTCTATTTTAACGGCATTGCCAATGAGAAAAAAAGTAAATTTGGTGAAGCCATTTCGTCGCTCGAACAAGCCGTTATGATGTCTTCTAAAAAGCCTTCACTCAAACATGATATTTTGATTGAAATGGGTGTAACGTATTCTAAATCAAAGAATTATGAGAAAGCCGATAAACTTTTTGAAGATGCTTTAAAACTCAATAATAAGTCTTCCATTGCCATGATAAAATTTGCTCAATCGCTCCAACAACGCGGTGAGTCAGACAAAGCCAAATCAATGGCAGATGAAGCTTTGAAAATATCCATGGAAACCGACCCCTCAGTATTAGAACTTTATGGCGACTATATTTTCAAGTTAGGCAACAAAGAAGAGGCGGTAAAGTATTGGACAAAAGCCAAAGAGCGGGGTGCAAAATCCGGAGGCTTAGAAAAGAAAATCGTAGAAAAAAATTTAGTGGAGTAGAATTTGTATTGCTGTATTGTTGGTATTGCTGTATTGTTTTTGCCTATTAGGTGTAAAAAACAATACAGCAATACCAACAATACAACAATACAATTAAAAATCCATCCGCACGCGCAGATTCAAACGCCGAGAAGATAAATAGTTAGGTATGGCAAATTGGGTATTATAAATCGTTTT
>JANPGW010000425.1:0-5162 GCA_031424115.1 Saprospiraceae bacterium | reverse complement strand
ATATCATATTTCGATAAAATATCCAAGCAGATTTCGAGCGTTTCACGGCTCATATTTTCCACTTTTTTATCAGGTCCCGCATCCACGTGGCAATGCGCGCAGGTCTGATTGCACAGTTTACCAATATTGATTTGGAAAATATCAATCCCCGTTGGTTTTAAGGGTTTGAAGCCAATTTCTCCTATTTTTTCAGCAAAAGAAGGAAATTTGGCATCAGTTAGCTCTTTGCCATTCAATACTTTTAATTGAAAAAAAGTATCTGCTAACTGATTACCTGTTACTGAAAGCGATTTTGTACGCTGATGTATTGACATGAAAGTAGTATTTAGTAATGAGTAATGAGTATTAAGACCTACCCCTGTTTCACCTTATTTTGTAAAGAGAAAATCATTTTTTGAATTTCATTAATGTCAGAACAAATATTTTGCAAGATGATTTCATCTAAATAGCCTAAACGTTGGGCTATAATCATTTGGGTTTTTAATTCGTAACTTGAACCGCTTGCAATGCCTAAGAAATGTGCAAATTCTCCTTTTGAGTTTCGACCAGCTCCTTCAGCAATATTTGATGAAACCGATACAGAACATCTACGCGATTGTGAAGTGAGATTAAATCGTTCACTATCAGGAAAATGCATTGATATTTTATAAATATTGACAGTTAAATCAATTGACTTCTGCCATACTTTGAGTTCTTTATAATTGTGCATAGTCTTTTTTACTTTAGTGATAAAAAATTTATCAAAGTATCGAGATGTATCTCAATACTCAATACTAATGACTAACTACTCTTCTACATTAATTTTTCCTTAGCGTGTTTCATCATCTGCGTAGAATAAACGAGCGTAATCCCAGCCTTCATTGCCGCCGTAACATGCACCGCTTCCATCATTTGCTCCTCATCCGCACCTTGTTTGATACTTTCAGACGTGTAAGCATCAATGCAATACGGACATTGTAAAGCATGGGCAACTGCCAAAGCAATCAAGGATTTTTCACGGGCGGACAATGCGCCTTCTTCCATTGAAGTGTTGTAATAATCGAAGAATTTTTTAGCCAAATCGGGCTGCCATTCGCCGATTTTGCCAAATTGCTTGAGATCCTTTTCTGGCTCGAAATATTGTTTTTCTTTTGACATTTTCTTTATTTTATGCGTTTTTATTGAAATTTCGCTGTTAAAATGAATGGTTTTTCCTTGTTGTTCCGCCTCTGCTTCGGGCATAATTTCGGTATTATCCCAGATGCCATTGAGCAAAGTTTGGGCATACGAACGGGGCAATTTATTGTCTAACATCAAAGCGTGAGCCGTTGTGAAATCATATTTTAAACGATGAAAAGCATAATTTAACACCCCCTCAGTATTTTCTAAAATCAAATACCAAACGCTCGTTTCTCCGTCATTTGCGGGCATACCGATTACGCCTGCGTTGAGCCATGTTTTCCCATTTTTTTCATCCACAAAAGGCAAGCCGCAATGCCCTGCGAGTATCACATCGGCTTGGGTTTTAGTGAAATTATCGGCTTTTATTGTCCAATCAGTTGACTTAAAAATGAACTCTGAAATATTATTCACAGAACCGTGTAAAACCCGAAAATGTTTGCCAACGTATTGAAAATCAATGAATTGTGGCAACGTTTTTAAATAAGCCAAATTTTGTTCCGTCATTTTAGAAGCCGCATACGGAAACCATTGGCGTGAAAATATATCGCATCGCCCCCCCCCCCTAAAATTGCATCCACAGTCATCATTGCCCGATAAAAGGTTCTCTTCCACATTGCCTTGAATGGCGTGAATACCCCATTTTTCAATGGCATCCAAACACTCCAAAGGTTGCGCACAATAGCCGACAATATCGCCTGTACAAATGATATTGTCAGCCGAAATGCCTTCCTTTTCTGCCACTTTTTGCAAGGCTTCAAGGGCTTGTAAATTGGAATACACGCCGCCGAAAAAGAGTATTTTAGCCCCCCTCTGTATTTTTATATTTTTTGCCGCTTCAATCATTTTTCACTTTTCGTTTGTCACTTTTCACTAAAAAAATAGGTGTTAAAAAGCATAAAAAACACACAATTGTTCCAATAATATTCACCGTCAATAAATCTGCATATTTGCCCGTTGTGAATAAAAACTGTTTGGGAATGGGGTAAAACAGCATTAAAAACCCGAAAAATATGCCCGAAACGACAGAACCATAATACGATATTTTTGGTGCGTCTACGTTCCAAAAAACAAAAACAGGGGCAAGCCCCATGACCATCGTCCCGCTAATTGTTGTGGCAGACAGGATTTCGGGATTGAATAAAATCGGAATCGTGCCAAAAACCGCGATAGCAATCATCGTCAATCGGGCTTTTGAGACGCTCAAACTTCGCTCTTTCAATAAATCAATATGCACCAATTTGGCAGTCGAAGTGAAGGTACTATCAATCGTCGCCGCCGCCGAAGTGAGCATGATTGTATTCATCATCAAAAGCATAAAAGTCCCCAAAAGTTTCGCTACTTCAAGCGTGGGCGGCGTTTTCAAGCCTTTCAATGCCGCAAAAGTACCCACTGAACTGAACAGAATAATGCAACTTCCACCAATCACCGTAGCTAAAACATACGATTTTAACGTCGTTTTGGGGTCTGAAATAAAGCCCCTATCCGTCAAAATTGGGTCGTGAAACGGATAACTCAACACTTGAATGAGGGCGACAAAAAAGAGGTTCAAACCCGTTGCCATCGTCCATTCGCCACTCGTTACCAGTGTTTTTATCCCCCCCTCAGTATTTGGAACAATTATGCCTAAAATCAATACCATTAGCACCACAAACATGCCCATTTGGATTAAATCCGTGATGATAGATGTCCGCATCCCGCCTTTTAAGGTGTAAGCTAAAGTCAGTAAAGTGAACACAATCAAGGCACTGAAATAGCCCGTACTGCCTTTTTCACCGAAATAACTGCCCACAATCATCGTATTTGACCATATTTCATTTAATAACCGAAAGCCAATCAGTACCGTAAAAATGACAATTGCGCCTTGTCCGTATTTCGTTTGCAAAAAATGGTGGATGCTGTTAAAGCCGCCTTTCGTCCGCATTTGATAAATAATTACCCCCGCCACCAAAAACGAAAAGTAATAACCAGAGTATGCCACGCCGCCGACGATACCAAATTGATAGCCTAAATCCGCCGCATTTGTAATGGATTTGGCAAAAAGCCAACAAATTACAAGACTACTTGTCAATAAAAAAGCGTTCGGTTGCTTGTCATTGCTACTGCCTCTGAAAAAGTCGTTGGCTTTATTCGACCACGGCGAAATCAAAAAAAGTAATATGTTGATGGCAATTAGAATTAGCCACTGCCAGTTGAGTACAGTCATAAATTCTTTTTATTTCTATATTTTATTTTCTTCCCAATAGACATCAAAATTCGGTCTATTTTGAAAAGAGCATCTTGATTTTTATTAAGTGGAAGTTTATTCAACCACTGTTTATAATCTTCGATAAGTGATTTATGTTTGAACTCAATTAGTTCCATTTTACGATACTCCTCAATTTTATGCTCATCCTCTGTTTTAAATATCCCAAAAGCTCTCAAAACGTGTTGGTCAATAATTGGCTCATTTTCACTGCCTAAAAATTTACCAAATTGAAAAAATACAAGTGCTTCTTTCTTATCAAAATCAGATTTTTCAGTTGATTTTATGCCTTCGATAATATGTTTTAATTTTACTAAATCCCCTTGTTTCCATAACACAGCATATAATAACTTCTCTAACGGCGTTTTTAATCCTTCTTGGTTGAGTTCCTTAAAATCCACACCCCTCAGTATATTTTGCTGTTCTAAATCTTTGATATCATTTGCTGTAATTTGAAAACCAATTTTAGGATATTTATCATCCAAAGATTGATAATCAGACCTTGGTTGTATTTCGTCCTTAATTTTATCTAAATCATCAACACTCTTTGCTGATTTGATTTTATCTATCAATGTTTTTAGTTGAGCTACTTCCATATTATTCATTTTAAAAATTGAGAACTAAATCTAAGTTCGGGAAACTTTTAAAGTTTCCCGAACTTGTGCTATATTTTCTAATTATCCCACCAAACCAAAGCATTCACGCTGTTTTTATTCGTTTTTTCCGCCGCCGCCTTGAAATTCGCATTGTTCAACGCATCTTCCGAAGTCGGGTATGGCATCCGCACGGGGATTAAATTTTGATTGAGACTTGCCGAAATCACCTTGAATTTTGGAAAACCCGTGCGCCGATATTCCGTCCAACCTTCGTAACCATTCACGATATTGGCTAACCATTTTTGCGTAATAATTTGCTCTATCGGATTATTGCCCGCCGATTTGTACGCCACCGACCCCCTCAGTAAATAATCGGTTGGAAGGGTCGTGTACCAATAATCGAAGGCTTGTTTTATGCCGTTTTCGTAAAAAGTCTTGGCATCACCCGTAATCAAACCGCGTTCGGCGGCTTCGGCTAACAGGAAATTCATCTCAAAAGAAGTCATAAAATTGGCTTTTAATTTTGCCCCTTCTTCACGGAAAATTCTACCCGTCAAAGAATAATTGCTCGCCGTAATGGAGAGTTTTGACGCATCGGGACCATTCAACAAGCCTTTATAAACCGTTGTATTGCTCGCTGTCGGTCGGAAAAAGACCGTTTTGCGCGGGTCGTCCAATTTTGTTAAAACGCTGTCAATTGTTTCAGACATGATAAATAAATTGTAATCACCCGTTTTTGCCGTCACCATTCTGAAATTATTGGGCGGACTTTGCGTGAAACTGTAATTGGCGTTTTCAATTGCCGTTTTAATAAAATCTCCCTCAGTAGCAATTTTAGCCAATTGCGTTGCCACATTTTCTTTTCCCGAAATACGCATCAATGCTTTGAATTTCAACGAGTTAGCCAATTTTCGCCACTTTGCCAAATCACCTGCATACACAATATCGCCTTGTAATTTTATCGCCCCTTTATAATTATTGATGGCTGCAATGCCTTTGTCTAAGTTCTCAATAATACCGTCTTTGGCTAAATAAATGTCTTTTTGCGCATCATATTTAGGCGCAACAATACCGTCTTTGCCTTTCAAGGCTTCGGAATAAGGCACATCGCCGTACAAATCCGTCAAAGCCGCCGTGACGTAGGCTTTATAAATCAAAGCGGG
>JANPGW010000424.1:0-10719 GCA_031424115.1 Saprospiraceae bacterium | reverse complement strand
CGGATTCGAGGATTCGGTACTATCAACGATAACTCACCTTTGTATATCGTGGATGGAACACCCACAAAAGGCAACTTGAATACTTTAAACCTCAATGATATTGAAAGTTTACAGGTGTTAAAAGATGCTTCCGCAGCCTCAATTTATGGTTCTCGTGCGGGTAATGGTGTAGTCATTATAACAACCAAACAAGGCAAAAGCGGTAAGCCAAAGTTCACGTATGATGCTTACTATGGTCGTCAAACACCAATTAAGTTTTTGGATTTGTTGAATACTCAGGAATATGCCAATCTGCTTTGGGAATCGCGCATTAATGCTGAAAACAATAGCCTTTTGGTGGATGGAAAAATCTCTGACCCTTCGAAAATCGTTTATCCTAATATCCCCATGTTCGGTGGGAAAGTGGAAAAACCCATTATTCCTGATTATATTTTCCCCGTCGGTACAGTGGGCTCAACCGATGAAAGCAAATACAGCGTCAATCCTAAGTTTTTAATTACGAAAGCCAATAAGCAAGGCACCGATTGGTTTGATGAAATTTTTGACTCAGCACCGCTTCAAAGCCATCAACTGGGCGTATCGGGGGCAACTGACCAAGCCAAATATGCAATGTCGGTTAACTATTTTGACCAACAAGGCATTATGTTGTACACGAGTTATAAACGCTATTCACTCCGCGCCAATACTGAATTTAAAGTAAATAAACGTTTCAGAATTGGCGAAAATTTCCAAGCGGCTTACGGTGAGCAAATTGGTCAGCCCAATGGTAACCAAAATGAAAGTAATCCGATTTCGTTTGCTTATCGCGTGCCACCTATTACACCGACTTACGACATCAAAGGCTATTTTGCGGGTTCTCCTACGGTTTTGGATAACTCTCGCAGCCCTTTAGCTGAGTTATTCCGAAATAAGGATAACAAAGGCAAAGAAATGCGTTTATTTGGTAACGCTTACGCCGAATTGGATATTATAAAAGACTTGACCGCCAGAACTCAATTTGGGGTGGATTATAACCAATTCAATATCCGCCGCTATCGGGCTAATGATATAGAATCGCCCGAACCGGTCGGCTCAAATACCTTGAATACCCAAAATTCGTATGAAACGAATTGGGTTTGGTACAATACTTTGACCTACAATAAAACTTTAGGTCAAAATCACCGCTTCAATGTGATTGTAGGGACTGAAGCAATCCGCAATTATTTTGAATTTTTCACTGCGGAACGTTCGGGTTTTGCGGTTGACGACCTGCCCAATCGTTACCTCAGTGCAGGACGCGCAGGTATCAACAACTCCGGCGGCGCATCCGAATGGCGTTTGGCATCTGAATTCGGCAAAGCCAATTATACATTCATGGATAAATACCTTTTGGATGTTACAGTGCGCCGTGACCGTTCTTCTCGTTTTGCTAAAAACTTTAGAAGCGCGACTTTCCCATCAGTGAGTGCCGGTTGGATTTTGACCAATGAAGACTTCTTAAAAAGCAGCAATTGGTTATCGTTTGCAAAGTTCCGCGTCGGATATGGTCAAACCGGTAATCAAGAAATTGGTAATTATAATTCATTTTCAACTTTTTTGTCATCACCTGAATCCTCTTTTTATGATCTTTCAGGGGCAAAGACATCGTCACAACCGGGTTATGAGTTATCTCAATTTGGTAATACCAACGCAAAGTGGGAAACCACAACTTCCACTAATGTAGGTATAGATGCCAGTTTATTCAATAGCAAATTAGAAGTGAATTTCGATTGGTTCAAGCGCAAAACGACCGACATGTTGTTCCCGGTGGAGGTACAGTTGACTCAAGGCGTAGCGACCAATCCGTTCCAAAATATTGGCGAAATGGACAATACCGGTGTCGAGTTAAGTTTAAATTACCGCAACAAAGTGGGTGATTTCACTTATTCTATTGGCGGCAATTACTCGACTTATAAAAATAATGTCGTAAAAACTACCGGTGACCCGGCAACTCAATATTTCGGTTTCAGTAACTTGCGTTTACCGACGGGTACGGTAGCTGTTACGCAGCAAGGTTTCCCGTTAGCGTCCTTCTTTGGTTATCAGATTGATGGCATTTTTCAAACAGATAAAGAGGCTTCCGAGCATCCTGTTCAGTTCGGCGGTGGCGCCATGAACAAAGCCGGTGCCTTCAAATTCCGCGACGTCAACGGTGACAAAGTCATTAACTCTGCTGACCGCACTATTATCGGCAGCCCACATCCCGATTTTATGTATGGTGTCAATGTGAGTTTAGGTTACAAAGGTTTCCGTTTGGATGTGTTTGGGCAAGGTGTTCAGGGCAATGAGTTGTTCAATTATCAGCGTTATTGGACAGATTTCCCCACTTTTGGGGGCAATCGAACTCAGCGGATGTACAACGATTCATGGCGCCCGGGCAAAACCGACGCAAAATTGCCTATTCCGCGCTCAAATGACGTTATCAGTTCAAACCCTTCCACGTACTATTTGGAAGATGGCTCCTATTTTCGTTTAAAAAACATACAATTGACTTATTCCATTCCGGTAGATATGACCAAAAAAATCGGCTTAGGAGCAGTCAATGTTTATGTTCAAATACAAAACGCTTTGACCATTACCAAATATGAAGGTTTAGACCCGGAGGTTAATTTGCGCAGTTTTGGTGCCGGTTCTGACCGTCAATTAGGTGTGGATGAAGGTGTTTACCCCGCGTTCCGTTCGACGAATGTGGGTGTTAGTGTTCAGTTTTAACGAAAACTGCAACCCCGAAGCCTCGGGTCAGGTGCTCAGAATAGTTTTAAATTAATTAATTAAAAAAAAAATGAAATGAAAAAAATATATATCCTCACAGCCTTTGCGCTTATGTTCAGCACAATTGCATGTAAAGATGACTTTTTGAATGTGACACCCCTCGGAGTTCTGTCCGAATCCACTTTGAGCAATAAAGCCGGAGTAGATTTATTATTGACCGGCGCTTATTCTTTATTGGATGGTGTGCAAACCAACGTCGGTTCGCCTTTCGCCGATTGGACGGGTTCGGCTGACAACTGGGTATATGGTTCAGTAGCTTCCGATGATGCCTATAAAGGCAGTAATGCGGGTGACCAACCGGAAATTTCAATCATTGAAGCTTATACCCACACGCCGGATTTGATACATTTTCGCGGCAAATGGCGCGCAGTCTATGACGGTGTAGCCCGTTCTAATGACGTTCTTCAATTAGTGCCCAAGGCAGCCGACATGTCGGAAGTGGAAAAAACATCTGCTATTGCACAAGCACGTTTTTTACGGGGGCATTACCACTTTGAGGCACGTAAAATGTTTAACAAAGTGCCTTATATTGACGATAAAACTTATAATCCAAGCGATGCCAACAGTACCAAATTGACTAATGAGAAAGAAATTTTTCCGAATATTGAAGCGGATTTGAAATTTGCTTACGAGAACTTACCTAACCGTTGGGCAGGTGCACCGGGTCGCGCTACAAAATGGGCAGCGGGCGCAATGCTGGCTAAAGCTATGCTATTTCAAAAAAAATATAGTGAGGCAAAACCGATTTTGGAAGCTATTGTTGCCAATGGTGGCTATAAATTGGTCGAAAAATACCACGATAATCATCGTGCTGCCACCAATAATAACAGCGAATCTATTTTTGAAGTACAATTTTCGGTCAATGATGGGGCTGCTATTTCCAACAATGGCGATCGGGGTCATACGCTCAACTATCCTTATGGTGGTGGCGCTTTGACAACGTGCTGCGGTTTTTTCCAACCGACTCAAAATCTGGTTAATGCTTATAAAACTGATCCTAATGGATTACCGATGTTAGAGACTTTCAACAATGAGGATGTTCCCGGCGATAATTCTCAAACGTATGCCGGCAATCTTGACCCCCGACTTGATTGGACAGTTGGCAGAGATGGCGTGCCATATCTTGATTGGGGCATTCACAATCCGCAATATGTCCGAGATAGAGCTTATGCCGGACCTTATACACCTAAAAAGCAATCGCCTTACCGTTCTGAAAACGGTTCGTTGACTTGGGCTAATAACCCGCGTCAAAATGCCAATAACTATCGAATGATTCGTTTGTCACATGTCTTACTGTGGTTAGCCGAATGTGAAGCCGAGGTGGGCAGCTTGGAAAAAGCCCGTGAATATGTGAATCAAATTCGTAAAAGAGCCTCTAATCCGGATGGTTTTGTCAAATTAGCCAATGGAAATGCGGCTGGCAATTATGTTGTAAAGGAATATACTACCCCTTGGACTGACAAACCGACTGCTCTAAAAGCCGTTAGATTTGAAACGCGTTTGGAATTTGCCATGGAAGGTCATCGCTTTTTCGACCTTGTTCGTTGGGGCATTGCGGATCAAGTACTCAACGATTTCAAAACCGTGGAGCAAAAAAAACGAACTTACTTGAATGGGGTGAAATTTGTGAAAAATAAGCATGAGTATTTCCCAATCCCCAATCAGGAAATTCTGAATAGTAAAAAAGATGGTAAACCCACGCTGACTCAGAATCCGGGATACTAATTTTTGATGGATTGCTGTATTGTTGTATTGTTTTTGCCAATTAGGTGTAAAAACAATACAACAGTACAACATTACAGCTAAAAACAAAACCTTCAATAATTCGGAATATTTAACCCCAAAACAATATCTCTTTTGCCAATCCATACCCCCTCAGTATTCTTGACTAATTTGACAATTCCGTTGCCGCCTCGATTTTGCATATAGGTTTTGTTCTTCTCATTCATGTGAGGATCGTCTTCAAAAACAAAATCATCTATATAATATTCATTCAAATATGGCTCTTTAATGGTAGGATGAATATGCGCTAAAAAAGTAGTTTTAGGATACGTTGCCGGTCTGATAGTGTTAAACAAATAGCGACCAGATTCATCCGTTTTTATCCAACCGCGCAATCTACCATGTCTTTTGGCAACTTTTTGGTCAGTTGAAGCTTTGTAAAGACCATCATTGTCAGTATGGTAAAAATACATAATCACGTCTGCGGCTGGTGTTTTTCCATCTTTTTTGAAAATGGTTCCGCTGATTTGCAATTTTTCGCCGACTTCTTTTTGAGCAATAGTAGTCTGCCAACTTAGGTTAGCAGGCAATCCCTCAGTATAAAGTTCGCAACCGTCACAACCGCCGCCGACTATTTTCTTGGTTTTGGTTTGGCCGCAAGCCACTAAACAGCTACTTGTCAACAGAATAACTAAAAAAGACTTTTTCATGGTTGAGTATTTAAAGTGAAAAATACATTTAACACTTCAAATATACTACGAATAAATTCGTAAATCAATATAGGCAGCCTTTTTGCTAAAAGAAAAAGGCATTTCACTGATTTATAGTCAATAAAATGCCTTTTTGATATATCGTTCGGTCTAAAAATTAACTCACAGATATGATGTCACCTATTAAAGTTGCACTTGTTGCTTCTTTTACTTTCACATATACATAATCACCGGGTTTCAAGCCTGCCATTTTAGGGAAAACAAGCATTTTATTTTGCGTATTTCTACCCTTAAATTCTTGATCGGATTTTTTAGAATTGCCTTCAATCAGTACCCTAAAAGTTTTTCCGATTTCCGCTTTATTGTGGTTCAATGAAATATGGTTTTGTAACCGGACAATTTCATTCAAGCGTCTTTTTTTAATCTCTTCCGGTATATCATCCGCATATTTCTTCGCCGCTAAAGTGCCCGGACGTTCTGAGTAGAAAAACATATAAGACATGGAATATTGAGCGAATTCCATCATCGAAAGGGTTTCTTGATGTTCTTCTTCTGTTTCGGTGCAAAATCCGGCAATCATATCGCTGGAAATAGCACAATCAGGCATTATTTCATAGATACGCTTGACTTTGCCCATATACCATTCGCGGTCATACGTCCGATTCATCAATTTCAAAATCCGAGAATTACCGGATTGGACAGGTAAGTGGATATATTTGCAGATATTTTCGTGTTTAGCCATCGTGTAAAGCACGTCATCCGTAATGTCTTTCGGGTGAGAAGTTGAAAAACGCACCCGCAAGTCCAGAGATATAGCAGCTACCATTTCCAAAAGTTGAGCAAAATTCACCGCTTGAAGAATATCCGAATCAACTATTTCAGTGTTTTCCTCCCCTTTGATTTCCGTCGCCGACCATTTGTAAGAGTCCACATTCTGCCCCAAAAGGGTGACCTCGCGATAGCCTTTTTCATATAAATCTCTTGCTTCGGCGACTATACTGAGGGGGTCTCGGCTGCGCTCACGACCGCGCGTAAAAGGCACAACGCAGAACGAACACATATTATCGCAACCCCGCATAATGGATATAAATGCCGTAACGCCATTACTATCCAAACGAACAGGCGCAATATCAGCGTAGGTTTCTTCGCGTGATAAAAACACATTGACGCCTTTTTCGCCGTCCTCGGCAGTCCCTATCAAATCAGGCAACGTGCGATAAGCATCAGGACCTATCACCAAATCAACCAATTTTTCCTCTTCTAAAAATTTGGATTTCAAACGTTCAGCCATGCAGCCTAAAACGCCTACTAATGACCCTTTTCGTTTATCTTTTTCAAACACTCGAAGGCGTTTTCGCACCGTATCTTCCGCTTTTTCGCGGATAGAACACGTATTGATGAGTATCAAATCAGCTGATTCCATTATGCGCGTAGGGCGGTAGCCGACATCACTGAGTATAGAAGCCACGATTTCAGAGTCACTGAAATTCATCTGGCAGCCATAGCTTTCAATATAGAATTTTTTACCACCCTCCCCCGAGAGTTCGGGGTTCTCTTCAAATTCTTTGAACAGAATTTCGCCTTGGCGGTCTTCTTGCATTTTTTTACCGGCACTTATTATGCCCTCAATTGTCGGATTACTATCGTACATCATGTTATTAATTTCAATTATTGCTAAGTTTATCTTGAAATTTGAGCGCGCAAAGATACGATATTTTTTTAAAAACTATTGATGTTTTTCTTCTTGATTTAAATAGTAAGCAGCCGTTTGTTTCAAACCTTCCTCATAACTCGTGGGTAGCATATTGAACATGTTTTCAAATTTTTCGGATGAAAAAACATAATCATTGTCGAATTGATACATCATCTCCTTCATTTCTTTTAAAACCGGAATAAAAATTCCAAGAATGGAGAGCATGAATTGACCCATTGACATTAATTTGTTCTTTTTACCCATATAATCAGCCACTTTTTCCACTATTTCACGCCCCGTCAGAGGATTAGCGGCGGTTGGCAAATGCCATATTTGATTATCTGCCCGAATATCCGTTCCAAGAATATACAGTGCTTTGGCAATGTCCGGGGTAAAAGTAAAAGAGTGCACGACATCGGGATTCCCTAACCATTGTGCTGTTTTGCCCTTTGCCAAGTTCTGAAAAACGGTTTGGGTAATCATACTCAAGCTACAATCAGGTCCATAAAAGTCTGCCGACCGCGCAATGCACCCCCTCAGTATATTGCTCTTCATAGCGGTCAAAAGCAGTTGTGCCACATCTCGCCGCACTTTTCCTTTTTCGCTTGTGGGATTCATCGGGGTTTGTTCGGTCATGACGCCTTGCACCCAACCATACATATACACATTATCAATAAAAACCAATTTTGCGCCCGTGGCAGCACAGGCATCAATGGTGTTTTGCATAACTTTTACCCAATCGCGCTGCCAAACTTTGGTATTATATTCCAAACCTATTAAGAGATACACCACTTCCGACCCTTCAACAGCCTTCCGCAAATTTTCGGCATCCATAACATCGGCTGCAACATGCTCCCAATTGCCGGGAAAAGGGCGGCGGCTCACGCCTCGCACAGCTATATTCTGTTTAACTAATTGCTCAGCCAGCAATTTGCCGGTGCTTCCATTGATACCTAATATTGTATGCATAATTGTATAAAATCCTGTTTTTATGAAAGAAAAAATGTTTGTTAAAGCAACCCAATCTTGTAAAAACCGTTGATAATAATAAGACTGTTTGCAAATTATTTTATTTTAAAAAAATGCGTGTTTTTACAAACAAAAATGGCATTAAAGACATTTATTAATTGAATATTTTGTTAATCTTGAATTTTATAAAATTTTTACTTTCATCCAAAATGCGTCAATCATGAAAAAACTGTACCTTTTTATTGTATTAGTTTCCTTACTGTCTGCTGCAAGTTGCGTCAAAAAAGATGCTATTTCTCCCTCTGTCGCTCAAGTAAATTACAAAGCACCGGATTATGCCGCTTTAATTGTTGGAACATGGCAAATTAGTCAAATTGGCACAACCGTTATCAACCGAGCACCAACCACGTCCGGTGGCTGTAACAACGATTCGCCGGATTATGAAAAATCCGTAGTTTGGACAAAAGTGACAAATGGGGATATTTTGTCTTTCAAAGCCAATAATCAATTCAACCAGTTTGCCAAATCAAAACTTTTATGTACCGGAAATTATAAAATTGTTCAAGGCGATATTTCAAAATCATCCGATTGTGGTAATTCAACCGATAATTTTTCGAATATGACCAAAGACATGATGGTTCTGAAAAACGAGGACAGTTATGTTGAATATGTAAAAATATCTGAAACGCCTCAGAACTGATAATAACTCAACAGCCTTTCGAATGTTCCCAAACTCTCGAAAGGCTGTTCCAAAAACTGTATGACATTCGGGATTATTTCGGTTATTTTTGTAAAACAGCCGAAACAAAACTTTCAATTTCACGAGAATAATCCCCTCCCGTGACCCCGAGTACTCGGGGGTGTTGATACCCCTCAGTATGAGCTTTACTTAAAGCTCTAATAAAAGCGGATCCGATAATCGCTCCATTGGCGTGTTCACAAGCAATATCAAAAGTTTCTTTGTCAGAAATGCCAAAACCAATCAACCGAGGGTTTGTTAATTTCATTTTTTCGATGCGTTTAAAATAGGCAATTTGCTCCGCAGTAATACCGGTTTTAGCCCCTGTTATGGCATAACTTGACACCACATAGATAAATCCGGTGGACAGTTTATCAATTTTTCGGATGCGTTCGGGCGGTGTTTGCGGCGTAATCAAAAATGAAATTTTAATATCCAGATCCGCCAACAGTTTTTGATATTTTTGTTCGTACACTTCCAAAGGTAAATCCGGCAATATCAAACCATCCACGCCCGTTGCAACGCACAGTTTTAAGAATTTCTCATCGCCAAATTGCATCACTTGATTGTAATATCCCATCAAAATCAAAGGAATTTGAGTCTTTTGTCGGACACTTTTGATTTGTTCAAAAAGCAAATTCAATGTCATCCCGTTTTCCAATGCCTTTGTGCCACTTTCTTGAATAGTTGGTCCATCTGCCAAAGGGTCACTGTAAGGCATACCCAATTCTATAAGGTCAACTCCCGCTTTTTCGAGAGCCAAAATGACCCCCTCAGTATCATCACGTTTTGGATAACCGGCGGTGAAATAAACATTCAAAATGTCCTGTTTTTTGTTGTTGAAAAGGTGTGATAGACGATTCATATTCGATTTATAAAAATTTAAAATATTTTCTCAAAAAGGTCTTAGACAATCTGATTGTTAATATTTTTGTTAGACAATTTATACTATGAGTAAAACGAGAACACAAAAGTATTCTAAAGCGAATAAAGAAGCCCGTCGGTACGATAAAATATTGAAAGAAAATATTCAATCCGTCATTTGGGCTTTAGTTGAGCGCGTCTTAAAAATTGACGTCGTCAAAACAGAAATTCTATACCCTGAATTGGCTTTTACTATTGAAAGAGAAGCAGATTTTGTGATTATGGGCACTTCCAAAAATGGGGAAGAAACCGTTTATCACATTGAGTTTCAGAGCCAAAATGACAGTGAAATGGTTTCCCGAAACTATATGTATTCGGCTTTGTTTAATCATAAGTATCGCAAACCGGTTAAACAAATCGTTATTTATTTGGGTAATGACCCTCTCAATATGAAAATAGAATTGGTTATGCCGGATTTTACTTTCAAATACGAACTGTTAGACATGCGTTCTTTTTCTTATCGTGATTTTTTAAATTCCAATATTCCGGAAGAAGTTATATTAGCCATACTCTGTAACTTTGAAAATGATTCAAATGATTTGGTAATTAGCCAAATTTTACTTAAATTGCGTGCATTAGACAAAAGTGAAACACTTTTTAAACGTCATTTTATACAATTAGAAGTGCTTTCAGGACTCCGAAATTTAGAACAAATTATTCATCAAATTCGTCAAAAAATGCCAATTACATTCGATATTCAAAAACTGCCAAGTTTTCAAGAAGGACTTGAAAAAGGTATAGAAAAAGGTATAGAAAAAGGGCTTGAAGAAGGTATAGAAAAAGGCAAGAACATCGGTGAAGAAGAAGCTCTGCATGATGTAGCCCAACGGCTTATTTTAAAAAATGCTCCTTTAGACTATATTCAAGAAATAACAGGCTTGTCTATAACTGCTTTAAAGAAAATACAAAAAGAAGTAAATTTTAATAAAGCAAAAGACAAATAATACCAAATAACACCACTTTTATGTTATAAACCTTTTGAAATTCCCTTTTTCTAATTATTTTAAACAATATTCCACCCCTTCCATCTCTTTCAAATCGGGAAAATCAAACGCTCTGCGCGCATGAGGTGACATCAATATAGCCGGATGATAGTACTCTTCAATTAATTTCCTCTGCGCTAATGTTTCATCAAATATGAGCTCGTCTATTGATTTTTCATCAAAAGTGGT
>JANPGW010000423.1:0-3524 GCA_031424115.1 Saprospiraceae bacterium | reverse complement strand
AAATTACCCCCCTCAGTATAGCTGATAAAAAAACAAGAATTTTAACAATATAACATCAGATAAAAAATTATTTATTACCGTTTTTGCCCGTCACAAAGTAATTTTTTCTTGTCAACATGGTTGGATTTGTAGTTCGTTATTTGTAACAATTACAATAAATAAGAATCTTACAACGAATCTACTATACCAAAACTTCAACTTTATAATCCAATATGACGAATCGCCAATTTTTACAAATAATCACAATTATACCTATTTTTTGGGCAACCACATCTTTAGCTCAAACGCCTCATCGCAGTTGTGCCACAACGGAAGTAATGGCGGAACAAATCAAGCAAGATCCGACTCTTATTGATAGAATAGAAGACATTGAGCACCACACTCAACAATTTATTGCTCGACCTAAATTAGGAACACGTAACAGTATCATATCTATCCCTGTTGTTGTCCATGTCGTTTACCGCACTCAAAACGCTATTGAAAACATCAGTGACGAACAGATATTATCACAAATAGACGTACTCAATAAGGACTATCGCCGCCTCAATGAAGATCGTACAAACACCCCCTCAGTATATGATGCATTTGCAGCAGATTGTAGCATTGAGTTTAAACTTGCCAAACGCACACCGGCTGGTAAAGCAACAACCGGTATTATGCGTCACCCATCTATCCGCCTCACAACTTGGGGTAAAAATGATGAAGTAAAAATGCCTGAAAAAGGGGGTATTGCCCCATGGGATCCGACTAAATATATGAATATTTACGTTTGTGCTATCGGTGGCGGTGTTTTAGGATATTCAACAATGCCCGGCACGAATACACTATATGATGGTATTGTGATTGATTATCGCTATTTTGGGTCAAAAGGTACAGTAGCTCCTTTCGATAAAGGTAGGACAACGACGCACGAAATTGGACATTGGCTCAATCTTCGGCATATTTGGGGAGACAATGAATGTGGCAATGATGGCGTAACAGACACACCTGTACAATTCGGCCCCAACTATGGTTGCGTATCTTTTCCGCACAAATCATGTGGCAATCAGGCTTCCGGTGATATGTTCATGAATTTTATGGATTATACAGATGATGCTTGTATGAATATGTTTACAAAAGGTCAAAGAGACCGCATTTTAGCTGCTTTTGCTACGGGTGGCACAAGAGCGAGCCTTATAAATAGTGATGCTTTGACTCCTCCCAACGAAAATTGCACGGCTACTTCGACCCTTACAGTTTCTTTGATCTCAACAACTTCGGCTCAAATTAAATGGTCAAGTGTTATTGGAATCAACGATTATATAGTGGAATATCGGGAAAAAGGAGCTACCAAATGGATTGATGTCACTATAAAAGGGGCAACAAATTATACGCTAACAAATTTGGTGACGAATAAAAATTATGAATGTAGAGTTCTATCCGTGTGTTCGAACAATCAAACAAATTACTCGTCAACGTTTGCCTTCACAACACTGTCTGTTTCCAACAATTGTGTTGATATTTATGAATTCAATAATACTTTTTCAACGGCGAAAGAGATTCCGGTTAATACTGCCATTACCGCACTTATTGATAATCAGTATGATAATGATTATTTTCTAATAAAAAATGACGAGCTTAAACGTGATATTAAACTGTGTTTAACCAACCTACCGGCAGATTATGATGTCAGACTTTACGATGTGAACCACCAATTAATTGGTTCTTCAACAAAAAGCGACAAAACAGATGAAAAAATCATCTTCAGAAACGCACCTGTCGGTATCTATTATGTAAGAGTTTACCCCAATGCCGGTAATAGCTCAAGCCAGTGCTATAAATTGTCGATTGATTTAATCAATGCCGATTTATTAAGGGAAGATGAAAGTACCGTCAGTCAGAATATTAAAAATGTTGATGTTTTAAAAGTATTCCCCAATCCGGTGTCTGAAATTATGAAAATTGAAATTGAAACAGAATTTGAAGGTGAAGCAACAATCCGACTGTTGGACATGACCAGCCGTGAAATTCTCCATACTAAACAAAGTCTTACGAAGGACATCAACAATTTGCAAGTGGATGTCAACAATTTACGCGACGGGGTGTACATGTTGCACATTCAATATGGCAATCAAAGCTTAAGTAAAAAAGCGGTTATCCATAAAAATTTCTAAAAAATTAGGGTAAAGAAATGAGATTTAAATAAAGTAGGGCTTTCACACAGAGAACATGGATGCGATAACAGTTGGCTTTAAGCACACCAGCCTATCATTTGTAGCTGTGAACTCTGTGTGATTTTGTTTTATCTAATAAATAATGCCTGATTGGTTTTATCCAATCAGGCATTATTTATTTAGTTCGGTTTTTAACACGTTTTTAGCCCTTACTATTAGCTCTTTCTTTTTTCTTAGGTGATAAATTCATCAAAATGACACATACCGATAAATATGTCAATAAAATAAGGTCTTGAGAGAATTCCATGTCAAGGGTAATTTTGTATGATTATGAATAGAGTTTCTGTCTAAAAAAATTAATAGCTATAAAAATGCCAAATGTTAATATATAGTCAATTATTTTTCAATATTTTAATGAATAATTAAAAATAAATATACAATCTAAATATTTTAAATAAGGAATTGGTATTCAACCATTTATAAGTCTTTCTGCATTCCACTTATTATACAATATTAGATTAAACAAAATGTGACAAGTATATTGACTAAAAAATAAATATTTTTTTTAGATTACAGACTTTAGAGACGCACATTTTCTATTTAGTAACAGGATAAATGCGCATATTTTATATTTTTTTTATCCGTTCACAAATTTGACTGTAATTTTGCATAAAAAAAGCGGGCATGTATTTCACTACACACCCGCTTTTTTTATCCGCAATATTATAAATGGTTGGTGGAATCTACCCCCACTCAGTATATTGACTATAAATTATGAACTGTCTTAAAATCATTTTCCACCCTTTAGAGTCTTGAAATAGTCTTCAACCAATTGCTTGTAATACGGCTTCAAAGTAGGTGACACTTTTTGATATTGCTCCACTTCAGCTTGTCGTTTTTTGATATATTCTTGCAAAGCAGCCGGCATTTGATTTTGTTGATCTTTTGCCACGTCTGCCTTACGTTGCTCATCCTCCTTGCGCTCACGTTCCGCTTTTTCGGATTCGAGAAGGCGCGTAAGGATTTCATCGTTGCGCTTCATGGTTTCGTTATTGAGTTTTTTATTGACCAATTCCGTTTCCGTTTTTTCCATACCGTCAATAATGTCTTGAAGCCCTTTGTCACCTTTGCCGCGCTCTTGAAGCTCTTTTTGTTTCTTCTTCAAGGCTTCACGCATCGCTGCTTGTTGAGCTGCCATTTTAGCAAACTCTTTTGATTGCTCGCCTTTGCCCATGCCTTGCATGCGTTCTTTCATTTTTTTAAGCGATTCGTTCACGCTCTTTTGACCTTCGCCCATTTTGTCCTTGGGTTCGCCTTCTTTACCACCTTTACCGCCTTTGCCTTTGTTCTTGCCGGGTTTGGAATCATTAC
>JANPGW010000422.1:0-4660 GCA_031424115.1 Saprospiraceae bacterium | reverse complement strand
TATAATAAGCTAATTATTAATTCTTTATAAATATTTATTAAATTAATTCAATAAAAAAAAATGTTGAAATTAACCTTTGAATAAAAATATAAAATATAGATTTTGTAATTCTATAGATAATAAATTTTAAAATAAAAGCCCTTCCTGAATTTACAGGAAAGGCTTTGACGTCTCTATACTGAGGGGGGGGTTACAAAGTTCCCAAAACGTACATTTTTTCTAATGTTGGTGACTTGCTGCCTCCTTCCGGTTCAAGTGTTATGGCAAATGCTTGTGCTTCTTCAAATGCATTCATCGTCTGAACTGCCGACAAATTATATTCAAAAACACCCGCATCAACGGGTTTCTTATCCACGATTGCCCATAGTTGATACTGTTTATTGGCGGGCGGTTCGGGTAAATTTTGAATTGCTAAAAAAGTAGCGTTTTTAGTCGCACTCCAGTAAACAGTGGCTTCTAAATCTTTTTCAGTTTTTATGACACTTTTAAGGATAATGGTTTTTGTATCTGGGCTCTTCATAACGTCCAATTTGAAATTCAAATCGGCAACAGCTTTCTTATTTTTTAGATCATTAAGTGTTTGAGTTTCCTCGCAATCAACTTTAGCTTTAATAGTTTCTTGATATTTTTGGTAAAAATAAATGGCAGAAAAAATACTTGCTGCTGCAACAAACCAAGGTAAAATTTTGAGAAAAGAGAATGAGGAACCGGCTACTCGGGTGGTAGTTACAGGAGAGTTGTCTGATATGTCTATTTCAATTTCTTTTTCTTCCTCACTTTGCACTTCTTTAATTTTTTCTAAAATTTTATCTTTCAAATCCGGATGAGGCATTTGAGCATGAGCTTGTGCATACAACTGCATCACAGATTGGACTTCTTCAATTTCCGCCTGAATTTCGGGAAATTGAAGTGCCAATGACTCTACCTCAGCCGCTTCGGCTTTAGTAAGAGTGTTCATCACGTACAATTCAATCACACCAGATTCTATGTAGTCCCGAATATTCATTGTTAAATTAATTAGTTATCATTAATACGTATATAAAGTATTTAATAAGTTGTATGGTTAACATTCTTTTCTTCTTAAAATTAAAATTCAGCAAACGTGACTTGAAACACATATATCTATATATAAAAAGGCTCAAAACATCCCTTTTAACTTTACAATTGCCGCACGTAGACGGGTTTTGACCGTGCCTAATGGGATGTCAAGATGTTCTGCTACTTCTGCTTGTGTGTAGCCTTGAAAATAAATAAAATCAATCAAAGTCTGATGCTCGGGGGGCAGATTTTGAGTCAAACGTCTTATGTCAATGGTTTCCGGATTGAGCATTGTGGCGTGTTGCTCATCAATCTTATTTACGACATTTTCAATTTCATGGTTTTGTTGACCGAAACCTTTTCTGCGAGTAGCGTCAATTGCTGAATTGCGTGCTATATTAATGAGCCATGTAAAAAGTCTTCCTTTAGAACTATCATAGCTATCAAAATTACGCCATATTTTTGTAAAGGTATCCTGAAGTACTTCTTCTGCAATTTCTCTATTGTTAACAACTCTCAATATAACGCCAAAAAGAGCTGATGAATACTTGTCATACATCAATGACACTCCATTCATATCCTGTCGGCGGAGGAGTTCTATTATGTTATCATCAGCTGTGGATGGTGTCATTTAGGAGCTTTATTTTATTATTCATTTATAAAATCAGCTGTGAAAATAAGGATAAATTTGAAAAACAAAGCTAAAAAGGGAATTTGATTATGATAGACAATTGTTTGATATTATTTTGAATATATAAATACTTGATAATTAAGTATTTAAATTTTCGCTTTTAAATAAATCTAAAGAAATGTTGCTTTTATTTGACAAAGACATTGTAATTTTGTTCTGTTGATACACTATGATTCATGTCATTGAAATATTTTAACTATGAATATTAAGCTATTTATTCTACTGGTTTATGCGTTTTCTTTTTCACCACTTCTTTTTTGTCAAAATAAAATTTCTACAAAACCTTATCAAAAGCCTTATCAGGAATCATCGCATGATTTATCAAGCGATGGAGAGGAGGCAGGGTTGGATAATCAGTCTTATTCTCGGTCAGTTGGAGCAAACTCCCCGAATGTTACTGTTGAAAAAGGAAGTACGAAACAGGATTTAAGAAGAGTCAGCCCGACACATGAGTTGAGAGGTGTTTGGGTGAGTACTGTGCAAAGAGTGGACTTCCCATCTAGAGCAACGACTGACCCGGAAATATTAAAAAAAGAATGGTTGGACTTGTTGGCATTTTATAAATCCTTAAACCTCAATGCCGTTATCGTACAAGTTCGCCCAACTGGAGACGCTATCTATCCGTCTAAAATAGTACCTTATTCAAAATGGCTCACTGGAAAATCAGGGAAACCGCTTGCCGGTAATTTTGATTTATTGAAATTTATGATTGAAACGGCACATAGTGAGGGCATTGAATTTCACGCTTGGGTGAATCCATACCGCATAATTATTGATGGCGATACTACCTCTTTGGATGCTCGACATCCGTTTAACTCACACCGCAATTGGGTAATGCCCTATGGACGAGAATATTTGCTCAATCCAGGTATCCCGGGGGTCTGGAAACATTTGAGTTTAGTAGTTGAGGAAATTGTCAAAAAATATGATGTTGATGCTATTCATTTTGACGATTATTTTTATCCTTATCGGATTGCGGGAGAAGATTTGCCTGATATAGAAACCTATAAAAAGTATGGTAAAAGTTTTTCTAACATAGATGATTGGAGAAGAGCCAATACAGATTCATTGATTTATAATGTCAGAAATGTTATAAAAAGAAATAAACCGCAGGTGCAATTAGGCGTCAGTCCTTTTGCAGTTTGGCGAAATTTGGCTCAAGATACTGAGGGGTCAGCTACAAAAGCTTATCAAAGATGCTATGATGATTTGTATAGCGATGTTGTGAATTGGATGAAAAATGGTTGGTTAGATTATGTAGCGCCTGAAATTTATTTTCATATAGGTCACCCACTTGTGGATTATGAAACCATCTTAAATTGGTGGGATGAGCATACATATGGTACGACTTTGTATATTTCACATGCTATTTATAAAGTGAATCACCAAGAAAAATATCCGGCGTGGAATGATAATGAAGAAATACCGAGACAATTGGATTTAGCACGTTCAAAGCCCGAGGTCAAAGGATTAGTCTTCTTTAGCTCTAAGTGGTTGATACAGAATGAGTTGGGCGTAACTGATGCATTGAAGAACTATTTTTTTTATACTCCTGCTGCTTTGCCTCAGGTGAGTATTGGCAAGTTATAGTCGATAATAAGGTTGAACGGTTTTTATCAAAAAGTGGCAAAAACAATAGGCAGAACGGTTAAAACCGTCTGCCTATTGTTTTTCAAAAAATGTGGAGCTGGGGAGCATCGAACTCCCGTCCGGACAAAGCACCACAGAGCTTTCTACATGCTTAGTCGTCAATTTGTTTTTTCGAGTTACAGGGAGGTTGGACGACACACCCGAACTGTAGCCTTAGCCCTTAATTTCACTATCAAGACAGACACTTTGACAGCTAGCTTGAGCAGGTTGATACGTGGTGCAGTTGAGTCAAGCAGTCAACGAAACTCCGAAGAGCCGAGCACGACACGCAAAGGCGTCTTAACTCCTAGAATTAAGCAGCCATGGCATACTGATAGTTGCCAACTAGAGTGTTAAGCCACAGTTTAACGTGATGTAAGCTCATATCACGGCATGCTTACTAAGCAGTTACACCTTCCCGTCGATTCCAGTCAGCCCCATAAATAACTATACGAACTTAATAATTCGCAAATATAACCACTTTGGCAATAAAAGAGTTCCTCAATTGAAATAAATATAAAGGAAATTAAAGAGCAAGCTTTGTTAAAAACATAACTTGTTCGCTGGCACAGTTTTTTTATATAATTTTATTAACAAGAAGTGATATTTGAAAGACCCAGTTAGGTGACATTATTCACTAAATCATTATTTTAATATTTTCAAAAATAGTGACATCAAACATAAAAAGTGCTTTTAATAAGTTGCGACAATCATAGTCATTCATAGTGTTAACCGAAATATGTTTTGTGAACAAATGTGAAATAATGGTTGAGCAAACCTTTTAATGAAGCAATGGTTAAATCAGTTACACAAGGTGGACTTTATTGACATAAAAAATTAATTATTTTAAAAAAAGGCAACCAATTAATAAAACTATTCGTAAGACGTGTCAGCATAATTACTAAGTGAATAATTAATTTAAAACTTATGTTGTTTCCAATCAATATGCTAATTATATCAGTGACTGAATCTTGTTTATAACGTCCTATGACCAAAGGTTTTAAAGAAAAAGTTTTTTATTTGAAGAAATATAGTAGAAATAACGGTAAGTGTTGATATTTAAATAGTTTTTTTAGAAAAAATGATTTTGCTCGGATTAATAATTTGATGAAGTTTTTATGGTATTGAGTATCGAGCATACATATTGAAACAAGCTCAATAGGTTAATATAATTGTGGACAAGATGATGTAGGATATTTTTTCAAAGAAAATCCGCTGTCACAAATCAGCACGCTTAAAAAATGTACATTTTTTTTAAAAATCGTCGTCTTAAATAAAATTTTATAATAAAAAAAAAACTAT
>JANPGW010000421.1:0-3188 GCA_031424115.1 Saprospiraceae bacterium | reverse complement strand
GTGCGTTTTAAGACTTTTAATTTGGACAAACCTGAACCGGTAACGCTGAAACAAACCGAAGACGGGCAACTGTACAATATCTATCAATGGTCGGTTCAGAATATGAAAGCTTATACGCCGGAACCTTATGTGCCCCAAAGTAAAATCACTCAGCCTACGGTTTTTGTGATGATGGAGCATTTTAAAATGCAAGGTTATGAAGGCTCAAATGCCAGTTGGCAAGAACTCGGCAAGTTTTTTTATCAACTCAATCAAGGGCGCGATAAACTACCGGAACCATTTGTAGCGCAGATAAAAGAGCTTGTAAAGGATTGCCCGACCCCCCTCAGTAAGGTGGAAAAACTGTACGAATATTTACAGAAAAATACCCGTTACGTCAGTATTCAATTGGGGATAGGTGGTTTCCAACCTTTTCCGGCTACGGATGTGTGCACCAAAAAATACGGTGATTGCAAGGGTTTGACTAATTTTATGTACGCTATGTTGAAAGAACTAAACATTCCTTCTTTCTACACTCTCGTTGGGGCAGGTGCCGAGCATTTACCTTTGCAAAAAGACTTAGTGGGCGATTATTTCAACCATGTTTTTTTGGCTGTACCGATTGAGCAGGACACCGTGTGGTTAGAGTGTACAAGCCAGACCAATCCGGTAGGGTATTGCGGCGATTTCACCGGTGATAGAGAAGTGTTGTTGATTACGCCCGAAGGTGGGAAAGTAGTTCGAACCCCCGCTTACAAAGAAAAAGAAAACGGTCAAATGCGAAAAGCGGTTTTGACCTTGGATACAGAGGGGGGGGCTTTGGCAGAGTTAGAAACCCGATATTCAGCTTTGCAACACGATTTGCCCGGTATGTTGGCATCGCATAGCAACGAAAAAGACGTGCGTGATTTTTTGTATAAACAATTGAAGCTATCCAGTTTTGAAATAAAAAACATGCATTATGCCGTGGAAAAAAAGCGTGTACCTTCCGTGGTTGAAAAACTGAGTTTGACCATCAATAAATATGCCTCCAAAAGTGGTAAACGGCTTTTTATTCAACCCAATGTTTTTAATAAATACACTTTTACCATGCCTTCGACCGAAACTTCGGGAGAGCAAAAAACGCGCCGCTCAGAAGTGATTGCCAGCACGATGGCTTACACCGACGTAGATACAATTGAGTGGCAACTACCCGAAGGGTACACGCTCGAACACACGCCCGAGTCGGTCAAGTTTCAATCGCGCTTTGGGGAATATGAAGCCACGGTCAAAACCGAGGGTACTAAAATGATTTATACCCGCCGCATGGTGGTTAACGATAAAGCCCACCCCAGCGATACTTTGACCGAGTTGACGGATTTTTATAAAAATATCGAAAAAGCGGATAAGGCGAAAGTGGTGTTGGTGAGTAAATAAGTACATAAGTATATTAGTGAATAACTTTGACAAAGTCCTTATAAAAATTGGTTTAAACGATTTTTTATAAGGACTTTGTCAAAGTTGTTCACTACTTTATATAGATAGTTTCGTCACCCTCCTCGCATAATCTCTCGGCGTACTATGCATTATCATCTTAAACACCCGATTAAAATTGGATATATTATTAAAACCTGACTGATACGCTATGTCTGAAATGGTAATATTTTTATCAGCCAGTAACTTACAGGCATGATTGATGCGCACTTCATACAAAAATCGCCAATACGTTTTTCGCGTTCGCAACTTGAAATAACGGCAAAAGGCTTCGGGCGTGAGGTTCGCAACGCGCGCAACCTCTTCGATGGTGATTGTATTTTGATATTCTTGAAATGTATATTTCAAAATGGTATTCATTCTGTCACTGTCATATTGACCGACAGGCTCGCGGGTGGGATGATTGTGTAAATATTTTTCGACAACGGCCAGCGGTTTATATTCGGCACTTTCTGATATCACTTTTAAAATGGTAAAAAAAGCAATCAGTTTGTCCAATCCTCTTTTTTGGACTATTTCTTTCAAAAGTATAGCAATGTGTTGTGCCGCTGTGCCTTCAATGCGCAAACCACCGGCGGCTTCTGCCACAAATCGCCGAACCATTTCCATTTCATCTAAGTTCCAGAAAAAATCGCCGAAATATTGAGCGTCAAAAAAGATGGAAATATTCTCAGCAACAAGGTCATTTTGCGGGTCAAAATAGATTTTATCATTTCTGAAAACGTGGGCTTGATTTTTACCAATCACAAAAACATCGTTTTCTTTAAAATTGCCAATATAATCGCCCGCAATCAATACACCTTCGCTGCGGGTAATCAAGGTAATTTGTATTTCGGGATGTTGGTGTAGGTTGTCATAAAAGTGCTTCATGCTATCTACTTGAACGCGGATAGCTTCTTTCTGAGTTTTAGGAATACTGAAAGGAATAACTTTCATTTGATGATGATTTTTGAAATACTAACTCAAAATAAAACTATTTTTTGAAAATTATATCAATATTTCATCAATATTGATTAAAATATCAAAAATGCTTTCAAATCATCTTCTGTAGTTTTGCAGGATAAAAATCATACAATTTATTCACGAACCTTTATAAAAGTTCAAATATGACAATCAACTGGCAAGGCGTGTATCCCGCCGTTACGACTAAATTTAAATCCGACGATACCTTGGATTTTGATATGATAGGCAAAAACTTTCAAGCACAACTCGATGCCGGCGTGGACGCTATCATTTTGGGCGGCTCTCTTGGTGAAGCCAGCACATTGGATGATGATGAGAAATTGGAACTTTTGCGCTTTACCCTCGATTTTGTGAAAGGCAAAATTCCGGTTATTTTGAACATTACTGAGGGGGCCACCAGAAAGGCTATTTCTTATACTCAAAAAGCGGATAAAATCGGTGCTGACGGTTTTATGGCTTTGCCGCCGATGCGCTACAAAAGTGATGACCGCGAAACCATTCACTTTTTCAAAGCCATTGCTGATGCTACGGACAAGCCAATTATGATTTATAATAACCCCGTAGATTATAAAGTGGAAGTGACAATTCCGATGTTTGAGCAACTGTTGAAAGAACACGCCAATATTCAAGCAGTGAAAGAATCTACGCGCGATATATCCAATGTGACCCGCATTCGCAACGCTTTCGGCAACCGCCTAAAAATCCTATGCGGCGTGGACACTTTAGCGATGGAAGAACTCGTAATGGGTGCAGATGGTTGGGTAGCGGGCTTA
>JANPGW010000420.1:0-6453 GCA_031424115.1 Saprospiraceae bacterium | reverse complement strand
CGAATTGTATCAAGGCTTAAAATATTTTTCGTCTTTACAGTTCTTTAAGTTTTACGACATTTCAACAATTTAATTAACCCTTAAAATTTATTAACATGTTTGTAGGTCTTTTAATTCTATTATTGTTTCTATACCTCGTTTACGGTTACAGGTTGTAGAAATCGTTTAGCTTGGTAATAAGCAAAGATGAGGTCGAGAATAAATAATCGACCTCTCTTACTTTATTTTCTTGTTTTTGGAAATTTAAACCCTTTTGTTAATTCACTTTAAAATTCTTGAATCATGCTATTGCTACTTTTAATCCTTTGGATTCTGTTCTTCATTATTTTCTTCGGCGGTGGTAGCTCAATGCCCACATAAAATAAATTTTATTGGATTCATGATAAAAAAAATGGCTGCCTGATTTACCTCAGACAGCCATTCACTATTTCATAGTTTTGTACAAATATACTATTCTGCTTTTCTTTTTCTTCGTGTTTTAAACATTTCCACCACATCTTTGTCTTTCAAGAAATGTAAATCTACAAATGTACCAGCGATGAACTTTTTAACATCTTGGTAATCTCTTGCCCGCTTATCCGTAAATTTCACTAAGCATTTACGCATATATTCCATTGAAATATCCCTTATATTTTGGTTGAATTGTTCGTTGCCAAAAATATTCATATAGGGAATAAATATCTTAGAGATATTAAAATACTCCTGATATTCTTTTTCTTTCAAATGAGTAATAAAACGATACAAATAACCAAAAATCATCCGTCTGACACATTCATTAATGAGTGAAAGCCCTTCATGATTGTTATAGAATTGCTTTACGGCATCCATGACGTGCTGTTTTGTATATCCTTCAGTATGGACAATATCAGTTATATTATAAAAATCCGTTAATTCGTCAGCAATCGTTTTATCAACTATTTTTGAAGCTTTAAGCTCCGCCTTACTATCTAATTCAAAGTGTTCCTTATGCATTTCAATAATATAAGACAAGTACTTATCATTAAACTCCGGAATCTCAATCCGCAATTTATTAAAGATTTTTGATACCCCCTCAGTATCCGCCTCCGACAAGTCGAAGAAATTCATGGCAAAACACATCAATTGTATGTGCTCATTGGTTCCAAAAAAAGTTTCATTTTTCACTGAATCAACTATATATTGATTCAAACTTGAATTATCAAGCCCTTTTCCAACCCTATGCATCAAAAAGGTCTTCAGCTCCGGGAATTCCACTTTCAATTCTGCAAAAGTAGAAGGAAAATCAGTCGTTAAAAAATTATCCTTTGAAAATTGGTTAGCGTATCGACGGAAAGCAATTTCTCTTTCTTTTATATCTCGGTATTTATCTAATTTATTGCTTTGTAAATAATAACGCAATCTCTTATTAGCGATAGAATTTATTAAATCCGTTATCCAGATATCACTCGAAAGCGCAAAACCCATTTGAACAGTTTGCCCAATTCTTTTTTTGATAAATTCAAAATTAGAAGACTCCAGAATGGCATTAAGAATATCTTTGAAATGATCTTGAGGACGAGTATATTTATATTGCTCATTCAACTGCCCCCTTAGCACAGAATAACCCAGAATTTTGGGTAAAAACAACCCCTCAAAATACGGGTTTATTAGAATACGTTCCAAAGAAATCAATTGAAGTGGGTCATTAGTAGCTACTTCCGTATGGATTTTAGAAATTTTGGGTTCATAAGCATCGCACAGTGCCTTATATTCGGCTTCTTCTTCGGTTTCCATGTATTGAGCCAACAGGTCGGAATTTTGAATATCCTCCGCAATCGGCTGTAATTTGGCTAAGTATTTTTCGCTTAATTCCAGCATGGCTTTAGGTATTTTAAATACAAACCTGATGGAACAACAATCGGTTCCATCAGGTTTGAGAATGAGAAATAATATTTATCTAAATAAGTTTCTACAAATTAATAAAAAGTTTATTATAAAAACAAATCAAAAATAATGCTAATTATTCAGCGGCAGCAGTATCATCAGCTGTTGCCGTGCTTTCTGCGTCCACAACTTCTGCTGTTTCTTCAACAGGTTCTGGTGCCGGAACAGGTTTTGCTTTAGGCTTACCAAAAATAAGTTCGGCAAATGCTCTCTTTTCTTCTGCTGTTTTAGCAACCGTATCAGAAATTTTCTTTTCTTTAACATCAATCCATGATGTGTATTTTTCCATGGCTTGTTCTGCCGACATCGCACCTTTGTTAACACCCCGTGTTAAATGCTTACGGTACATGACGCCTTTGAAACGCAATATAGCCCGAACAGTATCGGTAGGTTGAGCGCCTTTTTGAAGCCAATCGAAAGCTTTATCGCGATCAATATCAATAGTTGCCGGCTTAGTCATCGGGTTATAAGTTCCGATTTTTTCGATAAATTTACCATCCCGCGGAGCGCGACTATCGGCAATAACAATGTGATAAAACGGTGCTTTTTTACGACCGTGTCTCTGTAATCTGATTTTTACTGACATTTGAAATATTATGAATAGATTAAAAAATACCCATTTCATTGGCAAGCCAACAGTGGGTTACTCCAAAGCGAGCGCAAAGATACCCTCCTTTATTTATAAATCAAATAAATGTCCCATTAAATCGCGCTTGGTGTGTAAATAAAACTCATTTTCTTTTTTAGCTTCAATAATAACAGGTATTCTATTCACAACTTCGATACCGGAATCTTCAATAGCCTCTATTTTTAAAGGATTGTTTGTTAAAAGATTAACTTTTGAAACGCCTAAATCTTTGATTATAGAGATAGCATCCTCATAAGTGCGAGCATCTGCTTCAAAGCCCAAGTGTAAATTCGCCTCAGCAGTATTCAGCCCTTTATCCTGAAGTTGATAAGCCTTCAATTTATTGATTAAGCCAATCCCTCGACCTTCTTGACGCAAATAAATAACAATTCCACCGGTTTCCGCCGCTTTACGCATAGCAAAATCCAATTGTTCTCCACAATCACATCTATGGGAATGAAAAACATCCCCTGTCATACACTCAGAATGAATGCGCAAAAAAATGGGTTGATTTTCCGTATTAAAAGATTCGTGAATCATGGCGAGGTGTGGCAGTGGGTCATCGCTTCGGCGGGCATAAGCCAACATCCGAAACCTGCCCCAATCGGTTGGCAAAATCACTTCGGCTTGGCGTTTCAACGGCAATTTACTCATATGAACGATTAAACAAAAAAAAGGAGAGAAAGTTGAAGACAATCACCCCCGAAGATATTTAACCTTCTTCGGGGACGACTGTACTTAGAGAAGACCTTAGGCGCGTTAGCTTGTTTGTTCAATGGTAGCGTCTGCTTCTCTGTGATGTGGCTGACAGAGCGTTGAAGAAAGCTCCTGCTGTGAAAGCCAAGGCAACGACGTACAAAATTACCATAGCTTAATAATTAGATAAAATGTTTGCAAATGGTATCAATTTTCCCAAAATTAACTGATACCGTTAAAGTGACCTTGTGTGCTGTAAATATACAAATAAATATTATAAAGCAATATTATTCATAATATTTTTTCAATAAATTGCATTTTATCTAAATAACACAAAATCAAGTACCACAATCTTTTAGATTATTGTAAACGCTGAATAAGAAGTATGAATGAAAGCAAAGCTGTCGTTTGAGCGATAGTATCTGCCAATATTTTACCCCAGTCTGTTTTTTCTCTTGGAGTCTTTCTATCCCTATCCGCTTTCTTTTCAGCATATCCGACAGAAACAATACTGCCTTTCTCGACTTTAGGATAAATCCTGAAAAAGAAAAAGTTTTTAGTTCTTTTTATTAAACCATTCGGATATTCAACGGTAATAAACTTTCTACGACCATCTTTGTTGACACCCGCAGCATATTTATCTACATAATACCAAGCACTCTTCACACCATCAAATGCAATATTGATCACACCATTTGTCAAAATTTTGCTTTGATATAAATCGTATGCTTGTGTAGCACCTTTGATAGAAACAATATCCTTTGTTTTCGGTACGTCAATGACATCCCCTTCTTTGAGTACAATATTAGAGTTGGTTTGAGGTTTTTTAAGTATGTCATCTAATTTTATAATAATGAAACCTACTCCTTCTTCGGCTCGATAAAGTGTAGCGCCCTGAGGGAAGGCTTCTAATGATAAACCTCCGGCTCTTCCAATTGCACTGGCAATCTTTTCATTCTCTTCTAAAAGAGCATATTGACCCGGATAATTGACCTCCCCCGTGAGAGTTATGAATTTTTGAAAACCAAACTTTGGAATCGTCCTCACAACAATCTGGTCATAAGGCAACAATTGAAAATCTTTAAACTTTGGGTCAACAATATTCATATCTTTATCCACTTCAATAGTCGCAACGACTGTTCTTACTGGCTGATTATCATTCATTATTATCCTAAAAATATCCAATTTATTAGTAGCTGCTTCCATTTTCAAACCATTAGCCAAAACCAAAGCATCAAATAAAGATAAAGATTTGGCAAATTTATACTCACCCGGCTTACGCACAGCTCCAGCTACTCTGATATATCCCTCATCTATGAAGTCTTCTTTCGAAAGAACTTTTATGTTATCATTAAAATTAAGGACGATATTTTCAGCTGAATTCGGTTTATTAATAGCCTCTTTAATATTAATCCGTTTATATTCAATCACTTTGGAGTTAGTTGAATCCATTCGAATAATATAAGCAAAATCTGTCGCATCAGGCTGTAATCCTCCCGCAAGATTGATGAAATCTTTCACTTTAGTTGTTTTACTGACATCATAAGGAAATTTACCTGGATCTCTAACTGCTCCTGCCACATTGACAAAATCTTTCCGAGCAAACCTTGATTGAACAAAAACGGTCAAAACATCTTTAGATTGCAATTTTAGGTTCATTTCAGAAGCTGGATTGCTTAAAACTTCATCAAGATTTACAAATTTTATCTGGACAGTATTATCCGGATTTTGTCTTTGCAAATAGGCAATATCCGTTTTTGCTTCTTTCGATAAAAGTGATTTTTTTAAGATATCACTTATACGCATACCATCAGTAAGTTCGTATTTTCCGGGTAATTCTACAGCTCCTGAAATGGAAGCAAAATTAACAAGATTGTCCGGAATTTGCTTAATAACAACTACATCCCCTTTAATTAAGGGAAAATCGCTTCCTTTACTCTTCAAATCGCGCAAGTTAACATCAATATAAACCTCTTTATCTTCAACAAATCTCTTGACTTGAATCATGTTTTGATAAGCATTTTCAGTTAAGCCGCCTGCATATTCTATTAACTTCATCAAGTTTTCATTATCCAATAATTCATAGCGAAACGCACGTAAAACGGCTCCAACGATTGAGACAGTTTTGCCAAGAGGAGGAACAAAAATGTAATCATTCTCATTTAAATATAAATCTTTTACCTTGCCCGGATTAAATAGAAATTCATAAACATCTAAGCGCTTTTTCTCTCCAGTAGTCGTATGGGTCAACTGTATATTACGCACACTACCGATATTTGTGGGTCCCCCAACTGCAGCCAAGGCATTAAATGGAGAGTTCCCTGCGGATATGGTATGGGTACCGGGATTGAATACATCTCCTACCATATTGATTGTCACAATACGGGCAGCAGTCACTGTTAGCTGAAAATCCTCAGGAGAGAAGGAGTAAAAACGGATAAAGTTACTTGCTAAAACCTTGCGTGCTCTGTCAATAGTCATCCCTTTAAGATTAACGCGCGGCATATTTTCAAGTTTCATAAAACCCTCCCTGTCAATCTCAAAAGTCTGGTTATAAAATACACGAGGGTTTGATATACTTACCGTCACTTTATCACCAACACTCAAAATATAAGAATCAGGAGCTTTAAAGGATTTATCCAAAAAATAGCCTAAATTTTTATCTCTAAAAAGATTTTGACCATACACATAAGCTGGAATACCAGAAACAGAATCTTTTAAGTTAGATAATAAGGCTTTTGAAATTGCTTCTTCCGTTGTTGCTCCACGAGCAATATCTTCTTTAATTTCAACAGCCTGACCTTTACTCAATTGTTTCGCCTCAGTAGCAATTTTTTCTTCATCTGACTTTGCTACTGTTGTATTTGCATTTACGCCAGCCGCCGCATTATTTTGTCTTTGTGCTTTTTCTTGTTCCAACTCGGCGATAGCGTCTTCAATTTGCTTACGCATTCTCGGCAAATCTTCAGGTCTCAATTGGTCTATATTTATACCCTTTGAAGTAAGTTTAGCTCGAACTTCTGCTTCAGTTAAACCTCTTCGCGCAAGCTCTGAATTTATAAAAACGCGGTCAATTCCACCTGTTTGAGCAACAATCTGCTTGATTGACACAAAAAATAGAATTGTGAAAAATGAGTATTTCGGTTATTCTATACTGAGGGGGTGGAATGAATGATTTTGACGACAGTAATCATTATCTTTCCACGTACTGATGTTCATAATATTGC
>JANPGW010000419.1:0-4388 GCA_031424115.1 Saprospiraceae bacterium | reverse complement strand
TACGGCAGACAAGATTTTTTTGGTACACCACCCTACTTAAACCAAATTGGCGACTGTTCTTATTTCATAGACGACAGACCTGCTCAAGAGGCGATTCAACATCAATCTTATGCCTTTTGGCAAGAAGACGGTTGCCCAGACGGGGAAGACTTGACTTATTGGTTTAGAGCTGAAATGTATTTAATTGAACTCAAAAGAAATAATGGGTAGCTTTATCCATTAGTAAGAAGTGTTTAAAATTTAATTTCAATAAAGGTTTAACAACAAATAAATAGAATTTACTTGAATGATGTCACCTTAAAATTGACTCCAGTAGGCAAACCGATATTATTCAACACAAAATTCTTCCCTTTTTTCACTAACTCCCCCAGTATGTTGTTATAATTAGCACCTGTTTCAATACCATTATGAACGTAGTTAAAAAGATTGACTTTTTAACCTGAGGAGTATTTTTCATATGTCATTTTATTACATTAACATCTTTACAGCTTTACTTTACTCGAATAAAAGAATAACTTTATTAAAATATTTCTACACCTACAATCTTACCTGCCAAATACTTACCTCTTCGTGTGGTCTTCGTGTTTTTTTATGCTTAGATTGCGATAAACGTATAGAGTAACTGTTTATTTGAATTCTAAAGCTTACAGTATATTGTTAATTCCTTAAAACTTAAAACCAATGACTGAATATGCTGTTTATCCCGTTCATCCTTCGTTAAGGCGTTATATACGGATGTATTTCATTGCGCGCGTCAAAAAAGGAGAAGTGCTCGATACACTTTTTACTGCCAAACTGACTTCTGCCTTGTTATTCAATTTTGATGTGGAACAAGCAGGTGTTACAGGAACTTTTGAATTGACTAAAAGCCTCAATAAAAAATACACGCTATACAAGCATCAAACTTTTCTCGGTGGTATGCATAATGAACCGTTAATAAGTCAATATGCTTCAAATGCGCATATTTTATGTGCTGTTATGACGCCCGTCGGCGTTCATCATTTAATAAAGGAAAGCACCACAACCATGCTCAATGAAGGTTTTCCATTTGACATTTTGGGTTTGGAAAAACAATTTGATGGGTTAACAGAAAAGTTGCGAACTATAAAAAAGGATGATGAAGCCCAAATATTAGTTGAAAGCCATTTGCTTCGCTATTTCAACCGCCTCGACATCCCCTTTTCAGTCAAAGACATGTCGCCTGTCGCTAATTATATTCTACAACAAAAAGGGGTTGTCAAAATTAACAAGTTGGAAACTAAGTTTCACCTGAGTCGGCGCTGGTTAGAAAAACAGTTTGCCGAACAAATGGGTGTGTCACCCAAAGAATTTGTCCGCATCACACGATTCAACGCCTTGTTGGCACAGGTCATGACGACCCCCTCAGTATCTTGGTCAGAAATGATAGAACAATTTGGCTATTACGACCATTCCCACCTCATTCGAGATTTTCACGACTTCACAGGACAGTCACCCACTCAGTATTATAAAGATTATCCATCCATTATCAATAATTTTTTTTATGAATTGGGTGAATAATGTGGGTGAATTTGGTGTTAGTTCGCATTTATACAATCACGCTGTTTACGTATCAAGCACTTTTGTACTCTTGCTCTAATGATAAAGATAATGCTATTCTTTTACCTAAAAACAAACCATGATGAAACGTCAATCATTTCTCCGCTTAGCTCTGTCCGCCAGTTCACTACTAACAATTCCAATAACTCATTACGCTAACAATCTTAAAAACAGATTGAAAAACAGGCTTGATAAAGGATTTAACGTGGGTGCTGGAAAAGACCGTTTTGATAAACCCATCACTTTGTTCGAAGGAGATACCTTCTATACCAAAGTATCTACAAAAGATACCGATGGAGACATGTATGTTTTTGAATCAACGCGTATAAAAAAAGGGGGGCCTGCCTTACATTACCATTTCGACCAAGATGAATGGTGGTATGTCCTTGAAGGAGAATTTTTAATTAAAGTAGGCGATAAAACGTATGAAGTCAAGGCTGGAGATAGTGTTTTTGGACCAAGAGGTGTTCCCCATGCTTTTGCTAAAACAAATGAAGAAAATGCCCGACTCCTCATGATATTTCAACCAGCCGGTAAAATGGAAGAACTTTTCCAAGCTATCAGTGAAGGTAAATTAGCCAAAATGTCAGAAGAAGAGAAAACCGCATTTAGAAAAGCGCATGGTTTAGTACAAGTTGGTCCGGCGCTCACTTATTTAAAAAAATAAAGAAAAGTCATCTTATCATTTCAAAAATACCTATAAAATGAAAAACATCACACAGTTGAGTTCAGCTATTAAAGCTTTGATTTTCGTAGGATTATACCTCGTATTGTCTATTCCTGTTTCATCTCAAACAACTCCTACTGAGATTGTTTACGTTGAGTCAAACAATATGAAAGTAGAACCTGGCATGGAAGCCGATTATTTAAAAACAGAACAAGTTTGGAAAAAAGTACATCAGCGGCGTATGGCTGATGGCAAAATCCTTAATTGGCTCTTGATTCGTCGCCTCTATCCAAGTGGCACAAACGCAGATTATGACTATCAAACCGTCACCTTTTATAAAAGCGGAAAAGAATTGGAAGAAGCCAAAGACATGACTTGGGACTATATCACCAAAGGCATGTCTAAGGAAGATTTAGCGATTGCTGAAAACACCAATAAAACACGGAAGTTGGTGGAGCGTGTTTTATTCTTAGAGTTAGAGCGCGGAAAACCAGGAGGGCGTTTTGTACAGCGTGTTCACATGAAAGTAGCGAATGGCAAGGAAGATGAAGTAGAAAAGTTTGCTAAAATGATGAATCCTGTATTAGCAGAAGCCAACAAAATGGGCAATATAACCAGTTGGGTTTTTGGTCGTCATCTATATCCTCAAACTGCCGACGGCGAGAATTATTATAGAATCTTCATTACAAATTCCCTTGATGATATACTCAAAAACGAGACCAATGGTTATTTCATGGAAGCTTTTAAAAAAGTGTATCCAAATAAAGAATTCATGGTAACGATGAATGGTGTTGGCATGATTTCAAAAGATTTAGGAACGGAAATATGGGAAATTATTGACCATGCGAATTGATAAAGACCCTTATCAACATAATGGATATTCGTTTTAAACTTTAAATATTTACTGTATGAAAAGAACAATTTTCGACCTCATTGTATTATTAAGTATTTCATTGGGTGCTAATGCACAACTCCAAAAGCCTTTAAAACCGATTTATGCGGATAGCAAACCTATTTGTGATTGTGAAGCCTTAGCAAAGGTAAAACTTCCAAATACTAAAATAGTTTCCGCTTCTGTTGTGGCTAAAGACAGTATGTGTCGCATAGAAGCGATTGTCAATCACCCACCTGCCAATGACAGCGTCGTGGTTTGGTTAGCCTTGCCTACCGACAATTGGAATGGTAGATTTGAAGGCACAGGTGGTGGCGGTTTTTTAGGTGGCTTTCCCGACTTGAGCCTCAACAAAAATCCATTTATGATTAAAGGTTTTGCGGTCGGTTCTACCAATACAGGACACCCTGGCGGTAGTGGCTCTTTTGCTTTGAATGAAAAAGGACAATTGGACTGGCAACTCATTCAAGACAATGCTTATTTGGGCATCCATGACATGACTGTTGTGGGTAAAGAATTGGTGAAAGCCTATTACGGAAAACCTGCTAAATACACTTATTTCTTTGGCGGTTCAACCGGTGGCAGACAAGGATTGAGTGAAGCACAGCGTTACCCAAAGGATTATGATGGTATTTTGTCGCTTTTTCCTGCCACTAACTGGCATCGCTTTTTAGTGACTGAACTTTGGCCTCAAGTTGTGATGCACGAATTGAATAATTATATTTCGTCCCAAAAATTTGAAGCACTCAATCAAGCAATTATTGCTGATGTGGATGCAAAAGATGGTTTTACGGACGGGGTCATTGAAAATGCGCTCGACCTCAAATACGACCTTAACCCATTGATTGGGAAGCAAATAGGTGACAGTGAGTTTACAGAAAAAGATGCGGCAGTTGTTCAAAAAATTTGGGAAGGTGCCAAAACGAAAGACGGTCAATTTATGTGGTATGGGCTGCCACCCGGTACGCCTTTCTTACCACTTGCAGGGACTAAAGCGGGCGAAGGTGAGCCGTTTAGTATTTCAGTAGAATGGGTAGCATATTTTCTAAAATCCAATCCAAAATGGACAGGTGTGCCGATTACAATGGACGAGTTTCAATTATTATACAATCAGTCGGTTGAGCAATACGGTAGTATTTTTGGAACGGATAACCCTGATTTGCAAGCGTTTAAAAACAATAATGGTAAATTATTGCTCATTCATGGTTTAAGCGACAGGCTGATAGTGCCACAAGGTTCGATAGATTATTA
>JANPGW010000418.1:0-12578 GCA_031424115.1 Saprospiraceae bacterium | reverse complement strand
ATTATTGCTTTTATATTATACAAAAGCAATAAAATGAAAGTTAAAGCCAATTTTTTATTAGAAGAACAAAAAAGACAAATCGAGAAGACTTTGGTAGAGCTTAAATCCACTCAAAACCAGCTCATCCAATCCGAAAAACTCGCTTCCCTCGGCGAACTCACCGCAGGCATAGCCCATGAAATACAAAACCCTTTAAATTTCGTCAATAACTTCTCGGAATTGAGTGTGGATTTGGTCAAAGATTTAAAAGATGAAATGGACAAACCCGATATTGATAAAGAATATGTAGGGGAATTATTTACAGATTTAAGTCAAAACCAAGAGAAAATCAACCACCATGGCAAGCGAGCGAGTAGTATCGTGAAAGGGATGTTGGAACATTCTCGGGCAAGTACAGGCGTGAAGGAATGGGCGGATATTAATAAACTGGCTGATGAATATTTGCGATTAAGTTATCATGGTTTAAGAGCAAAAGACAAGGATTTTAATGCAGATTTTAAAACAGAATTTGACGAAAACTTGCCTAAAATCGAAGTCATTCCACAAGATATTGGGCGGGTTTTATTGAATTTGATTAATAATGCGTTTTGGGCGGTTAACCACAGAAAACTACATACAAGCGATGAAAAATATCCCCCCTCAGTATTGGTGACTACAAAACAGATTGATAATCAAATAATTATAAAAGTGAAAGACAACGGCATCGGTATGTCCGAAGCAACCAAAGCCAAAGTCTTTCAACCTTTTTTTACGACTAAACCAACAGGGCAAGGCACAGGTTTAGGACTTTCACTCACATATGATATTGTGACGAAAGGACATGGCGGCACTCTGGAAGTGATTTCAACTGAGGGGGTCGGCTCGGAGTTCATCATTACTTTACCTTTTAAAACCAATGGATGATGAGACAGTTAGTTAAAATGTTTTTGCTGCTGTTATTGCCTACTTTTGCAATCGCGCAAGACCTTAAAGGTATAGACAGTTTAAAGCATAAATTATCAATTGCTACAAACGATACAAGTCGTGTGTTGCGCATGATAGACATAGGCTATGCATATCGTAATCAAAAAAATGATTCTGATTTTATTTATGGGCAGCGAGCTTTAAATTTATCACAAAGAATTAAATTTTTAAGAGGTGAAGCTAATGCTTATGACCGTTTGGGGAATTGTTTTAGATTAAAAGGGGATTTTCCGAAAGCTTTAGAGTTTCTATTTAAAGGGTTGCAAATTGCCGAAAAGGAACATTATCTCGAGGAAGTAGGCAATTGTTTCAATAGTATATCTATCGTCTATTCGCAATTAAATGATTTCCCGGATGCCATTAATTACCAAAGGCAAGCATTGAAAATATTTGAACCCATAAATATGGATTTGGTGTCTAATTCAGTAACAAATCTTGGTCGCTGTTATCGAAGGAATAACCAATTGGATTCAGCTGCCGTTTACTTTAAAAAAGCGTATGACCAATTAGAATCTTTTAAATATACTCCGCGTCATTCACACCTTATTCGAGAAATGGGGAGTCTCCAATTTCAGTTGGGTAATCGAGAGAAAGCTATTGAATATGTAAGAGAAAGTATTGAAATCAATAATAAAAACGACGATCATTTTTATGGCACTTTTTCTTATAATGTCATGGCGGGATTTTTTAAAGAATTGAATCAACCGGATTCGTGTATATACTATGCCAAGAAAGCACTTGCAGAAGGGAGTTTAATAAATTTCAAGTATTTAATGTTAGATGCAAGCACGCTTTTAGCAGAACAGTTAGAATCTAAAGATCTTAAAGAAGCCCATTATTATCTAAAACTCTCGAAAGCTATCAATGACGAGCTTTATGGCAGAAAAAATGTATATGAACTGCAAAAAACAATTTCTGATGAACAACAACGCCAACGCAACATTGAAACCCAAAGAATTGCAAAAGAAAACCAATTAAAGCAGTATGCTCTAATACTCGGTCTGGGAATGTTGCTATTTGTTGCTTTTTTTCTTTATCGCAATAATCAGAAAGAAAAGAAAGCAAAAAACTTGCTTCAACAACAAAAAGCAAAAGTAGAAAGCACGCTAACCCAACTCAAAGCCACCCAAGCCCAACTCATACAATCCGAAAAACTTGCTTCTTTGGGTGAACTCACCGCAGGCATCGCCCATGAAATACAAAACCCTTTGAATTTTGTCAATAACTTCTCTGAATTGAGTGTGGATTTGGTTAAAGATTTAAAAGAAGAAATCGAAAAACCCACGCAAGACAAGGAATATATCGGCGAATTATTCGATGATTTAAGTCAAAACCAAGAGAAAATCAATCATCACGGCAAACGGGCAAGCAGTATTGTAAAAGGGATGCTTGAACACTCTCGCGCCAGTACGGGCGTGAAGGAATTGACAGATATTAACAAATTGGCGGATGAATATTTACGACTTTCCTATCATGGTTTAAGAGCGAAAGACAATTCTTTTAATGCTGATTATGAATTGATTATTGATGAAAACTTGCCTAAAACAGAGGTCATTCCTCAAGATATTGGGCGCGTTTTATTGAATTTGATTAATAATGCGTTTTATGCAGTCAATGAAAAAAAGAAGCAAAATACTGAGGGGGGGTATAAGTCAACCGTTTCTGTTTATACTCGACAGCTTGACAATCAAATTATTATAAAAGTTAGAGACAACGGAATCGGTATGTCCGAAAGTGTGAGCGCCAAAGTCTTTCAACCGTTTTTCACCACCAAACCAACCGGACAAGGCACAGGTTTAGGGCTTTCACTCGCGTATGATATTGTGACGAAAGGGCATGGGGGGACTTTGGAAGTGCTTTCAACTGAGGGGGTCGGCTCGGAGTTTATGATTACTTTACCTATTAAAACCAATTTGTGATGAAACAATTAGTCCTTTTCCTACTCTTTTTTTCTTCATATACTTTTGCTCAAAGCAATGTAAGTGCTTATACAGCTAAAATTGATAGTGTACAAAAACTATTAATGACTCAACCATCAGAAGACACCACAAAAGTTGTGCAACTAAATGATTTGGCTCTCCTTTGCTTATTCGATATGCAATTTGAACGAGGAATACTTGCCGCCAAGCAAGCCCGTCAACTATCCCAAAAACTCAATTACCCCAAAGGCGAAGGGCTTTATTTGAATTTCATGATGTTTATGTCGGGTGGTGCAGATCCTTATTATTACCATAAAAAAACTTTATTCTATGCTGACATCAGGGAAAAAGAAGAACCCAATAAATTGATGGAGTTCATGCCCCAAAAAACAGACTCCGAAAAAGTAATTGTCAAACTCTTGGAAGCATTAAAGCATTTTGAAAAAGACAATGATAAAGAAATGATGGCTCATATTCTTGGGGCTATCAGTACCAATTATCAAATGCTGAACAAAACCAATGAAAACATACAGTTTGCCGACCAATCTATAAAATTATTTAAGGAAATAGGACAGCCAGAACTTGTTGCTATGATATCATTCAATAAAATACGTGCATTAGAAGCCAACAATAAAATAAAGGAAGCGAATGAAGTCGAAAACGATGTGAAGGCAATTATAGCAAATATTACAGATGTTCGGGAAAGAGCATTTCTCAATTTCGTAATAGGATACAATTATATGTATCGTTTTCACAAAGAAACCTTCGGTTTTGAATATATGTTGAAAGCAGATTACGAACTCGAAAGAATTGGAGAGCAAAATTTGAGGATCAATGTTCTGAGTACTTTGGGCATTTCTTTTGACCATGTAGGTATGTATCAAAAGGCTGCGGATTATATGAAAAAAGCGATTGAATTTCAAATTGAAGCCAAAAATTTCGATGACATCGCATTTATCTATATTGAGGTTCTCTTTGAGCTCGTGCCATTGAAAAAATATGATGAAGCGAAACAATATTTGGAGAAAGCGAAGTCGTTTGCCAATGAAATCAAGGATAAGAAAAATCGTGCTTCTTTTGAAGCCAGAAGTCATGATGCTGCGGGACAATTATTGATGGGCCAAGGTAAATATCAAGAAGCATTAGGAGAATATTTTCAGGCAAATAAAATTGCTAAAGAAATAAATGAAGTGCCCTTACTAAAGTATTTCAATTTCTATATAGCCCAATGTTATCAAAAGTTGGGCGATTGGGAGAAAAGCATTCTTTTCGCAGAAAAAAGTTATGAACAAATTCTTATAGAAGCAATAAGTGAAGATTGGTTGAAAATTAAGACCAGTTTATTGCTTTCAGAAGTATATGAAGAAACAGGTCAGCCAACGAAGGCTTTTGAATACCTAAAAAAATATCGAAGCTATATAAAAGAGAAAGATGAACAAGACATCGCCAATCTTGCGACCAATCTGGCAATAGAAAACTTTACTCAAAAAAATGAACAAGAGAGAGCTTCTTATGAACAAGAGAAACTCAAAAAAGAACACGAAAACAGAAATCAACGCTGGTGGTTATTCAGCATAGCCGCAGCTTTGTTATCTACCATTGTTTTCCTCTATTTTCTATATCGAAACAACCAAAATAAACAAAAAGCCAATGCTGTTTTAGAAAATACTTTATCAAAACTCAAAGCCACCCAAGCCCAACTCATCCAATCCGAAAAACTCGCTTCCCTCGGCGAACTCACCGCTGGTATTGCACATTAAATACAAAACCCTTTGAATTTTGTCAATAACTTCTCGGAATTGAGCGAGGATTTGGTAAAAGACTTAAAAGAAGAAATCGAAAAACCCACGCAAGACAAGGAATATATCGGCGAATTATTCGATGATTTAAGTCAAAATCAAGAGAAAATCAATCATCACGGCAAACGGGCAAGCAGTATTGTGAAAGGGATGCTCGAACACTCTCGTGCGAGTACGGGCGTGAAAGAATTGACCGATATTAATAAATTGGCGGATGAATATTTAAGATTGTCGTATCATGGATTAAGAGCAAAAGACGATTCTTTTAATGCGGACTTCACAACAGATTTTGATGAAAACTTGCCTAAAATAGAAGTGATTCCGCAAGATATTGGGCGGGTTTTATTGAATTTGATTAATAATGCGTTTTATGCGGTTAATCAGCGCGCTCAACCTTCGGAAGGTTTGAAACCTTCCGAAGGTTATACCCCCTCAGTATCCGTGAGTACAAAACAAGTGGGGAATACGATTGAAATCCGTGTCAAAGACAATGGCATCGGCATGTCCGAAGCCACCAAAGCCAAGGTTTTTCAACCCTTTTTTACCACCAAACCAACAGGTCAAGGCACTGGCTTAGGGCTTTCATTGGCGTATGATATTGTAACGAAAGGGCATGGGGGGAGTTTGGAAGTGGTTTCTACTGAGGGGGTCGGCTCAGAGTTTATTATTACTTTACCTTTTAAAACCAATGGATGATGAAGATATTATTTTTAATACTATTATGCTCTCTATCTTGTAGTTTTTGTTTTTCTCAAAGCAAATCTCTTGATAGTTTAAAACACGAATTGGCTATTGTTACAAATGATACAAGTCGTGTGTTTATTATGATTGATTTAATATGGTTTTACCGTTATACTAATCCAGACTCTTCTCTTTTTTATAGCGATAAAGCGATTGAATTGACCCATAAAATTGGATTTATAGATGGAGAAATACAAGTCTTGGCTTTTACATGTCTTATATGGCAAGGCTTAGGTAATTTGCCTAAAGCATTAGAAATTGGATTTAATGCTTTAAATCTCGCTGAAAAGAATCATATCGTCGGTGAAGTAAGAGGAATACCGTTAGGCAATATTGGTTATGTTTATTTTGAATTAAAAGACTATCCCAAAGCTATGAGCTATTTCCAACAGATGAAAACACTTTTTGAAAACACTCATCACTCTTTTGTAGGATATGGTTTTGTATGTATGGATATTGGAATTGTATATGAGGCAACAAATCAATTAGATTCGGCTTTATTTTATCTTCAAAAAAGCCTTTATTATTTTAACCAATCGGAAAATGGTGCCGACCCACACGTTTTCAGGAGTTTAGGAAATACTTATTTCAAATTGGGCAATCATCAACTTGCTTTAAATTATTATCAAGAAAGCCTTAAAATGGCTATCAAAAATAAAGATTATAGAAGTAGTTCTCTTAGTAATACCCTTATTGCTCAATTTTATAAAAAAACAAATAAGCCTGATTCCAGTATCTATTATGCCAAAATCGGGCTTGCAGATGGTGAAACAGGAAATCAAAAAGTAGGTGTTTTAGAAGCAGCTACTTTGTTGTCAGAACTCTATGAAGGCAAAGATACAAAAGAGGCTTTCCGATATTATAAAATAGCTACCACTGCCAAAGAAGGTCTATTTGGTGCCGGAAATATGAAAGCTATTCAAGCGATGGTTGCCCAAGAAGAGGAACGACGAAATACAATTGAAACTGAGAGAATTGCGCATCAAAATCAACTGGAACAGTATTTATTATTTAGTGGTTTGGCTTTACTATTGCTCGTTGCGTTTTTTTTATATCGCAATAATCGTCAAAAACAAAAAGCCAATGCTGTTTTACAAGGTAAAAATGAAGAAATAAATCTCCAAAAAGACAAGGTTGAAAAAGCTTTAACTGAACTCAAAGCTACCCAAACCCAACTCATCCAATCCGAAAAACTCGCTTCCCTTGGTGAACTCACCGCAGGCATCGCCCATGAGATTCAGAATCCATTGAATTTTGTGAATAACTTCTCGGAACTCAGCGTGGATTTGGTCAAAGATTTAAAAGATGAGTTTAAAAAACCTGAGAAAGACGAAGTTTATATTGATGAATTATTCGATGATTTAAGCCAAAACCAAGAGAAAATCAATCATCACGGCAAACGAGCAAGCAGCATTGTAAAAGGTATGCTCGAACACTCTCGCGCCAGTACAGGCGTAAAAGAATTGACTGATATTAATAAATTGGCTGATGAATATTTGAGATTGGCTTTTCATGGTTTTAAAGCTAAAAACGATTCTTTTGATGTTGATTTTAAAACAGAATTTGATTTAAAACTACCTAAAATAGAAGTTATTCCGCAAGATATTGGGCGCGTTTTATTGAATTTGATTAATAATGCTTTTTATGCGGTAAACCAACGTGCTCAACCTTCCGAAGGTTTGAAACCTTCGGAAGGTTATACCCCCTCAGTATTAGTGAGTACAAAACAGCTTGATAATCAAATAATCATAAAAGTAAAAGACAATGGCATTGGTATATCTGAAGCTGTAAAAACCAAAGTCTTTCAACCCTTTTTCACAACAAAACCAACGGGACAAGGCACAGGTTTAGGACTTTCGTTGGCGTATGATATTGTCACAAAAGGGCATGGGGGGGCTTTGGAAGTGGTAAGTACTGAGGGGATAGGCTCTGAGTTTATTATTTCTTTACCTTTTAAAACCAATGAATGATGAGAAAATTAGTTATATATTATTTGTTTTTGTTGTTGCCTTCTTTTGCTGTTGGGCAAAATGCCGAAAGCAGGAAGTATCTTGATATTTTAAAAGCGGAATTAGCAAACTCTAAAGCTGATACAAACCGTGTGCTGCTTTTAGCTGAATTATGCACAATTTATCAATATAATAACAATGATTCACTCGGTTTTTATAGCAAGCAAGGTTTGGAGCTGGCGAAGCAGCTTCAATTTCATAAAGGTGGCGTAAGAATTTTAAATTCCCAAGGTATCGCTTTCGCTTTTCGTGGTAATGCTCCTGAAGCTTTAGCCATTTTATTTAAGGCGTTGCGTATAGCCGAAGATAATAAATTACCATTTGAAACTGCCAACTGTTTAAACACTATTGGCGCTTCTTATTGGTTTTTAAATGATTTTACGAAAGCCAATGATTTTATAAATCGCGCCGTTAAAATAGACGAAACCATTCAACATACACCCAGCGATATTTATTGGAGAATATTAATTCAAGTGTGGAGCGGACTGGACTTTATTCAGCTCAATAAACTGGACTCTGCCAATATTATTCTTAAAAAAGCTTATGACAATGCTTTTAAACCTGAATTTACAGATTATTCCAGCATTCGACCTACCATTTTAATGTTCCTTGGCGTTGCTCAATCAAAATTAGGCAATAAGGAAGCAGCACTGAATTATTTACATCAAAGCATTGAAGGATTCAAAATAGATGTTGATAATTTCGGAATGGTTGATGCGTGCAGTAACATCGCTGAAATTTTTAAAGACATGAAACAACGTGATTCTGTAATTTATTATTCCAAACTTGGGCTTGATGTTGCATTGAAAATTGATTACAAACCCACTATTTTACGTATCAGCAAAATGTTGGCAGAGCAGTATGAAACAACCGACACAAAACAAGCTAACAAATATTTGCAAATGGCTCTTGCTGTGAATGATTCTCTTTATGGCGCAAATAAAATTCAAGAACTTCAAAAAACACTTTTTGAAGAACAAAGACGACAACAGCTCGCTCAAGAGCTACAAACTAAACGCGAGTACCAACTCAAACAATACGGTTTTGGTGTAGGCCTCGGTGTGCTTTCACTCGTTGGATTGTTTTTGTACCGTAACAATCGGCAAAAACAAAAAGCAAATGAACTTCTTCAAAAACAAAAAGATGAAATTGATGAAAAGAGCCGACAACTTGAGAAATCGCTTTTCCAACTCAAAGCTACTCAAACCCAACTCATCCAATCTGAAAAACTCGCCTCGCTCGGCGAACTTACCGCAGGCATCGCCCACGAAATACAAAACCCCTTGAATTTTGTCAATAATTTCTCGGAACTCAGTAATGAACTCATTGATGAAATGAATGAAGAAATTGGCAAAGGAAATACCAGTGAAGTAAAAGCGATTTCAAGCGATATAAAATCCAATTTAGAAAAAATAAACCACCACGGCAAGCGGGCAAGCAGCATTGTTAAAGGAATGCTCGAACACTCTCGTGCAAGTACAGGCGTAAAGGAATTGATTGATATTAATAAATTAGCGGATGAATATTTAAGACTTTCGTATCATGGAATGAGAGCGAAAGACAATTCATTTAATGCGGATTTTTCAACAGAATTTGATGAAAATTTGCCTAAAATAGAAGTCATTCCTCAAGATATGGGAAGGGTTTTATTGAACTTAATTAATAATGCTTTTTATGCTGTCAATCAAAGAAAGTTGCTTTCAACCGATGAAAGTTATACCCCCTCAGTATCGGTCACTACCCACTACTTGCCTCCCCCTTTGGGGGCGGGGGGGGCTGGCTCTATAGTTATAAAAGTCAAAGACAACGGCATCGGTATGCCCGAAAGCGTGAAAGCTAGAGTTTTTCAACCTTTTTTTACAACTAAACCTACTGGTTCGGGCACAGGTTTAGGGCTTTCATTGGCTTATGATATTGTGACGAAAGGGCATGGTGGGAGTTTGGAAGTGGAAAGTATAGAAGGTATAGGCACAACATTTATTGTAACATTATCACACTAAAAGATATGAAAATAATAACAATCATATGTTTTTTTATTTGTTTCGGGCAAATAGGCTTTACCCAATCCAAATATATAGATAGTTTATCAAAGAAACTGTCTTTGGCTACTGACGATAAAAGCAAAGTCCTCTTGATTTCAGAAATAGGGTATTATTATCGTTTATCAAAGCCCGATACAGCAATTGCATTGGGTCAAAAAGCGTTGGCAATGGCTCAAGAAATCAACTTTCCACAAGGCGAAGCCCATGCTTTAACCACTATTGGCGCAACATATCGTATTTCTGGGGATTTACAAAATGCGATGCTTTATTGTTTTAAAAGCAACAGTATTGCTCAAAAATATGACTTCAAAGATGAACTATCAAGGAGTTATATAACGATGGGTGTCGCATATTCTGATTTAAAAGAGTATGATTTATCTATTCAATATTTGAAATCATCTATTAAAATAAGAGAAACAATTGATAATAAAGAACTCTATGCAACCGCTATTGCCAACTTAGGAGACACCTATCTTAAGAAAAATCAATTAGACTCTGCTTTGATATATTTACATCAGGCAAACTATATGATGATTCATGTGAATAATAGTCCAATTGTGGCTTTAGCCAATTATCGAATGGCGGCTACTTACTTAAAATTAAAGCATTATGATACAGCTTATGCTCATATCATTAAAGCCCTTGACATTAGTACAAAAGGTAAAAGTATTAAGGGGCAAAGTATTGCTAATCAACTTCTTGCTCAATATTACAAATCCTTAAATAAAATTGATTCGGCAATTTATTATGCCAAACAAGGCTTTGACCTTGCCGAAGCCTATAAATACAAAGGGGATATGTTGGATTTAAGCGATATTTTATCGGAATTGTATGAACAAAAAGATATAAAGCAAGCCTATTACTATACTAAAATTTCTAAATCCTTAAATGATTCCATTTATGGGGTTGATAGGGTAAATGCTTTACAGAAAAAAATCATTCAAGAACAAGAAGTTGTTAGAAACACTGAGGCAAAAAACTTAGCGGCTCAAAACAGATTGAAGCAAAATGGACTTTTAGTTATTTTAGGTCTAATGGCTATTGCTGGTTATTTTTTATATCGCAGTATTCGACAGAAACAAAAAGCCAATCAAGATTTAGAAAAAACCTTAACTCAACTCAAATCCACCCAAACCCAACTCATTCAATCAGAAAAACTCGCAAGCCTCGGTGAACTCACCGCAGGTATCGCCCACGAAATACAAAACCCTTTGAATTTCGTCAATAATTTCTCGGAACTCAGTGTTGATTTGGTCAAAGATTTAAAAGATGAACTTAAAAGACCTGAAAAAGACGACACTTATATAGATGAATTGTTCGTTGATTTAAGTCAAAACCAAGAGAAAATCAATCATCATGGCAAACGTGCAAGTAGTATTGTGAAGGGGATGCTCGAACACTCGCGTGCAAGTACAGGCGTAAGAGAACTGACTGATATTAATAAATTGGCTGATGAATATTTGCGCCTCTCCTATCATGGCATGAGAGCAAAAGACAATTCTTTTAATGCTGACTTCTCTACGGATTTTGATGAGAATTTACCTAAAATAGAAGTTATTCCACAAGATATTGGGCGGGTTTTATTGAATTTGATTAATAACGCGTTTTATGCCGTAAACGAAAAAAAGAAGGAAAATACTGAGGGGGTGCTTTATAAACCTACTGTCACTGTTTCTACTCAACAGATTGATAATCAAATAATTATAAAAGTCAAAGATAACGGCACTGGTATGCCTGAAAGTGTAAGAGCCAAAGTTTTCCAACCTTTTTTTACCACCAAACCAACCGGGCAAGGCACAGGTTTAGGGCTTTCCTTAGCTTATGATATTGTGACGAAGGGGCATGGTGGGATTTTGGAGGTCGTTTCCACTGAGGGGGTTGGTACAGAATTTAAAGTTACATTATCGCTGTAAAGGATTAAATTTATAACTTTATATTAATTTAATCAATCCAATGAAAACGCATTATCCAGCCATCTCAACTTTCAAAAACAATATCCTTTGTTTGTACGCTTGTTGCTTTTTGGGGATGCCTTTACCTGCCCAACAGCTCAAACTGAATAAAATACTCTCTCTTCATACGGTTTCAGGTTTGGAGAATATTATTATTGATAGAGGAACTTCTATTCTTGAAGACCACCTCGGCTATGTTTGGGTAGGTTATCAGGATGGCTTATACAAATTTGACGGGTATAAAACCATACATTATGCTTTCGACCCCAATCAACCCGATAAACTGGCGGGCAATTGGATATCCGCCTTAGCAGAAGACGATATTGGTAATATCTGGTTGAGTGCTTTTAGCATAGGATTACAAAAATTGAATCCCGCTACGGGGCAATTTACCTTATATAAGACACATCCCTCCAATCCGGATTCACTCAATATCAATTTAATTCAGAGTATAACATTTAATAAGGGTAAATTATGGATTCAGGGTCAAGGTGCTAATTTATGCACTTTTTTACCTAAAACTGGAAAGTTTAAAACGTATAGTAAAGGTATCTATCAAAGTATAATTCAAAACAATGGCGTTTTATGGACGCTTGACACAAGTAAGATTTTATCATATTATGACTCCCAATCGGATAGCATAGTCCGTTTTGACTCTTTAAAAACAGCCGCATATTTTTTTTTAAGATTAGCAATTAATGATAAAATCTACTTGAGTAACTATGGCGATAGGTTGTTATATGTATATGATATTAAATCTAAAAAATTAGACTGTTTAGAACCCAATAGAAAAGGTGATGAAATATATGACATCATTAACTTAGACAATGGTCAATTATTGATAGCCCGTGAAAACAAAAAACTTGAGTTTTATGATACTGAAAAGGACATTTTTTATACCCCATCACTCAACACCCAAATTAACCAAAATAATTTCTTAGTTTTTGATTTTTTTAAATTAAGAAATGGTGATTTATGGTTTTTGGGCGATAAAATATACAAAGCCATTTCTGATGATAAAGGTATAGAGTCTTTTGAGTTGATGCAAAATGATAAAAAAATAAATACAGATGTGCCTTCATTATTATCCCAATGGACACCAAACAACCTAAGTATAGGCATGAGTTTTTTATTAGATTTTAACAATAATAAA
>JANPGW010000417.1:0-1688 GCA_031424115.1 Saprospiraceae bacterium | reverse complement strand
TATACTTTTCCAAGTGATGATTTTATGAAAAATGAAATCCAATTGTGTAAAAATATTGGCTTAAACGGTTTGCGTACTCACATCAAAGTGGACGTGCCCCGCAAGTTGTATTGGGCGGATAAATTGGGCTTGTTGGTCATGGCGGATTTGCCCAATTCATGGGGTGAACCCGATGCACAAGCTCAAGCGGAATCCGATTACACTTTGCGTGAAATGATAAAAAGGGACTACAATCATCCCGCTATTTTTTCGTGGATTACCTTCAATGAAACGTGGGGCTTGACGACAAAAGTGGTTGAAAATGACAAATCAACGTCTCAATATTTGCCTAAAACCCAAAATTGGGTGGCTTCGATGTACTATCTTGCCAAATCTCTTGACCCGACTCGTTTGGTTGAGGATAATTCTATTTGTTGCGGTCGAGGGCATACTGAAACGGACATTAACTCGTGGCATGAATACCTACCTGGTTGGGCGTGGGAAGAGCATTTGAGTAAAATTGATAAAAACACTTTTGAGGGTAGTACGCACCATTTTGAAAAGGGTTTTAAACAAGGCAATCAGCCGAATATCAACTCAGAATGTGGGAATGTGTGGGGTTACGATGGCAGCACGGGTGACGTGGATTGGTCTTGGGATTATCACCGCATGATGAATACATTCCGAAAATATCCGAAAGTAGCGGGTTGGCTCTACACGGAACACCACGATGTGATTAATGAGTGGAATGGCTATTGGCGTTTTGACCGCACAAAGAAATATACGGGTTTGGAGGACATGGTTACGGGTATGTCGGATAAGGATTTTCATTCCCTGTTTTATCTGTCAACGGGCAATGAAATTTGCAAGACTTTGAAAGGCGGCGAAACGCTTGAAGTGCCGCTTTTTATTTCTGTTATGTCGGGGAAAGCGATGACTAATAATCAGCTTTTTATTGAATATTCAGTTGATTTTATGGATAAAACGGGCGATAATCAAACACTAATATCCGATAAAATTGCTTTTGATTATCAACCGTGGATGGAAAAACAGTTGAATCCACTACAAGTTAAAATGCCCGAAATAGCGGGTTTGGGCATCGTGAAACTGACTTTAAAAGACGCTGAGGGTACAGTTTTACACCATAATTTCTATAATTTTATCGTAAAATCGGCTCAAAATAAGGCGAATACGACCATTTTAGAAGTAAAACCCAATGCTTATAAAAAAGCTGAATGGTCGCTTAAAAAATGGGGTGTTTTGGAAGGATTAAAAGTAAATGGTGCCGGTAAAGGTTATTTTGAATACCAAATTCCGATTTCAAAAGCAGTGAAAACAGGTGATGCTAAAGAGGCTTATGTTCTTTTTGAAGCCTCCGCCAAGCAGCTTTTTGATAAAGATAAGGGAGCCGATTTTAATAAAAATCAAGATTATATGCTTGGCGCACGGGTTTCACCGCATAAAAATCCCAATGCTTACCCCATGACAGATGAAACGAAGACCCCCTCAGTAATCAGCGTTTTTATCAATGGCGTGAAAGCCAAAACGGTGACTTTGGAAGACGACCCTGCCGATCATCGCGGCGTTTTATCGTGGCACAAACAATTAAAACATAAAAAATTGCGCGCAGCAGGTTCGTATGGTTATTTAATTAAAATACCGATTTCAAAAGCCGATTTGAAAAAAGCGGCGAGTCAAGGCTTTTTAAC
>JANPGW010000416.1:0-5783 GCA_031424115.1 Saprospiraceae bacterium | reverse complement strand
TATACTTTTCCAAGTGATGATTTTATGAAAAATGAAATCCAATTGTGTAAAAATATTGGCTTAAACGGTTTGCGTACTCACATCAAAGTGGACGTGCCCCGCAAGTTGTATTGGGCGGATAAATTGGGCTTGTTGGTCATGTCTGATTTGCCCAATTCGTGGGGCGAACCCGACGCACAAGCACAAGCGGAATCCGATTATACTTTGCGTGAAATGATAAAAAGGGACTATAATCACCCCGCTATTTTTTCGTGGATTACTTTTAATGAAACGTGGGGACTTAGGACGGAGGTTGTTGAAAATGGTAAAAAATCATCTCAGTATCTGCCTAAAACGCAAAATTGGGTTGCTTCAATGTATTATCTCGCGAAATCTCTTGACCCTACCCGCTTGGTTGAGGATAATTCCATTTGTTGTGGTCGTGGGCATACCGAAACGGATATCAACTCTTGGCATGAATATTTGCCTGGTTGGGCTTGGGAAGAGCATTTAAAAATGATAGATAAAAATACCTTTGAAGGCAGCACGCACCATTTTGAAAAGGTTTTTAAACAAGGTAATCAACCCAATATTAATTCAGAATGTGGCAATGTGTGGGGCTACGACGGCAGCACAGGTGATGTGGATTGGAGTTGGGATTATCACCGCATGATGAATACTTTTCGTAAATATCCAAAAGTGGCGGGCTGGTTGTACACGGAACACCATGATGTGATTAATGAGTGGAACGGCTATTGGCGTTTCGACCGTACTAAAAAATACACGGGTTTGGAGGATATGGTTTCAGGTATGACGGATAAGGATTTTCACTCCCTTTTTTATCTTTCAACGGGCAATGAAATTTGTAAAACTTTGAAAGGTGGTGAGACGCTTGAAGTCCCGCTTTTCATCTCTGCCATGTCAGGAAAAGCGATGACTAATAATCAGCTTTTCATTGAATATTCCGTCGATTTTATGGACAAAACGGGAGGAATACAGACTTTAACCGCCTATAAAATACCATTTGATTATCAGCCGTGGATGCAAAAACAGTTGAATTCTATCCAAGTTAAAGTGCCCGAAATAGCGGGTTTGGGCATCGTAAAATTAACTTTAAAAGACGCGGAAGGTACAGTTTTACACCATAATTTCTATAATTTTATCGTAAAATCAGCCCAAAATAAGGCGAATACGATTATTTTAGAAGTAAAACCCAAGGACTATAAAAAAGCCGATTGGTCCATTAAAAAATGGGACGTTTTCGATGGTTTGAAAGTGAATGGCGCAGGTAAGGGCTTTTTTGAGTATCAAATTCCGATTTCAAAAACCATAAAAACGGGTGACGCAAAGGAGGCTTATGTCCTTTTTGAAGCCTCCGCCAAGCAGCTTTTTGACAAGGATAAAGGGGCAGATTTTAATAAAAATCAAGATTATATGCTTGGGGCAAGGGTTTCACCGCATAAAAATCCGAATGCATACCCCATGACCGACGAAACGAAGACCCCCTCAGTAATCAGCGTTTTTGTGAACGGTGCGAAAGCCAAAACGGTGACTTTGGAAGATGACCCCGCCGATCATCGCGGCGTCTTATCGTGGCATAATCAGTTAAAAGACAGAAAATTGCGCGAAGCGGGTTCGTATGGATATTTGATTAAAATACCGATTTCAAAAGCGGACTTGAAAAAAGCGGCGAGTCAAGGCTTTTTAACCTTAAAAATTCAGTCGGATACTGAGGGGGGGCTGGCTATTTACGGCGAAGATTTCGGGCGTTATCCGATGAATCCAAGTGTGATTTTAAAATTTTAATAACCATACCTAATAATCGTACATTTTGCAAAAGGGGAGTTCATAAATTCCCCTTTTGTTTACTTTAATATCTCTCTCAATGAAACCAACCAGATTTTTAATAAAAATAAACCTTTTTTTAGGCATTTTGCTCAATTCTGTCTTGGTTTTTGCCCAATTAAAAGACTTAGAATGTGAGCATTTGGTGAACCCCATTGGCATTGACGCGCCTAACCCGCGCTTGGCTTGGCGTTCGGAAACGACCCAATCCGCCTATCAAATCATTGTGGGAACGGACTCCATGCAGGTTTTAAAAGGCGTAGGCGATGTTTGGCAAACGGCGAAAACCGTTTCAAATATTCAATTGGCGATTTACAAGGGCAAAGCCTTGAAGCCTTTTACCAAATATTTTTGGAAGGTGGTGACGTGGGATAAGGCAGATAAAATAAGTTCAAAAACACCTATTTCGACCTTTGAAATGGGCATGATGCATATTTTTAATTGGCAAGGAGCGTGGATTTGTGACTCTCGAGATATTGACAATAAAAATGCACCTTATTTCAGAAAAGAAATTCCGGTATCTAAAAAAATCGTTTCGGCAAGGGCATACATTGCGGTGGCTGGTTTGTATGAACTGTCCATCAATGGTCAAAAAGTGGGTAATCACCGCCTTGACCCGATGTACACCCGCTTCGATAGGCGCACTCTGTACGTGACGCACGATGTTACGCAGCATTTTCAACAAGGTAAAAATGCGGTGGGTGTTTTATTGGGTAACGGTTGGTTCAACCATCAATCCACGGCGGTTTGGTATTTCGATAAAGCACCGTGGCGTGCACGACCTACTTTTTGCATGGATATTCGGATAAAATATGATGATGGCAGCACGGATGTCATAGGGACGAGTGAAACGTGGAAAACGTCGGTAAGTCCGGTCATTTTTAACAGCATTTATACCGCCGAACACTACGATGCCCGATTGATACTGAGGGGCTGGGATACACCTAATTTTGTGGACACTGCTTGGAAAAGAGTCGTTTTTCGGTCAGCACCGTCGAAAAATATTGTGGCGCAAGCGATGCACCCGATTAGAGACGTAGAGGAGGTTTTAAGTAAAAAAATGCAACGATTCAGCGATAAAAACTACGTTTTTGACCTCGGCAGAAACATTTCGGGTGTGTGTAAAATTATGGTAAAAGGCGCGGCGGGCACAATTATTAAACTGAGACATACCGAAAGAATCTATGAAAATGGGCACACGGATATGTCCAATATTGACGTCCATTATCGCCCCAAAGACGATACCGACCCTTTTCAAACCGATATTTTCATCTTAAGCGGAAAAGGGGAAGAGACGTTTACGCCCAAGTTCAATTACAAGGGTTTTCAATACGTGGAAGTGACGAGCGACCAGCCGATTGAGTTGACAAAAGAGAGCCTAAAGGGGTATTTTATGCACAGCGATGTGCCACCGATTGGGCAGATTCGTTCATCCAATCCGACTTTAAATAAAATATGGGCAGCAACGAATAATGCCTATTTATCCAACCTTTTTGGCTACCCAACGGATTGCCCGCAGCGGGAGAAAAATGGTTGGACGGGCGATGCGCACATTGCCAGCGAAACGGGTTTGTATAATTTTGACGGTTTTACAATTTACGAAAAATGGCTTGCTGACCACCGAGACGAGCAGCAATCCAATGGCGTTTTACCTGCGATTATCCCTACGAGTGGTTGGGGTTACGAGTGGGCAAATGGACCAGATTGGACGAGCACGATTGCCATTATTCCGTGGAATTTGTACTTATTTTATGGCGATCAAAAGCCATTGATGGATAATTATGAGAACATGAAACGCTACGTTGACCATATCACGACCCTTGCGCCCGATGGTTTAACCAATTGGGGTTTGGGCGATTGGGTACCCGTCAAATCGCAGTCGCCAGTGGAGTTTACCTCATCGGCTTACTACTTCGTGGATGCGACGATTTTAGCCCAAACAGCAAAATTATTGGGTAAAACAGTCGATTTTGAAAAATATTCTCAATTGGCAGATAAAATTAAAACGGCTTTTAATGCCAAATATTTGGATAAAACAAAAGGCATTTACGGCACAGGATTACAAACGGAATTAAGCGTTCCGCTGCAATGGGGGCTTGTTCCCGCTGATATGACAAGCACCATTGCCGCTAATTTGGCAAAGCGGGTAAAGGCGGATGATAGTCATTTAGATGTAGGTTTATTGGGTACAAAAGCCATTTTGAACGCGTTGAGTGAAAACGGATATGCAGATTTGGCGTATAAAGTGGCGGCTCAAGAAACCTATCCATCATGGGGTTGGTGGATGGTTAATGGCGCAACGACTTTGTACGAAAATTGGCCCATTGATGCCAAATCTGATATTTCACTCAACCACATCATGTTTGGAGAAGTAGGGGCGTGGATGTACAAAGCCTTGGCAGGTATCAAACCTGACCCTCAGAATCCGGGTTTCAAAAATATACTTTTAGAACCGCATTTTGTGGAAGGATTGGATGCATTTCAAGCCAGTTTTAATGCACCAACGGGCTTGATTGAATCCGCTTGGAAGAAGGAAAATGGTAAAACGGTGTATCAAGTGACGATTCCGCCTAATTCAACGGCTACTTTGCGATTATCAATTAAAACGGGTCAAAATATCCTTAAAAATCAAAAATTAATTCCCGTTTCAAAGGATAATGCTTATAAAATGCAGTTGGTTTCGGGGAAATATGTGTTTGAGATTAAATAGTGGTTGTCCTGCTGAGCGCAGCGAAAGTATCTGAATAACTCATAAAAGGTACATATTCAGATGCTTTCGCTGCGCTCAGCAGGACAAGTAGTAAAGTGAAAAAAAATATAACAAAATAAGGTTTTAATGGCAATTTTAATCACTTTTACAGGCATTTTACTGCTGGTATTGCTAATTTCGTATTTCAGAATACATACCTTTTTAGCGTTTTTAATTGTCTCAATGGGTATTGGTTTGGCGTTGGGAATGAAGCCTGAGGCGTTGATGAAAGCCATACAAAATGGTATTGGTAGCACATTAGGGTCAATCGTGGGCATTATTGCGCTGGGAGCAATGCTCGGAAAATTGATTGCCGTAAGCGGCGCAGCGCAACAAATTTCTTCTAAAATGATAGAGTGGGTGGGGGTCAAGCACATCCGTTGGGCGTTTATGTTCACGGGTTTTATAGTCGGATTACCCTTGTTTTACTCGGTTGGTTTTATGCTCATAGTGCCTTTGGCGATAACGGTGGCGCATCGGTACAACCTTTCGGCAGTGTACGTGGGTCTGCCTTTATTGGCGTCTTTATCCGTTACGCAAGGGTATTTGCCGCCGCATCCTGCACCCCTTTTTTTAGTAAAACAATTGAATGCCGATATGGGATTGACCTTATTTTACGGCATCATTATATCCGTACCAGCTATTTTAATTTCGGGAGGCTTGTACGGTGCGACGGTGAAAGGCTACATGACGCCGCCTAATTTATCATTCGTCGCGCCGCAAATGCCGACCGAGGAGTTACCATCACCCCCCCTCAGTATATTGACCGTTTTATTGCCGATTTTGTTGATTGGCGTTAGTTCTATCGCTACGCCTTACTTAGCGGATGGGAGTTTTACAAAAGATTTTTTCCTATTTATTGGTGATGCGACGGTGAGCCTGTTGATAGCTGTTTTATTCGCTTCATTCACTTTGGGCAATTTTAAAGGGAAAAGTAATAAGGAAATTACCCTTTTTTTCACGGATGCGGTTAAAGATGTGGCTTCCCTTTTTCTCATTTTTGGCGGGGCGGGTGCTTTAAAACAAATACTCACCGATGGTGGCGTGTCTCAAACCATTGCCAATTTTATGCAACATTCTGATTTGAATCCTTACGTTTTGGGTTGGGGTATCGCGGCAATTATCCGCGTGTGCGTAGGCTCTTCGACGGTTTCGGGTATTACTACGGCGGGTTTTATTGCGCCCATGATGGCAACCGTTTCAGTTAATG
>JANPGW010000415.1:0-10984 GCA_031424115.1 Saprospiraceae bacterium | reverse complement strand
CGCCCCCGTAAAAAAAGGCTTGGCTTTATGGGAACTTTTATGGGAAGCCGGGCAGGCGTATGGTTTAGTGGCTTGTGGCTATAAAGCCATTGACTCTTTAAGGGCAGAAAAAGGCTATCTGTATTGGGGCTCGGATATCAGCCCCGATGAAACACCTTTTGAAGCTGGGTTGGGTTTTGCCGTGGCTAAAAACAAAGAGTTTTTGGGTAAAAAAACTTTGATGGAACACGGTATCACCAAAAAATTAGTCACAATGATTTTAGCTGACCCCAAAGCGGTTGTTCTCGGCAATGAACCTGTGCGAGTGGATGGTAAAGTCATGGGTCGCGTCACATCGGGTGCTTATGGTGTGAGTCTCCAATCATCCATCGCTTTTGCTTATTTGCCCCTTGACATGGCTACGGTGGGGAAACAGGCGGAAATTTTGGTATTTGGCAATTGGATTATTGCGACGGTGGCTCAAAGTCCGTTGTATGACCCAAAAGGCTTGAAAGTGAGAACGTAATTTGAAAAAACTTTAAACAAGTCCACCTATGAATGACGATAAAACGCCAATGGAGTCTCCTTCCGAAGATGAACGCCTATTAGCCGCGTTGGGTTATAAACAAGAATTGAAACGCACATGGTCGAGTTTTTCCAATTTTGCCATATCGTTTTCCATTATTTCAATATTATCGGGGTGTTTCACCACTTTCGCACAGGCTTGGAACAATGGCGGGCCCATCGCTATTTCTATTGGCTGGCCCCTTGTTTCGGCTTTTATTTTGATAATCGGTTTTTGTTTGGCGGAATTAGCATCTGCTTATCCGACGTCGGGCGGGATTTACTGGTGGGCTTCCAAGTTGGGCGGTGCCGAAGCGGGCTTTTTTACCGGCTGGCTCAACCTTATTGGTCTGCTTGCGGTGACCCCTTCAGTAGGTTACGGTGCTGCTACTTTTTTGAATATCACGCTGGGCGTTTGTTTTCCGGATTATGCCACCGGCTTTTTGGGCGGCGATTATATCCAACAGCAGTTTTTTTGGTTTGCCGTGATTATGGTGATTATCACGGTTTTTAACACTTTTAGTAGCCAAATATTGGCAACTATGAACAATGTTTCTGTCTGGTGGCATGTGTTTGGGGCAACCATAATCATCCTTATTCTTGTCATTACGCCAACCGAACATCAGAGTTTGACATGGATGTTTACCACACAAATCAACAATTCAGGTTTTGCAAATGGTGCGACGTATTGGTTGTATGTCTTGCCTTTGGGTTTTTTACTCACTCAATACACCATTACGGGTTTTGACGCCTCGGCTCACCTTGCCGAAGAGACACAGGACGCTCATTTGTCGGCGGCGAAAGGCATCTGGAAATCCATTTTTTATTCTGCTGTCGGGGGTTATATTCTTCTAATGGCATTCCTTTATGCTGCCACGAAGCCTGAAATCGTCAGCTCTTTTGACCCCTCAGTGAACCCTTTTGGTGGGGGTTCCGCAATTTCGATTTTATACACTGCCTTGACACCGGCGATGTTCAAACTTGTAATGGCGATTTCTACCGCCGGGCAGCTCTTCTGTGCAACGGCTTGTTTGACTTCTTGTTCGCGCATGATGTTCGCGTTTTCGCGGGATGGCGCTATTCCGGGTCATACATATTGGTCAAAAGTGAACAAGAATCAGGTGCCGGTGAATGCCGTTTTAATCTGTTCTTTGATTGGGGTGCTCATCACATTACCGGCTCTTTGGAAAAGCCCAAGAGGTATTCCAACGGCTTTTTATGCAGTTGTTTCCGTGGCTGTCATTGGTCTGTATCTGTCATTTTTGATACCGATTTGGTTGCGTTGGCGGGCAGGCAATACTTTCACTGCCGGGGCGTGGACATTGGGGAATAAGTATAAATGGATGAATGTCATTGCTCTTTTTGAGATTGTGGTTATCTCCATTTATTTTATCATGCCTTTTGAACCCGCCGCTATTCCCGGCCACAAGGATTTTACCTGGGTAGCCGTTAATTATGCCCCAATTCTTTTGGGCATTACCTTATTTATCCTGTTGGCGTGGTGGCATTTATCGGTTAAACATTGGTTTACAGGACCTAAAAGAACGATTGAATAATCATGATGAATTATTAATGGCATGAAACATTTTTGGACAAATTACCACAGCCACAGCCATTATTGCGATGGCTCCGGCAGCCCCGAAGAACAAGTTTTGGGCGCTATTCAGCAAGGTGTAAAAGCTTTTGGCTTTTCATCGCATTGCCCCGTTCCGTTTGAGAGTTTGTGGAATATGGCGGCTGAAAAATTAGAGGTATATTATCAGGAAACCCGATTTTTGAAAGAAAAATATACGGGACAGATTGAACTTTACACCAGTTTGGAAATTGATTATATTCCCCATCTCACAGGGCCCAATTTATATAAAGACAAACTCGATTATACCCTCGGCTCGATTCATTATTTAGAAAACGCGGCAGGGGAAAAACCATTAGAAATAGACGGCAGCACCGAAGTCTTTATGACAGGTTTGGCAACTGCCTTTGATTACGATCTTCGGGCGATGTTGGAAAAGTATTATGCCAATTTCCGCAAAATGGTTGCCGAAGACAAGCCTGACATAGTGGGGCATTTGGATAAAATAAAAATGCACAATATCAATAACTCCCTTTTTGACGACCACGACGCATGGTACATAGATGCCGTGGAAGAAACCTTAGAAGCCATTGCCAAAGCCGGGTGCATTATTGAAATCAATACTCGAGGCATGTATAAAAGGAATTTAACGACTTACCCTTCTTTACAAATACTAAAACAAATGCACCGGCTCAATATTCCTATTATGATAAATGCCGACTCGCATCACCCTTCTGAAATCACCGCAAAATATTCAGAAGCGGCTGAAATGGCTATGCAAGTGGGCTATAAAACCCTGCGGGTATTCCTAAAAAATCAATGGCAAGACATTCCTTTCAATCAACAGGGTTTAATGGGTTAAGGGAAGTGTGAAATTTTTTCAAAAAAGTTTAGTATATGTAAACTATTATCAAAATTATTTACATCTTTGTACTCGCTTGGTTCACGCCTCTTAGAGTGATATTTTAAAACTTAACTTTAAAATAACACCATACTGAGGGGAGTAAACTTGGCAGTGCGTTTTATTTGTGGCAATAAAAAGCAAACGCGTTAAACAAAGTTGAATGAAAACTATCACGGGATTATTGGATAAGTCAAAATACTTTTTTATTGTTTGGTGCATGATTGCGGCTTTCGGTACTTATTTCTGCATGTATGCCTACCGAAAGCCTTTTACCGCGGGTACTTACGCCGGTTTGGAGTGGTGGGGCATCAACTACAAAACCGTGTTGATTATCGCCCAAGTGTTCGGTTATATGCTTTCCAAATTCATCGGTATAAAAGTCATTTCAGAACTCAAAGCCACGAGTAGAAAAAGCCTCATTATTGGGCTTATACTTTTTGCCGAAGTCTCGCTTTTGTTATTTGGCCTCGTTCCGAATCCTTATAACTTCGTTTTTTTATTCCTCAATGGTTTGCCTTTGGGCATGGTTTGGGGCATTGTTTTTAGCTATTTAGAAGGTCGGCGGTTTACGGAAGTTTTGGCTATGGGTTTTTGCATCAATCTTGTCGTCACTTCGGGTTTTTTAAAGACGATTTATTTTGAAATACACCATTTACTGCCTTCTATCACCGAATTTTGGCTGCCCGCCGTTATTGGTTTAGCATTTTTGCCACTTTTTCTCCTATTTGTGTGGATGCTTTCCGTCATACCGGCACCGAGCGAAGCGGATAAATTACTTCGAGTTGAAAGGCTGCCAATGAGCCATGAGGACAAAAAAATGGTCATTCACCAATTCGGTTGGGGCATATTGTGCTTTGTTTTGATTTACATCATCCTCGCCACCATGCGCGATTTTAGGGACAATTTTGCGGTAGAAATTTGGACTCAGATTGATAGTTCGTGGAATTCAGCCGTGTTTTCACAAACGGAAACCATTACTGGATTTATTGTACTGATAGCCATCGGCAGCCTTTCGCTCATCAAAAGTAACAAAAGAGCATTCAATACCACAGCGGGCATGATAGCGGTGGGTTTAGCTTTGAGCGGTTTCAGCACTTTTTTATTTCAATCGCATTGGATTTCTCCTTTTTGGTGGATGCTGTTGGTGGGCATGGGCATGTTCTTGGCCTACATTCCGATTCAGGTCGTCTTTTTTGAAAGGATGATTGCCCTTTTTAAAATAAAAGCGAATGCCGGTTTTTTGATTTATTTGTGCGATTCGGCGGGCTATTTGGGCAGCGTGGGTATTTTATTGTACAAAGAGTTTTTTATGAAAGACCTCAGTTGGTCGAAGGTGTTGATGCAATTCAGCTACCTTCTCACGGGTGTCGGTTTGGTACTGCTGATGTTAGGGTTACTTTTTTTCAGAGGGAAAGAGGTTGAGGAGATGGCCGTCATTACTGATTAGTGGTCAGAATCATTTGAAGCTTTTTCTCCAAATTAAATTTTAATTTTAAAACATACTCTTCATGACAATTCAGAAAAAACTATTGTTTACGCCGGGACCCTTGTCCACGTCATCTACTGTTAAAGCGGCGATGTTAGAAGATATGGGTTCAAGAGATTTTGCTTTCATGAATGCCGTTAAAAAAATCAGAACCGATTTGTTGACCTTAGCACACGTGTCAAAAGACGAAGGTTATGAATGTGTGATTGTGCAAGGGTCAGGGACTTTTGGTGTGGAGAGCGTTATCAGCAGCGTGGTGGGTAAAAACGCTACTTTATTAGTCTTAATCAATGGCGCTTATGGCGAACGGATTGCCAAAATGGCGGCGATTCACAAGATCAACTACCAAGTACTGAGATTTGACGAAGATGCCATTGTCACGGCTGACGCGACCGCTCGGTATTTAGAGAACCATCCGGACATCACGCATGTGGCGTGCATCCACAGCGAAACGACAACGGGCTTAATGAACCCCATCGAAAGCATCGGTGCGGTCTGCAAACAGCACCATAAAGTGTTTATTGTGGATGCCATGAGCAGTTTTGGCGGCGTGGCATTGGATATGAAACAATGCCAAATTGACTTTCTTTTGTCTTCTTCAAATAAGTGCATTGAGGGTGTTCCGGGATTCGCATTTGCCTTGTGTCTGCGCAGCGAATTGGAAAAAGCCAAAGGGCAAGCGAGAAGTTTGAGCTTGGATTTATACGACCAATGGGCCGGTTTGGAAGCCAACGGTCAATTTCGCTTTACACCGCCCACCCTCAGTATCATGGCTTTCAATCAAGCCTTAATTGAATTGGCAGAGGAAGGAGGCATTCCGGCGCGCGAGAAAAGATACAAAGCCAACAAGCAGATTTTAGATGCCGGCATGGCTGATTTGGGCTTTAAGCAATATTTGAAACCCGAGATTCAGGGGCATATCATCACTTCTTTTTTATATCCTGATGACCCTCATTTCAACTTTGAACGATTTTATAACAAGCTGAATGATAGAGGATTCATCATTTATCCGGGCAAATTGAGCAAAGCCAATGCGTTTCGGATAGGCAACATCGGGCAAATTTTCCCCGATGATGTCAAAGCCTTGATTGCTGCCGTAAAAGAGATTATAGAAGAAGAAAAAATTGTGGTCAACGCGGCTTTGGCGGTGTAAAATAGAATTCACACCTGCAAGGTTTTTGAAATCTTGCAGGTGTGGCACATGAAAATCCATCCATTAAAAATCGAAAAATATTAAATATAAAATGAGTATTTCAACAAAACCATTCAGTGTCAATAATATCGCATATCAGCCTTTGGCAAAACCATACGTTGTGATTTGTTTAGATGGGTCAGCAGACGAATATTTGGATACCACGATGGCGCACGACCGCATGCCAAACCTGAAAAAAATGGCGCGGAACGGTTATCGAGGCATGGTGAGGGGCGCGTTGCCGTCTTTTACAAATGTCAATAATTCATCTATCATCACGGGTGTGTCACCGGCTGTGCATGGCATCAGCGGCAACTTTTTTTACGACGAAACCAAAGACCAAGAGGTGATGATGAACTCATCGGATTATCTGCGCACGGATACCATTTTGGCGGCAGCGGCTAATGCGGGCAGAAAAGTAGGCATCGTGACCGCGAAGGAAAAATTACGGGATATTTTGTCTTATAAATTAAAAGGCGGCATTGCCTTTTCGGCCGAAAAAGCCAATCAAGCCAAGATGGAAACGCACGGCATTGACAATGCGGAAGCGGTTATCGGGCACAAAATGCCCCCTATTTACAGTGGAGACGCCAGCCTTTTTGTGTTGCGCGCGGGTGTTGCTATGCTTGAACAGGGGTTAGCCGATTTTCTCTATTTGTCTTTAACGGACTATATGCAACACACTTACGCCCCCGAAGCGGAAGAATCACTGGCTTTTTATGAATCCATTGATGCGGAATTGGGTAAATTAGCGGCATTAGGTGCCATCATCGGTGCCACTGCCGATCACGGCATGAATGCTAAAGTGAAAAGCGATGGTTCGCCCCATGTTCTTTTTATTGAAACCATGCTGACGGAAAAATTTGGCTCCGGATTCCGCGTCATTTGCCCTATAACAGACCCATATGTAAAGCACCACGGTGCATTGGGGTCTTATGTGGTGGTGCATGTGCAAGATAAGTCAAAAATCAATGAAGTAAAAGATTGGTTGGCTATTCAACCGGGCATTACGGAAGTCTATGATAAAAAAAACGGGTGTCGTATTTTGGAGCAACCCGAAGACCGCACCGGTGACTTGATGGTGCTTTCAGGACGGGATGTTGTAGTGGGAAAAACCCCTGCTGACCATGATTTACAAGCTTTGGACGGAACGCTTCGGTCGCACGGTGGTAGATATGAAGAAATGGTGCCGATGCTCATTTCGCATCCTTTGACCCATGCCTCCTATAGGTTGCGGGCAAGTTGTGACCCCCGCAATTTTGATATTTTTGATTTTACGATTAATGGAACAAATTGAAATATTGCCTCGGGCACTCGGGAAAAATCCTCAATCCCCAACCCCCAATCCCAAAATACTGAGGGGGGTATATTTGACAATTAATAAATTCAAAAGTTATGACTACAACAACAACGGATGTTCTCCATTTACCGTGCTACATAGCGGGTAAACCTATCCATTCCGATAATTTGCTCAAAGTCAAAAGCCCCTATGATGGTCGTTTGGTCGGTACCGTTCAATTAGTCAATGCTGCCGATACCGAAAAGGCAATCATAAAAGGACTGGCGGGCGGCAAAGCCTTAACTCGATTTGAGCGATACACTATTTTGGATAAAACGCGTCATTTGCTGATGGAGCGAAAAGAAGAATTTGCCCAAATCATCAGTGCTGAATCGGGTTTGGCGATTCGGGAAGCGCGGTATGAAACGGGACGCGCCCACGATGTATTGATGTTTGCCGCTATTGAATGTTTGAAAGACGATGGTGAGGTTTTTTCGTGCGATATTTCACCGTCCGGCAAAGCACGAAAGATATTCACGTTGCGTGAACCGCTGGGTTTGGCGGTCGCTATCACGCCGTTCAACCATCCGCTCAATCAGGTGGCTCACAAAATTGCCCCGGCGATTGCAGCCGGTACGCCGGTGATTTTAAAACCCTCTGAGAAAACACCCTTAACGGCAATTAAATTAGCGGAACTCTTATACGAAGCGGGTCTGCCCGGCTACATGTTGAGTGTATTATTGGGGGCTACCTCAGAGGTGGCGGAAATATTGGTCAAAGATGACCGTATTGATTTGGTGTCGTTCACCGGCAGTGTAGCGGTCGGCAAAAAAATTGCCCAAACAGCCGGATATAAAAAGGTCATTTTGGAGTTGGGCGGCAACGACCCTTTGATTGTTTTGGAAGATGCCGATATGGATTTAGCCGTTTTCTTAGCCGCAGAAGGCGCTTTCCGCAACTCCGGTCAGCGGTGCACGGCGGTTAAAAGGATTTTAGTGCAAAACAGCATTATAGAAGATTTTACCCGACGCTTTATCGAAAAAGCAAAACAGTACACCTGCGGTGACCCTGCCGACCCTGATACCAAAGTCGGTACGGTCATTGACGAGCAGTCCGCCATGTACTTGGAAGATGTCGTTAAAAAAGCAGTGGCACAAGGCGCAGAAGTGGTATTAGGGGGCAATCGCAAAGGCGCATTATTAGAGCCGACAGTCATTGTCAATGTGCCACGCGATGCGCAAATGGTGATGCAGGAGTCTTTTGGGCCTCTTGCGCCGATTCTTGGATTCAGTGATATTGAAGATGCCATCAGCTTATCCAATTCAACGAGTTTCGGTTTGTCGTCCGGTATTGTGACCAAAAACATGGAACATGCTATTCGTTTCATTAAAGAACTGAAAGTGGGTACTATTAATATCAACGAAGTGCCGGGTTATCGCATTGAAAAATCGCCTTTTGGCGGCATCAAAGACTCCGGTTTGGGCATCAAAGAAGGCGTTATTGAAGCCATTAAGTGTTTTACCTATGTGAAAACATTTTCTATGCCATGGTAAATGCCCTTTATCCTGAAAAAGCGGACGTTGTAGTAGTAGGGGGAGGCTTATTTGGCTGTGCCATCGCATATTACTATACCCGCAACAATCCCGATAAAAAAATCATTGTGCTGGAACGCAATGAATTGTGCAACGCCGCTACCAGTCGCGCGGCTGCCCTAATGACCCGCATCCGGTCTAAAAGGCATTTTATTCCCCTTTCCTTGGAAACCTATCGCGCTATTGCCGACATGGAAAAACAATTGGCTGAAAGTTTGGACGTTAAGAGGGTAGGGGTAATGCACGTTGCGGCAAGCGAAAGCAGTGTTGCAGATTTAGAAGTGCTCATGGCATTAGCCGAAGAATATAATGACCCGGCTGAGTATATTTCGCCGGAAGAAGCCCATCAAAAATCGCCGTGGTTAAAAACTGACGAAGCTCTAAAGATTGGTTTTATGCCTCATGAAGCCTATTGCGACCCCTATTTGTTAGGTACTTTTTTTGCCCGATGCGCTAAATTGCAAGGCGCGGACATTCGGCAAGGCGTTTCCGTATCCGAGCTGATACTGGAGGGAAACACAGCCGTGGGTGTGCAAACAGATAAAGGCACCATTCACGCGACTAAAATAATTATAGCGACAGGGGCTTGGTCGCCTATTTTAGCGGCACAAGCGGGCATTGGGTTACCCATGGCACCGGTCAGAAGCCAATATTGGATTACCGAGAAAAAAGCGATTTTTCCCCTTGACAGCCCGATTGTTCTATTGCCGGAGGCGCAGGCGTACGCAAGACCCGAAGGAGGCAGCCTGTTGTTTGGTATTAGAGAGAAAAAATCCTTGGTTGTTTCACCCAATGATATTCCTCCTGACATCAGCCAATTCTCATTCAGCCCGGATAATGGCATCGAAGATTTGAGTGCCGTTATCGAAAAACTTGCGCGTTTTTTTCCCGAAGTGTATGAAATCGGCTTGAAATATTACGTAGCCGGCTTTTCTGCTTATACGCCGGATAACTATTTGAGCATGGGTGATGCTCCGAATATCCCGAATCTATTATTGGCAACGGGTTGCGTGGGCGCGGGCGTTTCGGTAGCGGGCGGCGTGGGTTTGGCTTTTGCCGAAATGGCAGCGGGGCGGCAAAATCCCTTCGATTTTACGCCTTTCAATCTCAACCGCTTTGGCAAAATTGACGCATTTAGCCCAAAATGGTTGGAACGGTGCGCTTTGGCGCGGTCTCAAAAGGTGAGTGGGTGAAATTTTACCCCCCCTCAGTATTTAACAACTAAAAAATTAAACGATGAGCGATTCACTTAACCGCACTGAAGGCGACATCAATCTATCTGCTTCCCGTCAAGCGTGGTATGCGGTTATTGAACACGCCGAAACGCTTCATTTTTTGGAAGAAGATGCGCGTTATTTTCTCCACCAAGCCCTTTCAACGCCTTGTTTGGATGTACTTGCTTCCTGCGAAGGCATTTATCTGACCGACCTTCAGGGAAAAACATACATGGATTTTCACGGTAACAATGTCCATCAACTGGGCTATCGCAATCCGTATATCATTGAAAAAGTGAAGGCGCAACTGGATATTTTGCCTTTTTCGCCGCGCCGTTATACCAATATTCCGGCTATTCAATTAGCAAAAAAATTGGCTTCTCTGTTGCCGAGTGACCTTAATCGCGTGCTTTTTGCGCCCGGCGGCACGTCTTCTATCAGCATGGCTTTAAAATTAGCGCGGATTGTTACGGGAAAACATAAGGTTATTTCCCTGTGGGATTCTTTTCACGGTGCTTCTTTGGATGCTATAGCCGCCGGTGGGGAACTGGATTTCCGAAAAGGGATGGGTCCCTTGACCCCCGGCGTAGAGCGCATACCGCCACCTATGACCTATCGGGGACCCTTTTCCTCTCATCAAAATGGTGATTTAGCTTACGCCGATTATTTGGAATACGTGATTGAAAAAGAGGGCGATATTGGGGCTTTTATTATAGAAACGATTCGAAATACCGATGTTCAAATTCCCTCGCAAGCGTATTGGGACAAAGTACGGGATATTTGCACCCGCCACAGGGTGCTGTTGATTGTAGATGAAATTCCGATTGCTTTCGGGCGCACGGGCAAAATGTTCGCTTTTGAGCACTATGCCATTGAACCCGATATTATTTGTCTGGGTAAAGGTTTGGGTGGTGGTGTTATTCCGATAGCGGGTACCGTGGCGCGTGATAGGTATAATGTGGCAAATGAGGTATCATTGGGGCATTTTACCCATGAAAAAAGCCCGTTGGGTTGCGTGGCGGCTTTGGCAATGTTGGAATACATGGAGAACCATCACATCCTTGAAAAAGTACAAAATGATGCCGTGTTCATGCAAGAGCAATTGAACCAGTTGATGCAAAAATATCCTTTGATTGGAGACATTCGTGGCATTGGCTTATTGTGGGGCGTTGAGTTAGTAAAAAATCGAACAACCAAAGAA
>JANPGW010000414.1:0-2272 GCA_031424115.1 Saprospiraceae bacterium | reverse complement strand
CTCGGATATATTGGGTTGACGATGTATGAATCCATCGTACAAGGCTATACCCCTTATCAATCCCTTACCGGTCAATTGGATGGGTTAGATAGTCTGCCACTTCCGGAAAAAGATAAAAAATATAACTGGCAATTGTCGCTGAATGCCGCAGAAGCCTATATTTTAAAAAATATTTACAACCAAACCTCAGACCAAAATAAACTTAAAATTGACTCATTAGAGGCCGCCATTCATAAAAATTTAACCGCTGAAATGGCAGATACAGAACTGATTAACAGATCCAATTCGTTTGGCAAAACTGTTGCCTCCGTCATCTTTGAGTGGTCAAAAACGGATGGCGGACATAAAGCCTATTTGAAAAATTTTGATAAAAAAATGGTGCACCCTACTCAATTGGGTTGTTGGAAGCCCCCTTTATATGGGCAATCATTCAGCCATTTTCCCTTGCATCCGCATTGGGGTGAAAACCGTACATTTTTGACAAAAGACCATGAAATACCCGACCCCTCAGTAATTCCGTTTGATACGTTGCCGAATTCAGCCTATTATAAACAATTTTTAGAAGTTTATAATCAAGAAAAAGCATTGACCCAAGACCAAAAAGAAGCTGCCATTTGGTGGGGAGACGACCCCGATGAAACTGTAACACCGCCTGGGCACTCTTATTATTTAGCCACTTTAGTGCTCAAAAAAGCGCAACCGAATCTTATACAATGCGCTGAAACCTACGCCAAAGTAGGTATGGCAGTAGCAGACGCATTCATCAATTGTTGGAAATGGAAATATACCTTTTTTACCGAAAGACCGAATACTTACATCACTGAACACATTGACCCGAGGTGGGAATCCTTCTGGCCCGACCCGCCCTTTCCGGCGTTTCCCTCCGGTCATGCCATACAAGCATCTGCAACGGCAACCGTTTTAACTGAACTTTATGGTGAAAAATTCGAATTCACTGATGATACGCATAAAGGACGTAAAAGAGATGGTTTGAGAAATGTAGAGTTCAAACCGCGCCATTTCAATTCCTTTTGGGAAGTTGCCAATGAGACGGCTAAATCCCGTTTTTATGGTGGCATTCATACGCCACAAGACAATAACGCCGGTTTGGAAAAAGGTAAAGTGATTGGGGGAAATATCAATCGGTTGAAGTGGAAAAAATGATGAATGGCAATCCCAAAAGATTTCGGGATTGCCATTCATCACAGCTTTAAATCTTTATTCTTTCACAGGCGTATGATGCGATTCCGCAAAAAACCATTTACTTTAGTTACTTTATTTACTGCTTCATATCCGTTGCATGATGTCCAACATACATCCATTTGCCATTGCGTTTTTGCATAACGGCTGTAAAAACTTCTTTAACTGGCTTTTCTGTTCCGTCAGCTTGTTTTTTAAGCTGTGTAAAAATACCCATAATGACTGCCAGATTGCCACTTTGAAAAGATTTCATATCAGAAGCCTCTAAACGAACTTGCTGTCCGTCTTTCATATCTTTAAATCCTGCGTTATTGTAGAATGCACCGCCATTAACAGTACCTACCAAATCGTCAGGACATTTATCTACCAAAAAGGCTTTAGTATTTTTATTATATTCTTGTACCCATTGTTTATAGATTTCTATTGGGTTATCTAAAACTTTATCGTAAGGTGCTTCACTATGTTGTGCAGAAGTGAATTTCCATTCTCCATTTATCAAAGCATAGTTATAGGTTATCAACTCATCAACAATGCGCGGTGCCCCTGTTTTTTTAACGGTATAAGTGTGTTTTAACCGCCCAGTAACAATAGCTGAATTTCCATAAGTGCGAATTTTATAATCCGTTGGCGTAAAACTGACAGGTGCAAGATTGTCGTATAGAGCAATTAATCCCTTCAAATCAGTTACAAACCCGCCAGTGCCGACAAATACATAATCCGGCACGGTACCATTTTTAAGGGTTTGAACAGGGTCTTTTTCCATTTTTTTACAAAAATCTAAAAAAGTCTGTTCCGTAAAAGGCGTTTGAGCAAAACAAAAAATACTAATAATTGAAAAGAGGAATGTGATAGTTAACTGTTTCATTGTGATGTTTTTTAATGGTAAAAAATGAAAAATATGGGTTAAAAATGGTTGATACTGAGGGTTGTGTTATTCCTTGACTGGCGTATGGTGCGAAGCCGCAAACAACCATTTACCATTTACTTTTTCCAAAGTATAAGTAAAAGCGACTTTCCTAACCACTTTCATAGTCGCATCTTTCCAAATATGAATACCACTGACTACTCCTAA
>JANPGW010000413.1:0-16147 GCA_031424115.1 Saprospiraceae bacterium | reverse complement strand
CTCTCGTGTACATCTATCCCGCAGCCTCGCTCAATTATTTGTTCAAATTCTATCTTATTCATTTATAATATGGTTTAGTTCCGTATTATAACGCTTTTTTCATCCCTCTGTGTGTGTGTACCAATCATGGGTGCTTCTTATGTTAAACTGGGAAAAATAGAAGAAGCAAAAAAGGATTTTCAGAAATCTTTGGAATTGGATTCTAATAATGATTTTACTTTTTTTGAATTAGGCAAGATATATCAAACTGAAAAAAAAGATGATGAAGCCATTGACATGTTTACTAAATCAATACAAATAAATCCTCAAAATGCTTGGGCATATAACCGTAGAGGGGAAGTTTATGCTTGGGGATTAATGGATAAGAAAGCAGCATTAAAAGATTTTGAAAAAGCAATTGAATTAGATACGGATTTCCCTTTCCCTTATAAAAATAGGGGGTATATAAATTATTTTAGTAACGATTTTGAAAAAGCAATAGTTGACCTTGATAAAGCATATGAACTTGACCCAGATCCTCACGGAAATGGATTTAGAGTGTTATTCGCCAAAGGGAAAGCAAGAATACAAGTTAAAGACTTCAAAAAGGGGTTTGAAGATTTAAAGGAAAGTGTCTTTTATTTAGAAGTTAACTTAAAATATGGTAATGATTCATTTCTAGAAGAAATGTTAAAAGAAGCATATTACTTATGTGCTTACTCTGCAGGTATCTTATCTTTAAAAGAGGAAAATGAATATTTGAAAAAAGGTTGTGAGATGGGAGTTAAAGAATGTTGTTCTATTTTAGAAAAGAAAAAAAAGTAAACTCTGTGTGAGGTGTTTTGGAAGATGTGAACTACCCCCTCAGTATACCCATAAAAAAAGTGAAAAATAGAGCCATTGCCTATTTTTCACTTTTTTTTATGCCTTAAATAAGGTTTTGGTAAATGTAAAATAGTGAATTGAATATTATTTTTGTCTATAAAAAATACAAATTATATACTTTTTTGTCAAAAAAATTTACAATTATTCATATTTTTTGTATTTTTATTCGACAAAAAAATAATTTAGATGATACAACGCTCCATATTCCCCGCACTTTTAGCCCATTTATCTAAACCTCAAGTCACTGTCATTACGGGTATGAGGCGGGTCGGTAAATCCACGGCTTTAAAATATTTATTAAGCCATATTGACCATACGAATAAGATTTATCTGGATTTTGAAAAAGCGGATAATCGCTTTATTTGGAATCAAAGTTCCTATAAAGATATTGAAATCAACTTAGCTGTGGAAGGCATTGACTTATCACAACCTGCCGTTATCGCTTTAGATGAAATTCAGCTTGTCCCGCAATCCACGAGTGTCATCAAATATTTATATGATACCTACGGTACAAAATTCATTATTTCGGGGTCGAGTTCTTTTTATTTAAAAAATAGATTTTCTGAAAGTTTAGCGGGGCGTAAGCAAATTTTTGAGATGTATCCTTTAGATTTTGCGGAGTTTGTGGCATTTAAAGGAGAAGATAATAGCACTATTGTGCGTTTTTCAAAACAGCCGTTTATTATTTCTTATTACAACAAATGGAAGGCATTATATGAGGAATATTTGCGTTTTGGTGGTTTCCCAGAGGTGGCTTTAGCGGCAACGGAAGCAGATAAAAAGGCATTTTTAAGAGATATTGTGAATGCTTACATTGAGTTGGATATTGTTCTTCTTTCTGATTTTGCGGCGTCTGATGATTTATTCAAGATTATACGTCTTTTAGCCAATCGGACGGGTAGTAAATTGGACTATTCAAAATTAGGAACTATTGTGGGCATCAACCGGCATAAAGTTAAAGACTACCTTGAATTGTTGGAATACACCTATCTTGTTCAATTTATCTCTTTTTTTACGAACAATTCAGACCGTGAAATCAACAAACAACAAAAAGTATATATGGCTGATACAGGGATTTTACAAACGCTGGCGCAAGTCAGCAGCGGTCAAGTTTTTGAAAATGCCATAGCCAATCAATTGTCCCGATTGGGTACATTACATTATTATCAAAAACTTTCGGGGCAAGAGATAGATTTTATATTAGATAGTAAAATCGCTATTGAAGTTAAAGAACCGCCTTCTGCCAATGATTTAGCCATATTGAAAAACAGGGCATCATCTTTAAATATCAATGAAACATGGCTAATTAGTCGCCATGCACCCGTCCAAGATTTCAAGGAATTTTATTGGGGTGGTTCATTTTAGGTTTTAATGAGGAGAGATGTACCCATTTAGGCAACGTAACATATAAGGCTATTATGCAAACATAAAAAACAATTTCATGCAGCTTACCCAAATACACACGAAGTCGTTCCCTTTCTTGATACAGCTTGCTATAAGAATGAAAAAGGCTGCCCTTTTGAGACAGCCTCTTTTATTGAAAATGAAATAGTTGATAGAATCAAGTGGATAAATTTCACCCAATGCTTGATTCATTTACTAATACCCATTATTAATAGGCTTTTTTATGTTTTTTCTTTTTCTTTTTATCATCAAAATCGAAGCGCGGTCTCGGCTTATCGAATTTTTTATCTCTGAAATCACCACCACTACCATCGCGAGTACTTTCAGAAGCATTATCTAAACGAATTTTGCGCCCGTTGATGGTCAAACCCTTCATTTCATTTCTCAAAACTTCGGCAAATTGAGGTTCGATATCAAAATGCATGTAGGATTTTTTGATGTCAATACGACCAATCGCGGCACCCGGCACTCTAAACTCTTTGGTCACCATGCGCAAAAACTCGCTTTTATCAATACCGTCCATTTCTCCAATATTGACAAAAAGACGCGCCATTTTATCACCTGATCCGTGTGAAATACTTTGACCCATACCTCCTTCTTGACGACGAATGCCTCTTGGTTGCACATTCAGATCCATAGCATTTTTGTAGTATTCAAGGAAGCGATTGAATTCCATGCTGGCAAAACGTTTAATCAACTCTTCTTTCGATAAATCTTTCAATTCTTCAAAAATCTGAGGTAAAAACGGTTCAATTTCCGTATGTTGAACTTCCGTATCGTGAATATTTTTGATAATATTCATCAACTGTTTTTCACATATTTCATAGCCGGTTGGGATAGGCATTTTCTTGAATTGGGCCTTGGTAATGCGCTCAATCTGGCGAATTCTATCTTCAAACTTATTGGTGATAATCGTAATTGATATCCCTTTTTTACCTGCACGACCCGTACGACCGCTGCGGTGGGTGTAAATCTCGATATCATCAGGCAGACCATAGTTGATAACATGTGAAATATCGCTTACGTCAATGCCTCGTGCTGCTACGTCGGTAGCAATCAACAATTGGAGTGTACCTTCACGGAATCGATTCATGACACGGTCACGATCATTCTGAGAAAGGTCACCATGCAAAGCGTCTGAATTGTACCCATCGCGGGTCATTTGCTCAGCAATCTCTTTCGTATCAGCTTTTGTCCGACAGAAAATCAAACCAAAAATACCCGGGTTAGAATCCACAACACGCTTCAAAACGGAGTACCTGTCATCAGGCCGACAAACATAGTAGATGTGTTCTATGTTTTCATTCGTTTGATTTTTACGTCCGACACTCAATTCAGTTGGATTGGTCATATAATTACGAGAAATCCCTCTTACTTCATCTGACATGGTCGCCGAAAACAACCAAACGGACTGCTTATTTTCAGCGGCTTCGAGTATCGTATCCAAATCATCTTTGAAGCCCATATTGAGCATTTCGTCTGCTTCGTCGAGGACAAAGCGGCGGACTTTAGCCAAATCTACGGCATCGCGCGAAATCAAATCCACCAAACGGCCCGGTGTGGCGACGATAATATTCGTACCCGATTTGATTTGACGAATCTGAGTCTCAATGCTCGCGCCACCATAAACGGCCGTTACCTTGAGATTATGTCCGAATTTTGAGTAATTGACAAGGTCGCCTGCGACCTGAACGCACAACTCGCGCGTAGGACAAATAATCAATCCTTGAACACCACGAACTGTGGGATCAATGAGTTGCAACAACGGCAAACCAAAAGCAGCCGTTTTACCTGTACCTGTTTGAGCGAGAGCGACGATATCCCCCGTTGTAGTGAGGGCGGTGGGAATAACCAGTTCTTGTACTGGTGTAGGGGTCTGAAATCCCATACTTTCGATGCCTTTAATCAAGTCATCGTTCAGACCTAAATTTTTAAATAAATCCATACTGCAAAGGTAGGTATTTTTTTTGACCCTCTTGGCATTTTAGTTGGTTTTATTAAAAAACAGGGTTTAATTTTTCAGTTTTCAGTATTCCTTGCTACCTTTCCACGTTGTTTATAAAATTATTGAAATGAAATTTTTTGGCAAGTGTATTCCTTTTGTTTTCTTTGTTTTGATAAGTTTTAAATCTATCTGGATGTTTCTTGCTCACAAAAAAGTAAGCCGGTTAAGGAATTGACGTATAATAATGGGGGCGTGGCTCGGGTTTTTAACTTGATGCCCACATAGAGAATCGGGTCGTGAAATTGGAGAATTGACCCTTTCCCGATGGACGTTTCGAGCAATCAAGGAATGGGAGGAGCGGCTAAACGGGATACTTTGATAAAAAAATCCGCATACAGGAGAAAAATATCTTACTTTTGGATGCAGGTGATATATTTCGGGGAACACCTTATTTAATTTTTATAAAGGCGAACTGGGAATGAAACTCATGTACCAACTGGGTTATGATACTGCTACTATTGGCAATCACGGTTTTGATAAGGATTGTGTATGGGTTGAAAAACCCATGTTATTATTGATACGTTACTTTTCAGCACTTTAGTGAAGGTATTTTAGTTTTTATAAAAATAATGGATAAAGAAAAATGATAATTGTTCAAGATAAAATAGTGAGCGAAGATTTGATTCAAGAGCAGTTTATCTGTAATCTTGATAAATGTAAGGGTGCTTGTTGCTGGGAAGGGGATTCCGGTGCGCCCTTAGAAAGAGAGGAGTTAACAATTTTAAGGAATATTTATCCCAAAGTGCGCCCTTTTTTAACGCCTGAAGGTCAAAACGTTATTGACAATGTGGGTCCTTACGTGAAAGACCTCCAAGATGGCAGCTATGGAACTTCGCTCATTGATAACGGGCCTTGTGCTTTTATGACTAAGGACGCCCTTGGCATTGCACAATGTGGTATTGAGCAAGCATGGAGAGCCGGCGAGGTGGCGTTTAGAAAGCCCATTTCTTGTCATTTGTATCCTATTCGCGTTCTGAAAAATGAAATTCAAGGATTCGAAGCATTGAATTACGATCGTTGGGATATTTGCTCCGCCGCTTGTTCTTTCGGCGCCGAACATCAGACGCCTGTTTATCGGTTTTTAAAAGACGCCATTATCAGAAAATATGGTGAAGAATTTTATGAAGAACTCGATGCGGTTGCAGATTATATCAAATCAGAAAAATAGTCGGTTTCTGCCTTTAAAAATACTATTTATTTTCATTTTCTAACCTTCAATATAAAAAATAAACCCACGTGACGACGAAACTTACAATCACATACAAACAAATTTTTTCCCTTGCAGTGCCACTCATACTCGGCAGCGCGGGGCAAAACATTGTTGCGCTCAGCGATAGTATGTTTCTGTATTACAAAAGTGAGGAAGATTTTGCAGCTATCGGATTTGTAGGTGTTTTTTATTTAGTTATAGCTGCAATCGGTTACGGTTTTTCGAAAGGAGGGCAAGTGATGATTGCACGGCGCATGGGCGAAGGTAAGCCGGAAGAAGTCGGGCGTAACTTTTTTGATATGCTGTATTTTGAATTGGCATTGGCGGTAGTGATGTTTCTCTTTATGCAATTCGGTTGCCCATACCTTTTCAAATCTTTGGTAAAATCGCCCATAATTTATGAGAAAAGCATCGAATTTTTGAAATACCGCTCGTTTGGCGTCTTTTTCAGCTACGGAGGTTTGGCAATGATTGCCTTATATACCGGAGTGGCACGACCTAAATTTATCATGCTGGACACGGCAATCATGGGAATTTTGAATATTGTACTGTGTTATTTTTTAGTCTTTGGCAAAGGCGGTTTTCCTGAAATGGGTATTGGCGGTGCTGCTTTAGCCAGTACAATTGCCGAAGGTGTAGCTTTTGTGTTTTTTATTATATATATGTATTTTGATAAAAAAGCAGAAGCTTATCATCTATTCAAGCCGCGAAAAGTAGATTTGACCATCATTAAACAACAAATGTTGATTGGTATTCCTTCGGTTGCTCAACCGATGGTTGGCTTAGGGAGTTGGTTTATTTTTTTCAGTATTGTCGAAAATAATTTAGGGGTACGTGATTTAGCCATTACCAATTTAGTTCGGATGGTTTACCTATTGTTGTCTATTCCGAGTTGGGGTTTCGCTTCTACTATCAACACATTGGTTAGTAACGTCATCGGTCAACGAGACTTTGGAAATGTGATGCCCACTATTTGGAAAACCGCAAAACTGTGTTTAGGCATTACGATGGTTATTTCTATTCCCATTTTACTCTTTCCCTATCAATTCCTTGAACCGATGCTAAGGCGCACCGGAGAGGCAACTTTACTCAGGGATTCAGTACCGGTTTTGCACGTTTTATTAATTATTTTAGCCATTTTCAGTATTGGGGGTGTTTTTTTTAATGCTTTGGCGAGTACAGGGGCTGCATTGTTGGGTTTGGGTTTACAGTTTATTTGTGCTATTTTTTATCTCGTTTTTATTCACGTTGTTTTGGCTTATACTGAGGGGGGGTTAACATGGGCATGGGCGGCGGAGATTTTCTATTGGGGAATCATGATGGTGGTTACAATCTGGTATCTCAAATCAGAACGATGGCATTCATTGGATGTATAAGGGCTAAAAGTTATCTTTGAAATCTCCCTAACTTAGTGGACATTTGTACTTTCTAACTTTTTTCACCAAATACAACTAAATAATCAATGATTGAAGAACGCATTTCGGTTTTCGACATGTTTAAAATCGGTGTCGGTCCCTCCTCCTCTCACACGCTGGGCCCCTGGCGGGCAGCACAGAAATTTGTTGCAGAACTTCACGACACTCAAATATTCTCGGAAGTAAAAAAAATCAAAGTCTTATTGTATGGCTCACTTGCTAAAACCGGAAAGGGACACGGCACGGACGTTGCTGTTCTGATGGGACTTTTAGGAGAAGATCCTGTTACTACGGAGGTGCATCTGATTACCCCAAAAGTGGAGAATATACGCCATACTCACGGGTTAGTTTTAGATGGCAAAAAACAAATCCCTTTTCATCTCGACGAAGATATTGTTTTTCTTTTTGATGCTTCATTACCGTTTCATCCCAACGCAATGACATTGGCAGTTAATTTGGAAAATGGTCATTCCTACGCACAAACATATTACTCAGTGGGTGGTGGTTTTGTCGTCAAAGAAGGGGAATTGGCTTCCGAAAAAGAGCATATGCATCTACCATTCCCCATTGATACAGCCGACCAATTGTACCATCATTGCCTTGAAAACATGAGTGCCATTTCTGAAATCGTGTGGGAAAATGAAAAAATGTGGCGGACTGAAACGGAAGTTGGCAGAGGATTGATGACAATCTGGCGTACCATGCGCGCGTGTATTTATCGAGGCTGTCATACTGAGGGGGTACTGCCGGGTGGTTTGAATGTTACCCGACGGGCGTTTGCGCTGAATAGAAAGCTCATGGGCAATGCGGTATATGGCAATTATGACGATTGGTTAAAAATTATGCAATCCAAATCCTATTCCTTTCATGACATTCTGAATTGGGTCAGCTGTTTTGCTTTAGCCGTCAATGAAGAAAATGCGTCGTTTGGGCGCGTCGTGACGGCTCCTACGAATGGAGCGGCGGGGGTGATTCCGGCAGTTTTACAATACTTCATTGCTTTTGAAGGGGGTGATTCGACACCCCAAATTATTCAATTTTTACTTGTTGCAGGGGAGTTAGGCAGTATTTTTAAAAAAAATTCGACCATTTCGGCTGCTATGGGCGGCTGTCAGGCAGAGATTGGTGTTTCGTCGGCTATGGCGGCCGGAGCTTTGACGGAATGTTTAGGCGGCAGTGTCAGACAAGTTTTGATGGCTGCTGAAATTGCGATGGAGCATCATCTGGGATTAACATGCGACCCTATTGGCGGGTTGGTTCAAATCCCTTGTATTGAGCGCAATACGATGGGGGCTATCAAAGCCATTACAGCCTGTCAATTGGCATTGCAAACCAATCCGGAATCAGCAAAAGTTTCTTTAGATAGTTGTATTAAATCCATGTGGGAAACAGCGCTGGATATGAATTCAAAATATAAAGAAACTTCTGACGGTGGTTTGGCAATCAATGTGCCGATAAGTTTGAGTGAGTGTTGATTTATTAGTAGGCAGTGTTTTAGTAGTCAGTAGTCAGAAAAGCATTTACTGACTCCTAAAAAACTACCTACTGCCTACTAATAAAATTACTTCCTACGATTTTCAATATATCGTTGTAACTCTTTTTTATTCACTTCAAAAGCCATCGCATCTGTGACGGCGGCATAGTTTTCCTTATCGTAAGCAAAATCAAAAGCGAATTTGGCATATTCCAATCGGTTACTGTCATAATTAAAAAGCCGGGTGATTTCTGATATTTGATTGGCCGTCAATGTATTTTCGCGAGTGACGGTTTTAGCGGTTTCCAATTTGCCTTTATCAAACGTATTTTGTTTAACTCTATCTTTCAAGATTTCGAATTCTTTATACGTCATCAATCCTCTAAATCCACTATTGATACCATATTGATTGTTGTTATCAATGTTGGGGTTGTTATTCGGGTTATTAGTGCCATAACTGTTATTGGTATTACTATTTTGTCCGAAATTATCGTAAGGATTGTTGCGGTTGTCATAACTGTTACGGGCGGCATTACTGTTGTAAGCATTTCCATAACGGTCATAATACTGAGGGGTATAATCCCGAAAACTCGGGGGGGGTATTTGTGCATACCCATTGTTGTAATAACCGCCTTGAGCAAAATAAGGATCTGCATAATAATCTCCTGCCGGAACACCCTCACGCACTAAGAAGCGATAAAAGGCATCGCGGGCATTGCGATTGGCTAAAATAGCTCCTGCCAAAGAATAGTTTTCAATATCGAAAACGTAAGTTAAACTGTAAGTCAAGAAATCATATTTATCGCGGTCGGTCGGATAGAGCAATGCCAAACGGCGAATTTGTTCAGCCGTTAAACAATGTTGACGCGAATACTCTTTCAGGGTTTTATCCAAATGATAATAGTTAGCACTCGAAATTCCAGCATAATCTCGATTGAAAGAACGCATAGGAAAAGGCTCAGTACATTGGCGATTGAATCGGCGTCCGGTGCGGGCATTGTTGTTACTGCCATAATTATCACCGTATGGATTGCCACCACCCTGTGCGGAAGCAAAAGACAAACTTAGCAGCGTGATAAATGTCAGAAATATAGGCTTTAACTTTCTCATTTTGGATGAAATTTTAATATTGAACGAAATTACTCATTCCTTATTATCGGAGCAAGCAGTTTAAATTGCCCTTAACAGACTTTAACTTTTTCTTAAATTTAAGCCTTAACAAATTGATAACCAATCAGTTAAACTTGTTTTAAAATTGTATTACTCTGTAGCTTTTTATCTTTTCTATTATGAAGGGAATCTGCGGATTGAGGCATATCGCACCGGTTCGGGAACGATAAGAAGGCGATGAATCCAAACTTATATCAATTCTCTCAAAACAAGAGTTCGAGTCATTTTTTTCCCGTTTCTTTTAATCCCGATTCTGACTTTTTTACCGGCTTTGCTTTGCATTTTTTGATTGATTGACCCTAATGAAAAAAAACGAGCCGGTAATCGATTGATAGATATGATTTCATCCCCCCTCAGTATATCGTTTTCGAAAGCAGGGCTATTAGGGATAACATCATATACTGTAAATTTATTCAAATCTATGCCTCCCGCAACCAATATCAAACCGCTCCTATCATATTCGAAAGAGCTTTTAAAATATTTGTTGGGTTGAAAATATAGTTTTTCATGTAAAAAGTCGATGATAATGGTAAAACGGCTTAGAATTTCACCCCCCAAAATTCCATTGCGCTGGTTAACGTTGACAGAATCCGACGCGTCATACAATTCCTGAAAATGGCTGATCACATTGCGTAATTTGGCATTACCGAGACTAACGGAACTTAAACGACCCATATATCCTTCAATTTGCCCACCTAACCCGATTCCGATGTTCCCTTTTATGACTTCGGGGGGCATAACCAATCCGGGCGTCGAATAGGTATGAAGCAGAAGTGCCAGTGCTGCCCCTGTATCAATCAATAGTTTTAGGGGTATAATCGTATCACTATTGATTTGAGTATTAATAACGACATACGGCTTACTTCTAAAAATTTGAATCGGCATTTCCTCAAACTTCCGATGGTCAGACTCTCTAAATACTGAGGGGTCATAAACTGTGATGATTTGTTTTGTATAATCAATTTTTATCACATGACCTTTAAATGCTTCGGCGCCGATGATACCCTGAATATCCAAACCCGCAAATTCATCAAATTTGAAATAATCGTCATCAAGAACCAAAATATCTTTGACCAGTGTCAAGTTGGTCAATTCCATTCGCATTTTACGAGCTATATAAGCTTTGATTTCAGTCTTCATATCGGTGCCCATAATCGTAATTTCTCGGTCGTATGTAACTCTTAGAAGATTAGTAATTTCTTTTTTGGTGAGGATGGTATGCTCTGCACCGGTATCAAGCATGAATCGCAGAGGGAATAAGCCCTGAAACAATACTTTGACTATGATGAAATTATCTTGTCTTTCGAAAGGGATTTCAATTGTTTTGGCGCCTTTATTCATATAGAAACCCGGAATCTGAGCGGTAAGACAAAGATAGGCTAAACTAAAAAGGAAAGATATAAAGCTTTTTCTGAGCATATAAGACATTATAAAAGTGAAAAATAATCCTATAAAGTAATAACGTCATAAAAAGAAGCATGGCAGTATGTAAAATTAGCTTTTTTTAAATAATTTTCGGTTTTTTTTAAAAATTGAAATAAAATATAATTCTGTTTAACAGACTAAAAAAAAAAAAATCGGCAAGTGTTTTTTGAAATTACAAACATATTTATAACTTTACAGCGAACTTAGTGTAATAAACACACATTTATTATTTTTTTAGATAACTTCCTACGCAAAACAAAGGAAGAAAATAAAAAAAACATTAATAATTCTCACTGGTGAATATGATGATTTTAATACTGCTAAACAATTGATAATGAATTACTTATGCATGTTTTTTTTTGATTTTAAGATATTTGATATTGTATAAAAATTAAAAAAAATATTGTAAATTGTATCACTGAAAGTATAAAATTACCGCTCGTCTATTATATATTTGCTCCGCCAAATTTTAAACCTTAAATCCAAATTAATTTACAAATTTCATTTTTTCGGATATTATTTGAATAACATAATAGTTTGTAACAATTCTTTTATTAACTAAACAACAAGAATGTATGAAAATTAAGGTCAACTTAAAGAGCCTTATGCTGATGGCTTTGTTCACAGCATTGAGCAGTTTCGCGTTCTCTCAACGTACCATCACTGGTATGGTTAAGGATAGCGAAAACAATGAGCCTCTCGTAGGTGCTAGCGTAGTTGTCACAGGTACTACTAAAGGTACTTTGACAGACATTGATGGCAAGTACGAACTCCAAGTTCCGAGTGAGGCAACTACACTTACTGTTTCATTTACCGGTTATGCCAATTTGACTGTGCCGATCACTGGTAATGTAATAGATGTGGATTTGAAAGGCGGTTCTATTTTGGAAGCGGTTGTAGTTGTCGGTTACGGTTCTTTGAAATCCAAAGAAGTAACAAGTTCAATTACTTCAGTGAAAAAAGAGGACTTCAACAAGGGTAATATTCAAGATCCTGTTCAGTTGCTTCAAGGCAAAGTAGCAGGTTTGAGTATCTCTCGTCCTTCTGGTAACCCGAACGGTGGATATGAAATCCGTCTTCGTGGTGTTTCTACAATTGGTGCTAACGTACAACCTTTGGTTGTTGTGGATGGTGTTCCGGGTGTAGATTTGAAATTAGTAGATCCGAATGACATCGAGTCTTTTGACGTTTTGAAAGACGGTTCTGCAGCTGCTATCTATGGTGCTCAAGCATCAAGTGGTGTAATCCTAATTACAACCAAAAAAGGTGCAGCCGGCAAAGTGAGCACAGAATATAGCGCCCAGCTTTCTTCTGACGCTATCTCTAATACACCGTCAATCCTTTCTGCCAGTGACTACAAAGCATTGGGTGGTACGGATCAAAAAGGTAATACTGATTGGTACAAGGAGATTTCTCGCAATGCATTGTCTCAAATTCACAACCTATCTTTATCAGGTGGTGTAAACAAGACAACTTACCGTATTTCTTTTAACTATCGTGATGCTCAAGGTGTATTGCAAAATGACGGTTTCACACAATTGAATGGTCGTTTCAGCCTTTCTCAAAAAGCATTGAACGAAAAGTTGACTTTCTCAATTGATGGTTCTGCTACCAACAGAGATGCTCGTTATGGTTTTAACGAATCTTTCCGTTATGCTACAACCCACAACCCTACAGCTCCTATTTTAGACAACACAGCAGCGGGTGTGCCTTACGGTGGTTATTTCCAAATTAGCCAGTTTGATGACTTTAATCCGGTTGCACTTCAAAAACAAAGTGATAACAGAGGAAAAACTAAAAACCTTTTCTTAAGCGGTAAAGCAGATTTGGAACTTGCTAAAGGTTTGAAATTGGGTGGTTTGTACTCTATCAAGCGTCAAGCTTTCCTTCAAGGGGAGTCTTATAGCCGTTTAGGTTATTTCCGTGGTACTAATGCTAATGGTTTAGCAAGTCGTTTCACTCAAGATATTGACGAAAACTATTTCAATACTACATTGCGTTATACTAAAGACTTCAATAAATTAGGCTTTAATGCAGTGGTAGGTTATGACTACAATGAAAGAACACGGGATGAGTTCTACGCTCAAAACGCCGGTTTTGGTAATACAGACGTTTTAGGTGTTAATAACTTAGAATCAGGAAGAAGAATCTTATCTTCTGGTGATGTGAATCCAAACCTACAAGTATCAAGTGATAAAGCTAACCGTAAAGTTGTGGCTTTCTTTGGTCGTGCTGTATTAAACTACGATGATACTTATTTCGGTAGTTTAACACTCCGTCGTGAAGGTTCTACAATGTTCGGACCTGATAACAAATGGGGGCTTTTCCCTGCGGTAAGTGCAGGTGTGGCTTTAAACAAAGCTTTGGGTCTTACTTCATTTGAGCAATTGAAATTGCGTGTGGGTTATGGTGTAACGGGTGCTTTGCCTCCAAGTGAGTACCTTTCACAAACAACTTATAGCATCGGTAATAACGGTTCTGTAAATGCAGTTAGAAACGGTAATCCTAATTTGAAATGGGAGCAAAAAGCTGAATTATCAGCTGCGGTTGATTTCACTACGCTTAACTCTCGTTTGAATGGTACTGTTGAATATTACAACCGTAATATCTCTGATATGATTTATTTCTTTGGTAACACGGCAGCCGGTCTATTTGACGTGAACGGTTTGTGGGCGAATGCAGGTACTTTATCTTCTAAAGGTTTTGAATTAGCTTTAGGTTATCAAATTTTGAAAGCTCAAGATAAGAGTGGTTTGAACTGGAAAGCTGATTTTAACGTTGGTACTAACGAATCTGTTATTAAAACTATCTCAACTGATGCATTGCGTCTTGCTGAAAGTGGTCGTTTGAAAACGGCTCGCGTAGGTGCTCCGGGTTTGAATGATGACTACATGATATTGGTACAAGAAGGCAAACCGGTGGGTCAAATTTGGACATTGGAATTTGCGGGTGTTAACAGCAAAGGCGAAGTACAAGTGAAGAGTGCTAAAGACGGTAAAATTATCGGAACTGCTGCTGCAAGTGATGATGATAGAAAAGTATTTGGTACGGGCTTACCTAAAGCAACTTTAGGTTTGACTAACTCATTCAGCATGGGTAATCTTGACTTCAGCTTCTTCTTAAGAGGTGCTTTCGGTCACTATATCATCAACGAAAATCGTATTTTCTACGAAAACGCTGAGCCGGGTTCAATCAAGAACTACAACCGCGTAAAAACTAAATACTGGAGAGCTGATGTGAAAGAAGCTAAGTGGACAAGTCTTTACATTGAGAAAGGTGATTTCATTAAGTTGGATAACTTCACTTTAGGTTATAATTTTAGTTTGCCGGCTAACAGTGCGTTCTCTAAAGTGCGTGCTTACATTTCAGGTAATAACCTTTTCACTATCACGGGTTACACGGGTGTTGACCCTGAGGTACGTTATTCTGATGGAGGAGCTTCTGATAACGGTGGTCGTCCAAACTTAAATGGTGACCCACTCGCTCCGGGTATTGATCGTCGTTCTAACTATTATACTGTCCGTTCATTGAGCGTTGGTGTAAACTTAGGTTTCTAATTTTAACATTTTTAGATGAAAATGCGAAGGGAAAAAGTTGTATTTTTTTAAATCAAAATACGCAAAAAATTGTTTCATTGATTTATTAAGCGTTTTATATTTTGAAGATTCAAAGCCCTCTGTATTTTTAAACACATTTTAATACAAGTAAAAAATATAATAAAAATGAAAGGAATTAAATCATTAAGTAAGTACTTGTTAGCGGCAATGCTTTTGGCGACTGTCAACAACTCTTGTACGAATCTTGACGAGCAATTGTACTCAGAAGTACCTTCTGCTGAGGCGGATGCTATCTTTGCTAAACTCACAGCTGCGGATATCCAGACGGCTGTACAATCCGCTTACGACAATTTAGCGGGTAACTTTGGAAATCATAACGGAACTTTCTCTGATAACGAAGTTTCTACGGATGAGATGATTATCCCACAACGAGGTGGTGACTGGTATGACGGTGGTCAGTGGCTTCGTATGCACCAACACGGCTTTACTAAAAATGAAGATTCATTCAATAACTCTTGGAATAGCCTTTATAGAGGTGTTTCCATCTGTAACCGTTTGATCGTTCAGATTCCAAAAGCTCAACCACAATTGGCTGGACCACTTGTCGCTGAATTGCGTGCGCTGCGCGCTTTCTACTATTTCTATTTGATGGATATGTGGGGTGGTGTGCCTATTTTCACAAAATGGCCCGGTGATATTGCAGAAGCTACTGCTAAAAAACGGGGCGATGTTTATACATTCATCGAATCTGAATTGAATGCAGTAGTCGGTACTTTGAGTGACAAAGCTGATGCTTCTACTTATGGTCGTATAAATAAGTTTGCTGCTCAAGCTATTTTAGCTAAATTGTACTTGAATGCAGGTGTTTACAAAGGTGCTCCTGAGTGGGCAAAATGCGTTACTGCTTGCGATGCGGTTATCAATTCAGGTAAGTTTTCCATTGAGCCTGATTTCAAAACCAATTTCTGGTTTGGTAATGAAGCATCAAAAGAAAATGTCTTTGTTGTACCTTACGAGCCTGGCAAATTGGGTGGTTTCCAAATCGTGCAAATGACAGGTCACTACGAAACGCAAAAGACTTTTGACCTTCAAGCTCAACCTTGGAACGGTTACTGTACATCAGCGGAGTTCTACAACTCTTTCGATGCAGCGGATAAGCGTAAAGACGCAAGTTTACTATATGGTAAGCAATTCGCTTCTGATGGCAAAACACCTCTTGTAGATAATGGTGCTGAAGCTAATGACCCTGATGGTAAAGAAGTTAACTTCACTCCGGAATTGAACGAACTTTTCCCTGGTGCATTGCGTCAAGGTGGTGCTCGTATTGGTAAATATCGTCCAAAAAATGGTTCTTCTCCGGATATTTCAAATGACTTCCCTATTTTCCGTTTGGGTGATATCAAATTGATGAAAGCTGAAGCTCTTTGGAGACAAAATCCTGCTGATGCAACAGCGCTTCTTTTGGTGAACGAAATCCGTACTCGTGCGGGTGCACCGCTTTTCACTTCTCTTTCTGCTGATAATTTATTGGCTGAACGCGGTCGTGAAGTATTTGCTGAAGGTTGGAGACGTAACGACATGGTTCGTTTCGGTAAATTCTTCAAAGCTTATGGCAAATTCAAA
>JANPGW010000412.1:0-9095 GCA_031424115.1 Saprospiraceae bacterium | reverse complement strand
GTGATACTTTTAACAATCTCCGCTTTTGATTTGCCGTGTTTCCACTCGCGGTCAACAAAAACTTCTGCTTTGTCGCCGTGGCACCCTGTACAATAGGTTTTGAACGTGGCAACGGCATTGCCGAATGAGGCTGTTCCGCCTTTTATCGTTTTGGATGACACGTTGGAACTGGGCGACTGACACATTGCCAAGCTCAATATGAAAAGTAAAAATCCTGAATAACGCCACATAGTAAATGTTTGATATAGTTAAAATCAATTAAAAAATAGAATATTGATGGTAGTTTAGTTGTTTTTACAAATTTAGGAAACATGTTCGGTAATCTATTGGTTTTCGACAAAAAACGCTTGATAGGGGATATCAAGCTGGTTAAACTCCTTATTGTCAAAATGTAGGTATCACAAAACCCCATTTTTTCAATTGTTTATCGCTCACTTTGATGATATTCACATCTAACGTCACCTTTTTGTTGGGCTCATCTTTTTTATCTCTTGGCACATTGACGATGGAGTCAATGATATCCATACCCTTGATAACCTTTCCGAAAACGGTGTAATCGCCATCTAATCGGTGTACGCCTTTTTTGTTCTGAACTATATAAAATTGGCAACGAGCCGATATTTTTTGCGGGTTGCCGTCTCTTCCGGCACCAACAGCCCCGTAGTCATGCATTAATTTGGGGTTCAATTCGGGTTCTAAGAGGTATTTTGGGTCATTAAATCCTTCTTCAGTATCGGGACAACCGCCTTGCGCCACAAAATTCGGAATGACCCGATTAAAACTCAACGAATCCCAATACCCGTCTTTCGCCAACTGAATAAAACTGGCTTTATGTTTCGGGGTTTGGTCATACAGCCAAATGAGGATTTCGCCATAAGGTGTTTTGATTTGTCCTATCTCATGCTGTTTTTTTTCGCCCAAAGTGATAAATGATAAAAAAACGAGTGTTATCCATAATTTGCTCATAGAAAGACGTTTAATAAATGAAAAAATGATTTTCAGAACAAGATAAGTAGTATCAAGCAAGTTATAATAAATTTTTTCAATCCCGCTTTATACGTCTGTCCGATAGGCATTTTAAGGTTATCGGTCATCAACAGATAGTCATCTGTCCAACGGGCTTCGTGAATAAACTTTTTGGCAGCCACAACCCATTTATCATGGGCTCGACAACAAGTACCAAAGGGTAAAATTTCCTTAGAAATAGTCTCCAATGAATCCCAAACCGACCACCTGCTGCCATCTTCAAGGTGGTAATGCGATTGTTTGTCTTTGGCTTCTACATATTTGAGTTTTGATAATTCCAATTTTTTAGTGACGGAATGTCCTTTTTCAGATATTTTTATGAAGATAAAATCTGGCAACTCCTGATTTTTTTCGCCCAAAGGAGGCTTGATTTGTAAAATGCCTAAAACCTCTCTGACTTTTTTCTGAAATGTTTCGAACGAAAAAGGCTTAAACAAGTAGGCTTTCACATTGAACTCAAAACTCTCGGGTAAATATTCTTTTTTTCCCGTAGTGACAATCACCGGAGGACGCAGGTCGTCTTCTTCCGTAAATTGCAAAAAATCAATGCCGTTCATGCGTCCCGACAATTCCATATCCAGAAAAATCAAATCTATCGCTTCATTTTTCAGAATACGATGCGCATCGTTAGCCGTATGGCAGGTCTGCGTGACGACCAAGTCATCAGGCATCCGTTCGATATACATTTTCAGTAATTCTAACGCCGGTAGTTCATCTTCAATTATCAAGCATCTGAGTGGTTTCATCGGTCTATTCTTTTAAGTCAATTTTTAGTATCACTTCAAATACATCACCTTCACTGTTGAGCAACAATTGATGATGGTTGGGATAAGCAATTTTTAATCTTTCGCGCGTGTTAGCAATGCCTTTTCCACTGGATTGAATATCGCGCCCCATGGGTTCGGTGGCTTGGCTGTTGCGCAGGGTGAAATGCAAAACGCCGTTTTCGACGGTCATTTTCAGCGACATCCATTTATTATCGTCCGTTTTTTGAATCCCGTGTTTGATAGCATTTTCAACAAAAGTAATCAAAATCAAAGGCATTATCAGCGTATTTTCGGGAAAACCGCCTATTTCAATCTCTTTTTTATAACTATCTGCCGGAAGCCCTTGGAGGCTCATATCAATATAATTTTGGATAAAATCCACCTCACTACTGAGGGGTACTCTTTCGGAGAGACAATCGTAAACTATATAGCGCATCGTGTCGCTGAATTGCAAAACAGCCTCTGAAACCGTGCTGGGATTGCGGAGCGTTTTGATGTAAATATTGTTGAGTCCGTTGAATAAAAAATGCGGTTTAATTTGCCAATTGAGCGTTTGGAGTTTGTACAGATTTAATTGGTTTTCTTTTTCTAACAGTTCCTTGTTCGTAGAAAGCAATTGGTTTTCCTTCCCCAAAAGTTCATTGCGCAACCGCAATTCCTCACTGTTGTGAAACCAAAGACGGGTATAAACCAAGCCGGTCAACAAGTACATATTAAATACAGTTTCGGGCAAATTGCGCACCCAATTCATGTTTTTACCGGTTTTGATGGTTTCAATAGCCCCTAACCAACTGTTTTGGCTCAATAATTCAAACATTTCGGAACCAATCAGAATCAACCCCAATGTCATTGGAAGATACAAGCCTAATGCTTGCGCAAATGTCAATCGAGGATTACCTAATGTCCGAGGCAGCAAAAAATAGGTGTGAATATAGGACACTATGGAAGTCGTTATAATCGTGAGGTTGGCGGTGATAAAAGCATCCCAATAAAGTGGATTTGTATCGGTATAAGCAAAATTGATAAAGTGCAATGCGTATAAAATGACCCAAAAACCAAGGTGGTATTTGAAATCATCCTCATTAAAAACCACCTGCCCAAAAATCTTGACCCTCGTATGTTTCGTTTCCATTTCTATTGTATTTGATCCACAAAATACGGCATTCTTATTGGGAATTCTGAAACATCGGATAAACCTGCCTTTTTTTCGGATATATGAGGTCTATACTGAGGGGGGGTAGGTTTTATCCTAAATGTTAAAAATTGTGGTATTCGTATATCCAACAGCGATTTTTTGAATAGGTAAAAAGCTGATTTTTGAGGTATGAATAGAAAACACAATTTTTTAACACACACAATTTCACAACGCATGAAAACGCCACAACAGCTCGACCTATGGCACCAAATCGCTGCATTTCGCTTAGATGACCCGCAATCAGAATTCCCCTTTTCAAAAAAATTGGCTCATGAAAACAAATGGTCAACCGACTTTACCCTACGCGCCATTGCGGAATACAAAAAGTTTTTGTTTCTCTGTGCTACTCTACCCGATGGTGCCTCGCCCGCAAAAATCGTGGATGAGGTCTGGCATTTGCACTTGACCTATACGCAAAGCTATTGGAATGACCTTTGTCCCAACATTTTAGGATTCCAATTGCATCATTACCCGTCGAAAGGGGGAACTGCCGAAAATCAAAAACATCAAGATTGGTATCGAACCACAATCGAAGGCTACGTCGCTGCTTTCGGCCAGTTACCACCCACCGATATTTGGGATTTACCAAAAAATTTCGACCCCAATGATTATTTGCCCAAAGATTCCCCGCTGATCATTCATTCCTCCCCCAAAGACATAATCGGGGAAGAAATCAATGAACCCCAACCGAAAATGAGTTATCACGTTTTCAAATGGGCGGCTTTTGGGTTGGCAGCGGTAATGAGTGTCGCCGCTTTACATCCGCCTTTGATGAAAGGCAGTATTTTCATCCAACTGTACGTCGCTTTATCTATCATCGCTTTAGGGTTAAAACTTTGGGAAAATGATTTTTTCAAAATGCAAGCCCATGAGCAGCTTTTGACCTTTCCCAAAAATTTATCCCCTTATTATGGCGCTTGGTTAATGGGAGGTACCGACCGAGTTGCTTTCACGGCTCTTTATGAAGTGACTGACACGTGTGTGATGAATGAAGAGCGTAAAATGATGGATTTTACCCTTAAACAAGATGAATCTTTGCGACACAATCCTTTATATCGGACATTACAAACGGTAGAAAAACAGGAAATCAGCGTGGATTTTGTCAAAGATTCAGTACAGATGTTTTGTCGCTATATTGACAATGAATTGCGCCACCAAGATGTATTAACGCCCAAAAAACACTACGCCGGTTTTACGCTCGTCATCACCACTTTTACACTGGGATTCATCCGAATGATAGAAGGGTTAGTGTATGAAAAACCGATTGGTTTCTTGATTTTGACGGCGGTTGTATTGGGTATTGCACTGATTGTGACCCATCAGCGCAATTATTTAAGTGTCTGGAAAGAGGCTTTTTTAGAAAGATACCATTATACAGAAACTAGCCCTGTCTGGCAATGTGCCCTCAATGGCGCAGTAGTATTGGCTATGTCAGAATGGATGTCAATCAATAACGCCTTTTCACCGCCCAAACTATCGTCTGATGGCTTCGGATACGGATTTGACGGAGGATCAAGCTGCAGCGGCGGAGACGGAGGTGGTGGTTGTGGCGGAGGATGTGGTGGCTGTGGGGGATGCGGCGGTAGTTAAACATCACAAAGACCAATTTTTTAAAGGTGTCGGTGAGGACACCTTTAAAATCATATCTTTTTCGACTTCAACCGCCGGAACAACTCGTTTTGTTGTTTTTGATACAATACTTCTAACTGTTCAGCACTGATTTTTTCTAATTGCTCAAGGCGTTCTTCTTGACTCAATCTTTGGCGAATAAGATCAGCATTGTAACTTTCGAGATTGGCCAAAACGGTCAATTGAATATCAGAAGCGTGGTCTCTGAGGTTGCCTTTTTTATCCGGATTTTGGGCTTTCCATTCTGCGGCTGTGATGTCGAAAACGACTTTATTCAGCAAATCTGCTTCCGATGCGTAGATAATACCTTGATTTTTGGCGGGCAGATTATGCCTTGGTATGATGTGCGTTTCAATGGCTTTGGTATGAATATGGTAATTGATTTTTGAAAATTCGCGCCGCAAATCCCAACGTTCACCTTCCTTGATGCGTTGAACTTCTTCTTGTTTGAGTCGGTCTAACTCAATAATCATCCGCATATTGAACTCCGGATTGAGCCAAGCCGCAAAATGCAACGCCAAATGCCGATGCGCAAACGTACCGCCGCCGTACCGACCCGCTTTAGATTTTATACCTTTGGCATTGGTCGCCTCTATCCATTTTTTGGGCGTCATATTAAACGCGTTCATGCCAGCTTCTTTTCTAAAGGTGTCGAGGGCGTCACCTTTAAAATCGGGATTATTGATTTGTTCCCACACTATCAGCGACTCCAACGTCATGCGGTTGCGCATCCATGACCGCACCAAGTCATCGCGCGACTCTTCGTCTAAACTACCGATTTCGGTCAGGTTAAAATATTCTTCACCGTTTTCTAAAATAAAAGAGATTTCACGGTCTTTGATGATGATATTTTGTTTCATAGCATAAAAATAGGGATTTAGTCGGTAAAAACCCGCTATATTTCAACCTCTATTTTATAAAAAACTCAAATCAAGTTTTTCAAAATACCAATACCCTGTTCTATTTCACTTTCATTGATAGAAGCAAAACCTAAACGGGTGGCATTCAATAAAACGCCATCGGGATTGTAGGTTGACCCATTATTAATTTTCAACCCCTTTAACAAGGCTTTTTCACTTAAAAAAGGCAGCGACACTGAGGGGTCGAATTTTGCCCAAACTGCCATGCCGCCATTGGGTTTTTTGAAGTCAATGACATGACCCAACGCCGATTGCAGCATGTCGCAAAAAACATCACGGCGTTTGTGGTAGGTGCGCTGCGATTTTTTCAAATGCCGTTTTATTTCCCCCTCTTTAAAAAGTTCTGCCATTGCGGATTCGAGGATATTATCCCCTTGTCGGTCAATAATGCGCCTTAAATAACCCATCTCATCAATCAAATCGGATGGGGCAACCACATAACCGATGCGAATTGCCGGTGAAATCGTCTTGCACAACGAACCGATGTACACTACCACCCCCTCAGTATCCACGCTTGCTAAAGGCAAAATCGGAGAACTTGAATAATGAAAATCGTAGTCATAATCGTCTTCTAAAATACAAAATTGCTGTTTTTGGGCGAGTTGCAGCAAGTGCATACGCCGTTCAGCACTCATCGTCACCGTTGTGGGATAATGGTGATGGGGCGTGACATAGACCATTTTTATCGGTTTTTCAAGGCATAATTGGGCTATTTGTTCAACATTTAAACCATTTTCATCAATATCCACGTACAAAAGCTCAACACCTCGATTTTTAAACACCAAATTGCCGGAACTGTAACCGATTTTCCCCACCACGACTCTATCACCGACATTCAAAATCGTTTGGGTGGCCAAATAAATCGCCATCATACTCCCCCGCGTAATCATCACATTATCTGTCGCAATGTGTAACCCTCGGCTTTCATTCAAATAATCGCGGGTGGCTTCTCGCAAGGAAAATTCGCCTTTTGTGTCCCCATAAAATAAGGTGTGTTTTTGATACCCTTTTTTCAAAACCGACCGATAAGCCCTTGCCAAAGCATCCGTCGGAGCAAGGCGCACGTCCGGAAAACCATCGTCAAAACCCAACATCGAAGACCCCCTCAGTATAGGCTTGTTTAACACCGCATTTTTCGGAAACTCAAAACCGGTTTTCGTTTTGGGTGTCTCAGATAAAGCATTATTATGCCATGAAACTGGCTTTATTTCGGGTATATTCTGACTCACAAAAGTGCCTTTTGAGGCTTGGGTCTCAATCCAGCCTTGCGCCATGAGTTCATCATAAGCAGCTAATATCGTTTTACGATGAACACCCAGACTCAGCGCCATTGCTCGGGAGCCAAGCAGCTTTGTGCCTTTTGGGATAATGCCTTTTTTGATATTTTCGATTGTTTTATTGGCAATTTGTAAGAAAATAGGCATTTTTTCTTTTTTGTCAATCGTTATAAAAGTTGAATAAGGCAACATAACCGGACTATTGATTATTTTAAAAATGGATGTTTTAAATAGTCCTACAAAACTATACATTTGTCATATCATTTCAAATCAAAAATAAAAATGACTGTACAACTCGCTCAAACGCCGGAAGACATTGCTAAATGTTGGGAAGCCATCTACGCTTTACGACCCCATCTTGAACAAGAATCCTTTGTTTCACTCATTCAAGAGTTGCAAACGACGGGTTACCATTTGGCTTTTATTGAAAAAGATGGCAAAGCGGCGGCGGCAATAGGCTATCGCTATTTGCATTTTTTATTCTGTGGTAAACACATTTATATAGATGATTTAACAACTTTGCCAGAATATCGGCAGCATGGTTTGGGTAGTGCTTTATTAGATTTTGTGCACGAAGAAGCTCGTAAAAATGGTTTAAAAACCGTTACTTTGGATTCGGGACACCATCGTTCAGATGCTCATCGGTTGTATTTGAATAAAGGGTATAAAATTTCGTCGCACCATTTTACTTTAAATTTAAAGTAAAACGCCAGTTTCGTCTATTAATCACACCAATTATGATAGTGGAAAATATAAAAATAGAAAAAGTAACGATTGCCGCAATTAACCAATTGCAACAAATCGGTAAACAGACCTTTTTTGAAACATTTTCTGCGGGTAACTCCGAAGAAAATATGACAAAATACTTAGAGGAAGGCTTTTCATTGGAAAAATTGACTTCAGAACTAACTGACCCTAATTCTGAGTTTTATTTTGCCATACTTGTACTTGATAATACTATAATCGGTTATTTAAAATTAAATTTTGGAGCATCTCAGACTGAATTAAAAGACAATAAATCTCTCGAAATTGAACGAATTTACGTTTTAAAAGAATTTCATGGTCAAAAAGTAGGGCAAATCCTCTACGATAAAGCTATACAAGTTGCGAAACAAACTAATGCTAATTATGTGTGGTTAGGCGTTTGGGAGGAAAACCCAAGAGCTATTTCTTTTTACAAGAAGAATGGTTTTGTGGAGTTTGATAAGCACATTTTTGTATTAGGTGATGATGAACAGACTGATATAATGATGAAATTGGATTTGGTTTAGATAGATTATTTAAGAGTTTTGAAAATATTAGAAAGCCGAAGACTTAAAATAATACTGTTTTGATACCAAAATAAACCTCGCAGCACGATGAAAAAAATCATTTTAAAAATACTGATTGGACTCTGTCTATTTCTTTTATAAGCTTTTGGGTTATTTATTGGTATTTAGGTAAGGCGGCTGAGATACATTTTGATTTGCCTAAAATGACTGAACAAGTGAAAAAAGGGAATACGATACCCCCTCAGTATGAAGCCTTTTTAGATACACTTATCTCAGTTGAAAATAAACATTGGTCGGTTTATTATGAAAAATGGTTCTGCGTAATCTCTGGTTTTCCTCGTTATCCTCGTCGAGAATGGGCGTATAAATATTCTTATTCAGAAGATATTTTGGATATATTGGACGACAGAGAATGGACTAATCTATTTGATAGGAAGTACATTTTTTCATCGGGTATTGAATCGAGTTTGACTGCTCAAGAAATTCGGAATTTTTATTTCATGAATAAAGAAGTTTATCTACCTGATGCCGAAAGTGGTAAATTTATACTGTGCAAAGGTTTAGAAGAAGTGTCAAAAGTGCATTTTAATAAAGCACTAAACGCTTTGAATCGTTCTGAAATGATAGAAGTTTTTGTTTTAACCGATAGAGAGAGAGCGTTTTATGCTAAAAATAAAATTAGATTGGAGCAAAGAGTAAAATTTTGGGAAGATAGAATAAATGGAGATTGATATTTTTTAAATATTTAATTTAATACGGAACTGGAGTTCCGCTCTACGATTATGATTGCACAAACACCACGACCTCCTTATTACGCCGTCATTTTCACTTCATTGCGCACTGAAATGGACGAAGATTATGGTAAAACTGCCAATCGAATGGTTGAATTAGCCGAAACGATGCCCGGTTATTTAGGGCATGAAAGCGCAAGAGACGGCGTAGGCATCACTGTTTCGTATTGGAAAGACCTCGAATCCATCAAAAATTGGAAATACCAAACCGAGCACGTC
>JANPGW010000411.1:0-26107 GCA_031424115.1 Saprospiraceae bacterium | reverse complement strand
GGCATTTTTCGCTCGTTTATCTTCAATTGTCGCAAACAACTCTCTGAGTTCAGCAAGTTCGCTGTCCATGTTTATTTGTTGGCGATGGGCGGTATATTGGCTTTGTCTCATCTGACAAAGGTATGGTTTTTATCTTTTTTTACCTTATGCGTAATTGCTGGAATTACCCTATTCATAATTCATCATTAATCATTCATCGTTCATCATTAATTGATATTTTTCAAACCGGTCGTTGATTTGCTCGATAGTTGGCAAATTTTTGATACCCACGCCTTCGACGATGAAAGAGGCTGCCGAATGGGCAAAACCGGTTGACACTGCAATATCCTTGGTTTGGGCATATTTAGCGAGAAAAGCAGCCGTAAAAACATCGCCCGCACCGGTGGAATCCACTTCTTTGACAGGGAATGCCGGATAATGAAATTTTTGATCGTTGAAAAATACATCCGCACCATCTGCTCCTCGTGTCATCACCAAAACTTTTGCGTACGACGCCATGACCGGTAGCGATTCTTCAAAACCCTCAATATCGGCATCACTCATTATGACCACATCCGCATCCGCAAGGAGAGACCAATCCATGGCTTTAGGCAAAACTCTACCCTTTTCATCCCATTGCCGCAGCCATCCTTGAATAGTGACGCCGACTATAGCATTTGGAAAGGCTTTCAAAACAGATTTATCCGCTTCATCCGCAATCAAACCAATATGCACGATGGGTACTTGAAGCCATTCTTGTGGTATATCATTGGCATACAGTTTTTCAGCTACGGCATGGATATATTGTGTCCGGTGGTGATTGGCGTATATATTCTCAAAAACAGTTGTTTTGTCAGCCATTTTATTAACCACACTTATTCCTTGCTCTTTAAACACATCAAAAAACTCAAAATCACCCCCAACGCTGGTCAAAATACCCACTTTCAAGCCCAATTGATGCGCCACTAAACTCGCGTAAGATGCACAACCTCCTAAAATATTTTTATCGCCTAACTTGTCGTGACAACAATGTCCAATACATAAATATTGAATATCAGTGGTTAATATGTTATTTGGCTTTGCCTTGTTTGGTTGATTCACTTTACTTATAGGTTCTAAACGTAATGCATATTTTTTTTAAGCGGAAATAAATTTCCGGGCTACTCAATGTGCGCAAATGTACAATGATTTGAGAAATAAATTATCGCAGAAAATGTTAGAAATGTTTGTATATTTTTTTCTAAAATAAGCTAAAATTACATGGAATATCAAAAAATAAAAAAGAGCCCTTTTTTAAATAGATTAAAACATCTAAATTAGTACCTTTGCGGCGGCTAATTGTTATTTTATTCCCCCTCAGTATAAGTCACAAATCAAAAAGCCAATTACTAAAACTACTGTTATGAACAATGTTTTAATTATCGGAGCCGGACGCTCATCTTCTGCCCTCATCAATTATGTTCTCGAACAAGCTAAAACGTATAATTGGTTTGTTACTGTTGCTGACGCTGACCATGAATTGGCTGCCCGTAAAGTGGCTGGTCATCCGAATGGTCGCAGTACATGGCTCGATGCAACAAAAGTGAATGACCGTCGAGAGTTGATTGCGCGCGCTGATGTTGTCGTATCTCTTTTACCGGCACATTTACATTTAGAACTCGCTCACGACTGTTTGAAGTTAAAAAAACACTTGATTACAGCATCCTATATTTCTAAGCAATTGTATGCTCTTGGCGACGAAGCCCGCTCTCGTGCCTTGATTTTTATGGGTGAAATGGGTCTTGATCCGGGCATTGACCACATGAGCGGCAAGCAAAAAATAGATGAAATAAAAGCTCGTGGCGGTCGTTTAAAATCGTTTAAATCCTATACAGGTGGATTGGTAGCTCCAGAAAGTGATGATAACCCGTGGCATTATAAATTTTCGTGGAATCCGCGCAACGTTGTACTCGCCGGACAAGGCACGGCTCAATATCTTGAAGACAGCAAACTGAAATATGTACCGTATAACCGCATTTTTTCTTTAGCGAAACCAATTATTATACCGGGCGTTGAAGGCGAATACGAAACTTATGTCAATCGTGACTCCTTGTTGTATCGCGAATTGTATGATTTGGGTCCCATCAATAACCTCATCAGAGGTACTATCCGCTACAAAGGTTTTTCTCAAGCGTGGGATGCCTTAGTGAAAATCGGATTGACGGATTCTTCCTTCCCCATTCTTGACTCAGAAGAAATCACCTACCATGAATTGATGGATGCTTATGTTTCGAATTCATTGGAGGGTGGTTCAGTAAAAGAAAAAGTTGCCAACATGATAGGGGAATCCGCCGACTCGGATGTCATAAAAAAACTTGAATGGCTCGGACTATTCAGCAAAAAGAAAATCCGCATAAAAAGCGCGACACCGGCACTTATCCTTGAAAACTTGCTGCTTGAAAAGTGGCGGTTGAAGGAAGATGAGAAAGATATGGTCATCATGCAACATGAGTTTGAGTACGAAATTGCACGCCAAAATCGCCGCCTCACTTCTACCCTCGTCATGAAAGGCACCGATGCGAACAATACCGCCATGTCTAAACTCGTGGGTTTACCGATTGGTATTTTTGTCAAACAAGTGATGTTGGGCAAAATCAATTCTATCGGTGTCAACATTCCGGTCATCAAAGAAGTCTATGAGCCTGTTTTAGAAGAACTTAAAGAATACGGCGTCGTTTTCACTGAAAAGGATGAGGTGATTAGGTAGCCACAAATATATAGGTGCTGCGCACTTGTTTTTATCTACGAATTTACAAATTTTACTAATCTAAGTATTACTGTGTGTTGTCGACACATAGATTGGTATAACTTGTAAATTCGTGAATAAAAAGTGCACAGCAGCCATATCAAATAATACCCGCATAAAACGCTTTCAGCCGCTTTTCCTCCATTTCCCAATTCAATATCCACATATCTACACCGACCAAGGGTTAAAATAAAAGTTGAGATTCGTTTTAATAATTTGAATACTTTGCTATTGCAGAGGTCGGCTGTCATACCATTGGTTATGCGCACGATTTGAAGCATCACGTTCTGCCCGACTACATGGTTCAAATCGTGCGCATAACACTCCTCTTTACAAACCCAGTTGTATTGGAAATATACTAAGACTTGAAACAACTGCGTGAGAAACCATGCTCTCTGAATGTGTGAATTATGTAACTTATTCACAGAATTATGTAACAATTATTTTAAAAAGGATACTCACCTTTGTAACTAACTAATTTAGTGACATATTTATTCAAATAGATGAAAAATTCTTGTTTATAATATAATTAAATTTTTATACATGAAGTAAAAATATCCATCTAAACGAATCAAACGAGCAATAAGTCCATGAGCATATAATTAACCGCTTTACCCATCCACCGACTACTTTTTTAGGACTTTTCTTTTTTGGCTTTCATTCATCTTCTACCTCTATTTTCCAGAGTTAATCTGGAATATGAGTTTTCTATGTCTTACTTACAAGTGCTTGTAAAGTAATCTGATAATCCTATGTGCATAATACTCGATTGAATGAAAGACTTACAATTTTAGTTTTAACAATTTTGAACTGACATATCTGATATGTAGTATGAAGGATATAACCCCGCAGTATTTGGGAATATCGTCCGATTTTGAATGTTCTCGTGAATTATATTTAATAATTTAACTCTATTAAAATGAAAAATAAACTACTTAACGCTTTAACAATGGGTATTCTTTTTTTAATACCCAGTTTCTGTTTTGGACAAGCACCAAACTTGGGAACAGCTGCCAACTTTGCCTTATTTACTGCAGCCGGGGCTATTAATAATACTGGAGCAAGTACCATCGTAACAGGGGATGTCGGCACGAATGCGGGAGCATTCAATGCTTTTCCTCCGGGAACACTCATTGGCACAAGTCATGTGGCAGATGTCATTTCAGCTCAAGCGGCAACAGATGTGGCACTCGCATATGGTAGTATAAGCCCACTGGCTTGCGGACCCGGCGGCGTTATAGGCGTTGGTTTAGGAGGTGGACAGTTACTTACTCCTAACGTCTATTGTTTGGGTGGTGCTTCCACATTAACGGGTAACTTAACTTTAGACGGGCAAGGTGACCCAAATGCTTTATTCATTTTCAAGATAAATGGGGCTTTTGCGACAGCCGTAAATTCAAGCATTACGCTCATTAATGGCGCTTCCTTATGTAATGTTTATTGGCAGATAAATGGGGCAGTGGCGTTAGAAACAGGTACTGTTTTTCAAGGAAATATACTTGCCAGCGGTGCTATAAGCTTATTGGGTAATGCCACGCTTTTAGGTAGAGGTCTTACAACGATGGGTGCAATTTCAACAGCTAATAATATTGTCACTTTAGGCATTCCTCCAGTAGCATCAACTATTACAGCAAGCGGACCAACGACTTTTTGTGCAGGTGGGAGTGTCACACTTTCTGGAAATGTTGGCGGCACTTGGAATACAGGTGCAACAACGCCCACAATAATGGTAACGTCAAGTGGCGACTATTTTGTAACAAATACAAGTGGTTGTAGGACAGTTACTTCAAATCATATTATTGTTACCGTGAACCCGCTGCCTGCGGCAAATGCTGGAAGTAATGCAATTATTTGTAGCGGCAACAGCATACAGATTGGGGCTGCACCAGTAGCTGGAAGCACGTACTCCTGGACACCCGCAACGGGTCTAAGCTCAACCACAATAGCCAACCCTGTGGCAAGCCCAGCAGCAACAACGACCTATACATTGACAGAAACCATTACAGCAACCGGTTGCCAAAACACCAATATGGTTACTGTTTCAGTAGGTTCTCCCGCTACTTGTACCATCACAGGCAACAGTAGTATTTGTCAAGGTGGTTCAACTACACTTTGTGTGCCGGCGGGTGCTTTAAGCTATTTATGGAGTCCCAATGCTGGAAGTCAAACCGGTTTTTGTGTTACGGTAACAGCCTTTGGGACATACACGGTGACAGTTACTGTTGCGGCAGGATGTACTAATATTTGCAGCCAAACTGTTAACGTTGACCCACCGCCTATTGCCTCAATCATTACTGGACCAACATCGTTTTGTGCAGGTGGTAGTGTGACGCTTTCTGGAAATGTTGGTGGGACTTGGAGTACAGGCGCAACAACACCTTCTATTACGGTTACGGCAGCAGGGGATTATTTTGTAACCAATACAAACTCTTGTGGTAGTGTTGTTTCAAATCATATTATAGTGACTGTCAACGCCCTGCCTATTTGTACAATTACGGGTAATGGATCCGTCTGTCCGGGACAAACAACGCCACTTTGCACAACTGCGTCTTCCGCTGGAAATCCGTTAACGTATTTATGGAATACAGGTGCTACAACGCAATGTATTACAGTTGGAGTCGGCGCTTATTCGGTAGTAGTGACAAATGCAAGCGGTTGTGTGAGTATTTGCAGTAAAGTAATTTCAGAGAATCCGCTACCAACTGCAACAACAGGAAGCAATACTACGATTTGTAATGGCTTTAGCGTCACGCTTGGTACAGCTCCAATAGCAGGGCATACGTATTTATGGACGCCCGCCACAGGACTCAGTTCAACAACAATAGCTAACCCTGTTGCAGGGCCCTCTGTTACAACTACCTATACCTTAACAGAAACCATTACAGCAACGGGTTGTCAAATGTCAAATTCTGTAACTGTTACTGTTGCGTCACTTTCTATCGAAGGTCTCAGCCTTATCTACCCAGGGAAATCAGCTGAACTTTGTGCAACTCCAGGGTTTTCTTCTTATTTGTGGAATACTGGAGAAACCACAAGGTGTATTACAGTGACTACCACAGGTACTTATTCTCTCACCGTAGGCGGATGCGGTACAAGATTTAGTCATAGTGTGCTCGTTATTGTGCCAGCTTATTGTGATTGTAGATGTCAGTAGAAGGATATAAAAGGTACATTGAGATTAACAACCCTCGCGAGCGGGGTTGTTAAAAGGCCTCAGAGTTTCAAATTTTGTAATGAAGAAACAATAGTTTGGCTGTTTTTAAGCGTTACCTAATTCACAATTGTGATTATTTCAAAATTACAAAATCATATATTTTTGAGTGCATAACAAATTCTCAAGTGATTGGGACATCGCCCCTAAAGTTCGGTAGAGTCACCGAAAAAGTATAATTTGTATCGCGGCATAGCCGCAAAAGATTTTAGTTCTTCTGCGGCTATGCCGCGATAGAGGCATAACATTTCCAATTTTCTACCGAACTTTAGGGGCGATGCCCCAACAGCGGGTCAATTTGTTATTCACCCATGTTTTTTTTGGAACAAGTTTCGGTTGTTTTTTGGGGAGAACAAGTTCCCATTGTTTTTTTGGGAACAAGTTCCCTTTTTTTATTCGGAACAAGTTCCGCGCTACGCTACATTTTGAAGCCAATCATGAATTGCGGTTGGGCACCAAAACGGTTGTTCATCATTCTCCAACTTATATCTACCCGAATAAACCTAAAAAGACCCCAACCGATATTGTCAATCCCTAACCCCAATTCAGTGTAGTTTTTCAAATCAGGCATCGTCAGATAGGCGGCTCTAACGACTTCTTTCAGCCCTAATTTTCGGATAAGCGGTATTTTATCGAAAATAAAACCTTCAAAATGGTGTTGCCAATGTGCCATCAGGTAGGGTTTTGTCGTTGAAAATTGGTAATAAGGCAAATTCAAAAAGCCATCCATGTAATTCAGCGAATTAGACAAATCGGTTTCGTTGCCGTTAAAATGTTGATAATCAATGAGGTGGACGGCTTTCTTGCTCAAAAATCTGCCGTAAATTGTGTTGATTTCAGAGTATCCGACAATGCCCATTTTGATATTTTTTTTCTCTATCTTCAAGCGAATTTGGTCAAAGTCCACTGAATTATCTGTCAATTTGATGGCTTTTTTATAGCGCACCGAGAAAGTGGGGTAGTCGGAGCCTTCAACATCCTTATATTGCGGATAGGTAAGATAACGTTGAGCCGGTGTCCACGCCAAGTCTAAGGTTACTGTATGCGCATTTTTCAGACCGTTCCAACTCAAGAAATAGGCTTGATAGATATTAAAGGGAACATTGGAGGGATAGGTGTCATCTTTCTTTTTAAAACTGAATTGGCTGTTGATACTGAGGGGGGTACGATGAGCTGTTTCTACGCTCACTTTTCCCGTTACTCCGTTAACAATTTCTTGACTGAAAGAGAGTTTACCGTACGTTTTATCGAATATTTTATAAAAATGCTTTTTACCATAGAGCGCATACAATTCAGCAACAGAGATGGAAATGGGATTTTGCTCATTGAATTGCGCCACATTTTGCCCGCCTTCAATTGTCAATCGGGCATTATTGAACCGATTGAATAGATAGGAGGAGGCTATATGAGCGCGCCATTTTTTCTCTGCAAAACCGTAGGATACTGAGGGGGTGAGGGAAAAGGAATTTGAATACGGTTGAAAACGCTCGCCATAGTTTTTACTGTATGTCATATTCAATGCGATATTGCCGCCTTGCACCGGATTGAATGAAAAGGTAGAGAGCGGCGAAGCCACCGTGAACGACCGCCGATTCCAATAATCACTGTACGTGTAACCGATTAAGAGATTGATGACCCTTAATTTATTTTGTTGCCGTGCCACCGAATCGAGGTAAGGCTTAGTTTGCCGGATTTTTTGGAGCGAATCTTTTTTGAAATAATCTTTGCGTTCCTCCAGTGTCAAGGGAATCGGGCGCAGGGTATCCCATTTGTTGAGGTCATTATCGTCTTTTCCTTTAGAAGCTTTGAAAACTTCATTATTAAAAAAACGCTTTTCATACTGAGGGGTCAGATTATAATTGCTGTAAACACCCGTGAAATCTCCTTTTATTTTAATGCCGAAAATCCCTATTTTAAACAAAACTTCCTGCGAAAAAAGCCGCCAAGCTTTATCTACTTGCACAAAAGATTGCTTTAAGGTTAGGGTATCCAGTATAGGTTGTTGTATGCTTTTACCGGTAACGTACAAATCTGTCGCTGATATATTCCATTGATTATCAACGATATAGATAAAGCCAGCCCAAGTTGGGTCTTCTTTTCTTTTCGGGATGACTTCTATTTTATACACATTGTAACCTTGTTGGTCTTTAATGGTACTAATAAGCCTAAATTTATAATACGTGAACGCATTATCGCTGATAGGGGACAGAATTTGACGAGCAATTTCAATGTGATTGTCATAAAAACTAAAATCAAACAGAGTGGCTCTATTGAACCCAAAACCATTATCGTTGCCGCTCACTTTTGATGAAATCAATTCTTCCTTTTTTTTACCACCGTCAACAAATAATTTAGAAATGGTTTCTGACAGATAAACGATGCCGGAACGCGAGACAGTGTCGAGTGTGCCGCCCATATCGCCGATGTCCCGACCCATAAATTTTTTAGGGGCATCTATAATTTTTTGAACTCCTTTTATATACACATCGCAGGCATAAGCCGGTACTTGGTCGCGAAACACTGGGCGCATTTCCATCGCTTTGCGGATAATGGGGTAGGCGGGGTCTTCAGCATTGGATTTGACAACGAACTCGGATAACTCAATTTCGGAATTTTGGAGCTGAACATCCAATACCGTTGCACCGTTTATTTTGACAGTTTCAATTTTTTTCTTATATCCAATGTATTGAAAGACAAGACGATAGGTGCCGTTTTTTAAATCCAAAAAATAGCCCCCCTCAGTATTGGCAGACGTCCCTCGGGTAGTTCCTTCAATATACACATTAGCAAAAGGAAGTGGGTCGCCATTTACATTCGTGATTTTTCCGCTCAATTGAGCTTGTATCGATAGAGGCAAAATGAGACAAGTAAAAAAGAGTTGAAGTGAAATTTTCATATTTGTCAGAACGAATTCTAATTATGGGTAATAAGAAAAGTGAAATAAGGAATGCATTAAAAATGGGACATTTGAAAAATTATCGAAATGTACAACAAGATATGAACGAATACACACCATAAAAAGATGTTTGGATGAAAGTTAATATTTGATAGACTGAACCATAGTATTGTAAGGGCAAAAATCTGTTTTTTATATTTAGTTTTCAAGCGCGCCAATATTTTTTTATTTAAATTTGTAAGTTTTTAAAACCTAATTTGTTAACTAAATAATTGCCAAATGAAACGTATTTTTAGTTTAACCCTACGCCTTTTAGGCGTTATTCTGGTGGCTGTTCTCGGTATTGCCGCTTATGTTCAAATCAAAGGTATCCCAACTTATAAACCGATTATTCCAACCGATTTTAAAGCAGATGCTACACCTCAACGGGTCGAACACGGCTTGAAATTAGTCACTTTAGCTTGTTATGATTGCCATGTGAGCAAAGAAGAAAATCAACTTTCCGGAAAATTTATTGCCGATATGCCTAAAGAATTCGGTGTGGTGTACTCGAAAAACATCACCAAACATCCCGACAAAGGCATTGGCAAATGGACTGATGGCGAAATTGCGTATTTCTTGCGAACCGGTGTGCGCAAAGATGGCACTTACGCCCCGCCTTATATGCCCAAATTCCCCCTGATGTCCGATGAAGATATCAAATCGGTTATTGCTTTCCTCCGCAGCGACCACGTCTTCGTACAACCTTCAGAACGGCAACCGCCTTTGACGCAGCCGTCTTTTTTGACAAAAATGTTAGCCACTTTTATTTTTAAACCCTATCCATTCAATGTGGCACCGGCAGTATCGCCGCCTTCATCGGATGAAAAGACATATGGAAAATATCTTGCCGACGCGGTGTATGGTTGTACCAATTGCCATTCTAAGGATTTTAAAAGCAATAACGAATTAGATCCGCCTAAAAATGTGGGGTATGGTGGCGGCGGAAATCCCATGCCCGATTTAGAGGGTAATATTATCAACTCCGCAAATATTACCCCCGATAAAAAAACCGGTATTGGTGATTGGACAGTTGAAGATTTTATAGCCGCTGTCAAACACGGCAAAGGAAAAAACGGGCAACCGCTTCGTTACCCTATGATGCCCAAAGCTGCCATGGATTCAGGTGAAATAAAGGCAATTTTCAGTTATTTGAGGACTATTCCACCTATCAATAATCCGGTGGATAGAAATCTTAAAAAAGCAGGTTTGTAATTTTCTCTTATATTGAAACCTTTATGAGGTGTTGTTGATATTTACATTGACAACACCTTTTTAAATGCCCTCAATCGCTTAAGCTTAAAAATTCCGTTCATAAAATTCAACAATCCGTTCATCTACCCGAATATCTTGCGGGCGAAGCCGTTGTTTCAACACAATACCTTCGAGGGTGCGGCACCGGCTCAGAGCCACGTAGGTTTGCCCGTGTTCAAATGCTCCACCGGTCATGTCAATAATGACTTTATCAAACGTTTTACCCTGACTTTTATGAATGGTCATCGCCCAAGCCAGCCTAAGCGGATATTGTTTAAAAGAGCCGATAACTTCCGTATCAATTTTAGAGGGGTCGTCCCCCATTTTATATCTCAAAATTTCCCACTCTTGTTTTTCAACTTGAATATTCTTGAATGACCCATCTTTATCTTCGGTTTGAACCACAATTTTATCATAGCTGAGCTCAATAATTTTGCCGATAGTGCCATTCACATATTCTCTTTTTACATCATTTTTCAGAAACATCACTTGCGCCCCTAACTTCAATTTTAGCAACCCCTCAGTAGGAAACTGCTTAGGGTCAAATAGTCCGGTGACCTCTGCCATAAACGTAAATTCCTGTTGATCTAAATTGCGCAACTCCCGGCTGTTGATTTCATCAACAACAGCATTGCGGGGTGACAGCGTAATGAAATAGTCTTTTTCATTGAAATTCGGTTCACAACGGGCGTTTAAATCGTCTAAATCATCATAATCTACTTGATTGGTGCGGACAGCATCGAGCAGCCTGATAAAATGGCGATTCTCTTGTCGGTAAATTTTGCCCAATTCGAGACCCTCTAATTCAAAACCCACTTCGTCTAAATTGTTCCGATTTATTTGCTGTTCGGTGAATACTTTGGCGGAGAAAAAAAATTGAGATTCATAATATGTCTGAAAAAAATGCTGCTCTTCAGCGGTTGACACGACTGGGGGCAACTGAAACAAATCCCCAAAAAAAGCAATCTGAACCCCTCCGAATGGCAAATTAATTTCCCGATTGACCCTCAGAAAACGGTCAATATTGTCAATCATATCCGCTCTGACCATCGAAATTTCATCAATAATGAGAACTTCCATTTTTTTGTACAGGCGGGTATCGCGCCGCCTTTTGATATCCTCGGGCTGAATAAACTTTGCCGGAAAACCAAAAAATGAGTGAATAGTTTGTCCGCCCGCATTCAAAGCTGCTACGCCGGTTGGTGCCAACACAACGCATTTTTTTCGGGTCGTATTCCGAAAAAGATGCAGCAACGTTGATTTACCCGTTCCTGCCCGACCGGTGATGAAAAGGTTTTTGGCCGTTTTTTCGAGTAAATCTAAGGCGTATTGAAAATCGGCATTCAGTTCGAGCGGTTGTTTTGCCAAGGATATTTTTATTTAAAATGTATGTAAAAACAAAAAATGTGTATAATTTCACGCTGCAAATTTAGCGTTATCCAATATGATTTTTTGGTGATTTTTTTTATATTTTAGGTGAAAATACTGAGGGGTATCGATTTTTCATTTAACTTTGTTTGGATTTATTATAAATAAAATATTCATTATTCTCAATACTACAAAATGGTTCTGGAAGACAAAAGCTTACTCTTAGAAAAAGTCAATATGGCGCTCAATGATATTCGCCCGTTTCTGCAAGTGGACGGAGGCAATATCGAGGTCGTTGACGTGACGGATGATATGGTTGTGCAAGTCAAATGGCTCGGTATGTGCGAAAGTTGCTCCATGTCAGCAATGACCATGAAAGCGGGCATTGAACAAGCCATCAAGTCTAAAATGCCTGAAATTAGGGGCGTGGTGGCAATTAATGGCTTATCTTAACTATTGCATGTTTAAAATTCATCTTTTATCATTCAACATTTCATATTGACCCTCCCCCTCAGTATCTTCGCCGAAAATTAAGATGACGCACCAAGAACTTTTCCAAAATATTCTGAGTAAAAAATCCTACCTCTGCATTGGTCTTGATACTGATTTGAGCAAAATTCCGCATCATTTGCATAGCGCAGAGGATCCTATTTTTGAGTTCAACAAAGCCATTATTGATGCGACTCACGACCTCTGTGTGGCATATAAACCCAACCTTGCTTTTTATGAGTCAGCGGGCATCAAAGGCTTAAAAGCCCTCGAAAAAACGATGGATTATTTGCAAATAATTGGTAGTCAACATTTTACGATTGCCGATGCTAAAAGAGGGGATATTGGTAATACCTCTAAAATGTACGCCAAAGCCTTTTTCGAGAATATGAATTTTGATTCTGTTACGGTGGCGCCTTACATGGGCGAGGACAGTGTGACGCCTTTTTTAGAGTTCAAAAACAAATGGGTGATTTTGTTAGGTTTGACCTCCAATAAAGGCTCACAGGACTTTCAAATGCCCCATGATTTGTATAAAACGGTGATTCAAACCGCCCAAAAATGGGGAACACCTAACAACTTGATGTTCGTCATTGGGGCAACGCATCCCGAAAAATTCAAAGAAATTCGGGCGTTGGCACCGGATAGTTTTTTCCTCGTTCCGGGAATTGGCGCCCAAGGAGGAGATTTGTTAGGAGTATCTGACAATGGCATGAATAATCGGTGCGGATTGCTTGTTAATTCGAGCAGAGACATTATTTATGCATCAAATGGTATGGATTTTGCTGCAAAAGCCCGTGAGGCTGCTCAGACAGTTCAGTCTCAAATGGCTGAAATTTTGGAAAGGAAATTTATTTCTTGACAGCCAACTTTTATTTAAAAGTTAAGTTTTCAAATATAAAAAGTGTTGGTTGACAGAAATGAAAGCCGACACTTTTTTTATTTTTTAGACGTTCTATAGTTAGAATATCTTGTTTCAACAATATCAAACACATGAAAAAACGGCTACTTATTTTGCTGATTATGGCCTCCTTTGTTCCTCTTTTTGGGCAAAATTCACCTTGTGGAGAATGGAAAATGTTCAAAGAACAAGGAAATTACAAGGTGTATGTTCGAGAATGCACAGATTCGCCCATCAAAGAATTTAAGGTTTTGGATAGATTCAAGGGCAATTTTGATACTTTAATCAAGTTGATGAATGATGTTAAAATGACCCAAATTTTGAATAAAAGTTGTACAGAAGCTCGGGTGGTTAAAGATTTGGGCAACAACGAGAGTGTACAATACTTTTATTTCGATTTACCCCTTATGCTTGCCGATAGAGATGTTGTCACCAAATGCCACACCTATAATATGGCAACTGCCTATAAAATTGAATCTGAAACCTACACGGAGAACGTTGTCCCTTTGAAAAAAGATGCTATCCGTTTGAAAAAAGTGAAGACTTATTATTATTTTGAAAAACTGCCGGATGGCATGATTCAGATGGAATACATCGGTAGGGCAGATCCGAACGGTTGGATTCCGGCTTGGTTGGTGAACACGATGGCGCAGGTTGAAGCACAGAAAATGGTAGATAAATTGAAGCGATTGGTGCAGAGGTAATTAAATAAATTCATTCATATTATCCGTCCAGCCGTAGCGTTTGAATTTGTCAAAGTCTTTAAAAAATTTGGCACCGGACTCAAAAAGGCTGAAAACGCGCTCAAAACTCCACACTTCTGTCCACGATTTAATGTCGCCTTCAAACATAAACAACTTGCGGATGCGCTCCATTTTGTTGATTTCTGATACAATTATCACCTTGCGCGCGCCGTGTTGTTTCGCTAATTTCAGCGCATCTTTATCTTTTTCGACGACCCCGTGGTGACAGACTTCAATTGCCAGATACAAATCTCCGCCTTTATACCACAGACAATCTATCTGGTACGGAAATTCCGGTAGCCCCAAAGGTACCCCCTCAGTAATGACCTCAAAACCCGACCACTCGCCGATGCGGCGGATCATATCCACCGTGGCTGAATGCAGAGAATCAGACCGCAAGCTATTTTCTTCGGCTAATTGGATATACTTTTCTTCGAGCGTTTTGACCTCAATGACTGAATTGAAACGGGCAGGTGGTAACTGAAACAGAGTCTTAGACTCCGAAATCAAAAAATCATAGCGATTTAGATAGTCCGTGATGTCATATTGACCAAAAAACCGCAAAAACCAAACACCATTTCGCAGTTTGATATTGGGTTTAAACTCTTTGAAATTGCCGCCGGAAGCATAAATATCGTGAAAAATCTCCATGACCAACGATAGCGGAATGATAAAAACCCGTTCTGTACTCTCACAAATAAACAGTTGGAAAAAATGGCGGTGGTTGTTGTAAAAAAACTCGTATTTGTCCTTTGAAAACTTAAAAACAAATTCACGGCGGTAATTCAAGTGGGTATAATCGAGCGCAATGCCAATTTCGTCATTCAAAAGGTAATACGTCTCGCCCCAATCGGGTTTAGGGGTGACCTTGAATCCCAGTGATTCGATGCGTTGTACGATTTGCTGCTGTATGATTGAGCGTTCTTTTTCCTGTTTCACGTGTGGCATAAGGCGAAGATAGTAAGTCAAAGGATTTTATTTTAGTGAAAAGGTTGTAATTTACGCGGAATTTTAAAAAATAGGTCAATGACTACCATCGAAACACCCGTCTGTATTATTGGGGCAGGGCCTGCCGGGTCAACTGCTTCCTTGTTTTTGAGTCAATATGGTATCCCGCATGTGTTAGCTGATAAGGCAACTTTTCCACGGGATAAAGTGTGTGGGGAGGTATTTTCCGGGCGTGTTTCTCACGTCTTGAAAGAGTTGGGTTTGGATTTCAAAGAGTTGATTGCCCAAGGTATTTTGCAGGAAACCCGTCGCGTCCGATTTGTTTTACAACCCGAAAGTAAAAGTGTGGACTATGTTTTTTCTGACCAGTCTACTTCAATTTTAAAAGGGAAGCGCAGCATTTTTGATGGTTTTTTGAATGAAAAAGCCCGCCAATCTCTACTTTTGACTTATCTTGATAATATTCATTTAAATAAATTTGAACGGTATTCTGATGCCTCTCATACTGAGGGGGGGGTATTATTGACAAGTGATGATGGTCAAACACAGGTCAAAACCCAAATTGTCCTGTTTTGTACCGGTGAAAGAGTACCTTTTTTACAAAATATTTTATCGGATGCATATTCCACACAAGGTGAAACTTTGCTGATTTGGCGGCAATATTATAAAAATATTCGACACGATATAGCTGACTTCGGCTGCGAAGCGCATCTTTATACTCACCCATTTAGCCACTATGTCATTGTCAACCCGTTGCCCGATAATTTATCATTGGTAGAAGTGGCAATGACAAAAGTGGATTTTCACAAACATAAAATATCCCTTGAATCTCTTTTTGACACGGCGATTAATACGCCGCCCACTCTGAAAGCCCGTTTTCAATATGCTACACCGCTCGAAAAAGGTAAAGGCACATCCATGCTTTTAGGAAAAAATCCACGACTGTTATCTGCTGAGCGGGTACTTTTGGCAGGTTCGGCTGCCGGTTCCATTCATCCTTTTACGGGTTTTGGCGTAGGTCATGCAATGCGGATGGGGCAATTGGCGGCTTTTTATGCCACTAAAAGTATAGAAGCTAAGAATTTTTCTGCCCATTTTTTGAAAGCTTATGACAAGGAAGTACTCAAACGGATGCGGGATGATTTTAGATTGGGCTATATTTTACATTTCATTATGCGGCATTTTACATTGGTTTTGCCCTTAATTCGACTCGTTATTTTTTCTAAAAAAATGACCTCTATTATTGCCTCTGAGAGCTTTAAGCACCACTCCTTGAATCCCATTTTTTATTTAAAAAAAATGGTAAAGTGAGTTCTCTATTGCTCATAATCCAACAAAGCCTGATAAGGGTCGTTTTCGAGACCTAAAACAAGCCCAAACGCCGGTTCGGTTTTGATACCCTGTCTTTTTAGGGCAATGATCTGTTGTCTGAATGCTTCGCCCCTTTCCAGTAGTATGCGATGTTCAATAAGCATATGTCGGTAGCCGTTTTGGCGCTTAGTCGGTATGTTCTGACCGAATATTTCTACTTCAAACTCAAAAAGATTGAAATTAGCGATAACACATTCTTCTCCGTTGATGCAGTATTCGATAATCCTAAACTTGGGTTTTTGACCCAAAAAATGCATCAAATCCTCCATAAATCGGCTTTTGTTGACCCAATAACAGCCAATATCAAGGTCGCTTGACTCGATGTCAATGTTAATCGGAATAGTACCGACGAGAATAGGATCATACGCGGCAAGCTGTTCAAAAATGTTGGACTCTGTTAATATTGTATACGCTTGTTGTTGTCGCGCATTTCCGTTTTGCAGATAATTGAGTGTGTCAAACGAATGCATTAACCAGACTGATTTTTTTTAAAACTTACAAAATAAAAATTATTTTTGTAAGTAGTTGTCTTAAGAAACGCATACTACCTTATCAATAGTTTGCGCGTTCTACCACTAGATTTTATAAAATTAAAAAATATACTAATGGACAAAAAGGAAATACTGGAGAAACAACAACAGATTTTATCGCTCATCAAAAGTTTTTGCCTTGCAAAGCTGAATGAAGAATATTATACCCTTTCAGAGCAGCTGGTACAAAAATTAGGGCGAAAACGCAATGTCCCTTTTATGACCGGTCAGGTTGAAATATGGGCAGCGGCGGTGATTCATGCGATTGGTACGGTCAATTTTTTATTTGACAAATCAAATGAGCCTTATGCGTCAATTGATGACATCAATGATTTTTTTGGCACAAAAAAATCAACTACCAGTAATAAATCAAAAATAATAAGAGATTTACTCAAAATGCGCGTTTTTGATAATGAGTTTTCTTTGCAAAGAATGAAGGACTCCAATCCTTTTAATCAAATGGTGATGATTAATGGGCTTATGATGCCGATTGGCGTTTTACCCGAAGAACTTCAGGAATTAGTGCATAAAGCCAGAACAGAAGGCAAAGATATTTCTTTTACGAACAAATGAATTTTGAGCCGTTTATCGAATAATAGGTATAAACAGACGTAATTGTAAAAGAAATTTTTATTTTTAAAACTTAATAAGAATAATCATTTTCCGAAGCCAGTATGCGTTTTTTACCAATATTAATTCCGCTATACTGAGGGGGGGTAAATTTTCAATTATTTCAAAAAGCTAAAAAAAACTATGTCAATCTCACGTCGTAAATTTCTTCAACAAGGCTCTTTAGCAGTAGGTTCTTTTTTTATTGTTCCACGCCATGTATTGGGTCGTGGATTTGTTGCGCCGAGTGATAAACTCAATATTGCCGCCATTGGTGCCGGTGGAAAAGGTTCTTCCGATATTCTGAATGCTTGGAACAACGGTGTCAACAACGTTGTAGCATTATGTGATGTTGATTGGAATCGGGCAGAGTCGTCTATCAAAAAATTTCCCAATGCCGTTAAATACAGAGATTTTCGGGAAATGTTTGATAAACAAAAAGATATTGATGCCGTCACTATATCAACGCCGGATCATACACACGCCACCATTGCCATGGCAGCCATGCAATTGGGCAAACATGTGTATGTTCAAAAGCCTTTGACACATAATATTCATGAAGCTCGCGTTTTGACGGAATCCGCTCGTAAATATAAAGTAGTGTCCCAAATGGGCAATCAAGGAGCCTCCGGCGCCGGTGTTAAACAAATGGTGGAATGGTTTGATAAAGGATTGATTGGAACAGTTGAAACCGTTCATGTTTGGACTAACCGCCCTGTATGGCCTCAGGGTATTCCTACTCCAACCGATAAACCGGCGATGCCAGCCGATTTAGCGTGGGATGTTTGGATTGGTCCCGCTCAGATGGTGGATTATCACCCGAGCTATCACCCTTTTAAATGGCGCGGTTGGTGGAATTTTGGTACGGGTGCATTGGGCGACATGGCTTGTCATATGATGGATCCGCCTTATCGTGTATTGGGTTTGGGTTACCCTTTGGAGGTAGAATGTAGCGTGGGTTCTGTCTTTTTAAAAGATTGGACACCTGAATATTTACCGGATAGTTGCCCGCCTTCTTCAAATGTTCAATTGAAATTTGCTAAAACACACAAGAATAAAAAACCGGTTACGCTCTCATGGAACGATGGGGGGATTCGACCATTTCATCCGGATTTAATCCCCACAAATGAGGTTATGGGCGATGATGAAGGGGCTAATGGTGTGTTAATGATTGGCAGCAAAGGCATTATGACCTGCGGTGTGTACGGCGCTAATCCCAGAATTTATAAGAAAAATGGTGAAAAAATTGTGATGCCAAAAGCTGACCCCAATGTGGTCATTTTACCGGAACATGGACATCAGGCATCGTGGACTGAGGCGTGCAAAGCCGGTTTCAATAGTCCCGCTCATAAAGCGTTGACGTCATCTTTTGATTATTCAGGACCATTGACTGAATCCATTTTGATGGGTAATTTGGCGATTCGCAGTTATGGGTTAAGGGTTGCCCGCACTAAAGGAGGTTTCGATTATCCGGGGCGCAAAAAACTGATTTGGGATGGGGTGAGTATGAAAATAACAAACTACGAAGAGGCGAATCAGTTCGTAAAACGCGAATACCGCGAGGGTTGGAAACTTTAAGTCTTTCATTAAATCAAAAAAAAACATGACAATTACACGCCGTAAGTTTCTTCAACAAGGCTCATTAGCAGCCGGCAGCTTTTTTATTGTGCCGCGCCATGTTTTAGGTAAAGGCTTTACTGCACCCAGTGACCAACTCAACATTGCCGCGATTGGTGGCGGTGGTAAAGGCGATGTTGATATTACCAACAGCTGGAACAATGGTAAAAACAACATTGCCGCCATTTGTGATGTGGACTGGAATCAGTCGAAAAGGATGATGGAAAAATTTCCGAAAGCCACCCGTTATCGAGATTATCGGGAATTGCTGGACAAGGAAAAAGGCATTGATGCCTTAACCATCACGACGCCTGACCATACCCATGCCGTTATTGCGGTCGCAGCCATGCAACTTGGCAAACACGTCTATGTACAAAAGCCCTTGACGCACGATATTTATGAAACCCGTGTGCTGACCGAAATGGCTCGAAAAAATAAGATTGTCACTCAAATGGGCAATCAAGGGGCTTCCAGTGAAGCGGTTAAGTATCTGTCAACTGCTTGGTTTGATAAAGGCGCTATCGGCAAAGTCCATACTGTGCATGTTTGGACCAATCGCCCCGTTTGGCCTCAAGGTATCAAAACACCCACGGACAAACCCGCACTGCCCAAAGACATGAACTGGGATTCCTGGATTGGTCCCGCACAAATGATTAATTTTCATCCGGCTTATCACCCGTTTAAATGGCGGGGTTGGTGGGCGTTCGGAACGGGAGCTTTGGGTGATATGGGTTGTCACCTGATTGATCCGCCTTTTAGGGTTTTGGGTTTGGGATATCCGACTGAAGTAGAGTGTAGCGTAGGTTCAATTTATACGCGTGATTGGGTGCCGGAATATTTGCCAGAAAGTTGCCCCCCGTCTTCAACGGTCACGATGAAGTTTTTGAAAACGGCAAAAAATAAGTCTGATTTAACACTGACATGGTCCGATGGTGGCATTCGGCCGGCGCGCCATCCCATTATCCCCGCTGACGACCCCGTTGGCAATACCGATGGCGGCGTGATGATGATAGGCACAAAGGGGGTGATGACCTGCGGTATTTTTGGTTGGTATGGTAAACTATATAAATTCAACGGTGAAAAAATGTCTATGCCGATTGAATTGAGCAGTGAGCATCTTTCGGATGACGATTTCGGTCATCAAGCTAAATGGGCGGAGGCTTGTAAGGCGGGTTTCAATAGCGCTGCTCATAAAGCGTTAACGTCCTCTTTTGATTATTCGGGTCCCTTGACTGAAACGGTGATTATGGGTAATTTGGCGATTCGCAGTTTGAATATCCGGAAGGAAAAACAAGGCGGTGGGTACGATTATCCGGGTCAGAAAAAACTCTTGTGGGATGGTGTGAATATGAAAATCACCAATTTTGAAGAAGCCAATCAGTTTGTAAAACGCGAGTATCGGGCGGGTTGGAGTTTGTGACGCGCGGTATCTTTTTTCTTAAAATAGCCCGGGATAGGGTAATAAGGTCTAAAACTTATTTCACAACTCCAGGCTGATAACTAATCATTCATTCAAACATCCGTTTCACCGTGAAAAAGTATAAAAAATGAATCAAGACATCATAAAACTCTACGACGAATACACCCATAAACCCCTGTCGCGGTCAGAATTTATCAAAAAACTGGCTCAATTGACCGGCAGTATGACGGCGGCTATGTCCATGTTGCCTTTACTGGAGGTGAATTACTCAAATGCTTTAACCGTTGCTGAAAACGACCTTTTTACCGAAAAAGTAGAATATGACGGTGCGGAAGGCAAAATAAAAGCCTATGTGGCGAGACCCATAAAAGAGGGTAAATATCCCGCAGTTTTGGTGATTCATGAAAATAGAGGACTTAATCCGCACATCGAAGACGTCACTCGGCGCGCAGCACAAGCGGGCTTTTTAGCGATTGCGCCCGATGCTTTGTCGCCTTTGGGTGGCACGCCCGAAAATGCCGACCAAGCGAGAGATATGTTCGCCAAATTAGATGCAGCTAAAAACCTGACTAATTTTGTGAAAGGCGTAGATTATGCCGCTGCAAGAGCTGACAGTTCAGGCAAAGTGGGCTGTGTCGGCTTCTGTTGGGGCGGTGCGATGGCAAATAATTTAGCCGTCAACGCCCCTAATCTGAAAGCGGCTGTGGCTTTTTATGGTCGCCAACCGGCTGCTGAAGAAGTGCCAAAAATTCAAGCCGCTTTGCAACTGCACTATGGTGGGCTCGATGAGCGCATCAATGCCGGTATTCCCGCTTTCGAAAAAGCGCTTAAAGATGCCGGAAAAACCTACGAACTCTATATGTATGAGAACGTAAATCATGCTTTTCACAACGATACCGCGCCGACGCGCTACGATGCCACTGCCGCACAGTTGGCGTGGTCACGCACTTTAGCTTTTTGGGAAAAGCATTTGAAAGGGTAACAGTGGCATCATTGCAAGTGAATGGATTTTTGGATGCTTTTCCAAAGTATCGGTCGCTCCTTATTATTCACCCATTGTTTTTTTGAGCAGATATTTTTTGGCGGCTTTAGCATCTCGCTTGCTTCCGTCAGCATTGAGGCTTATCAAACCCGCAGCTGTTACTTGATATTTAGTAATGCCTGATTCTCCTTTCAAGGTTACAATATCTCCGTTAACTGACCATGTCCCTTTAGAATCAACCGTCTTATTTTTTTTGCCTTTGTATTCTTCTTCTAACGTATATGTCCTTTTTTCATCGGCGTTTAAAGTCAACAGTGTTTGAATGCCATCACAATCTGCGCAAGGCAGAGAGCCAGAATAGAATGCGGCTAATTGATTCACCATCTCTTGTTCAGGAGTTGAGGCTGTAGATGCATTCACGCCCATGTCGCACTCGATTTTTGATAGCAACCACTTGCCATTCTCTTTTTTCAACTCAAAATTTTGTTCTTGGGGGCTTCCACCCATCGTGCCATATAGAGTGGCAGCCGCTCTATCATTACCGATAGATTTGATGCGAACCGGCGATTTTGTCCAAAAATTAATGTCCCAATCTTGGGCGCAAAAGTATTTGTCAGCGTCCATGCCGGTTGGAGGACCCTCTGCTTCTTCTTTTTGCCAAATTTTTTCGCACATTTTATAGTAGGCTCTGTCAGTATCCAATAATTCTGAACTAACCAACCCGCTTGACTTGATATTGGCTAAATATTTATCCAACATTGGCATATCCAATGCATAATGTTTGCCTACGGTTTTCGTGAAATCAATTTGTTTTGTAGTATCTTGAACATTTAGGTCGTACCAGTGATAAAACCCATGAATCACATCAACGATGGCAGCTGAATCTGAAACCACGGCTGTTGTTGCCGGTATTTTCTTAGGTTGTTCTTGACAAGAAAAAAGAACAAGCATTGAAACGCAAACAAAGATTAGATTTTTCATTCTTTTTGATTTAAAAATTAGCTAAAATTTCTTTATATGATGTTTATTGAGATTGAATATAGCAGTAGCCGTAAGGCTATAAAATGGTTATTTAGGAGTGTGACTGATAGGCTTCTCTCAGTGTAGAGAAGTAAAAATATGAAAATTTTATGAATATTCAAAGTTGATCTACTTTTTTTTAGGGTTTCTTAGTAAAACCCTAATTGTTTCTTTTTCGTTTTTTGAATCAGTGTCATTTGTGAGCATGATGGCTATCATTTGTAGTATTTATCAAGAAATGTAAATTTATCAATATTTTTCAACACATATTTTTCACAGATAAAAATACCTTGAAATGAAAAAGCCTATCTTATCCCTCATATTAGTGCAAGTCATGAACGTACTTTATTTTACGGCATACGCTCAAGAAGTAAAAACTACAAATTTTGGAGATATCGAGATTTTTGTTGGCCGCAATTCCTATCAACCGGCTAAACAAATGTATAATTTTATGAAAACCTATGGTTTTGATAAACCGACTTCCGGCTTTTTGGGTAATGAATCTTATTCGAAACCCTCTTACTCAGGTATAAGTTACACATCTCAACTTGCGTTCAATTACAATATTGGTAATAAGCACAAAATTGGTGCTTTAATAAGTTTCTCCTCCTTGCAAGAAGTAACTGGGTACTCGGCGAATGACAATTATTTAATTGTCAGATTCTCAAATAAATCAATATTTGCCTATTACATTTACGAAATTGTCAATCGTGTAGAACTTCAAGGTGGAGGGGGTTTGATGATGAATAAAGGAGGACATTATATAGGCGGTTCCCTTGAAAATAATAAAAATCACGTCAGTAACAATCCGGCTTTGCTATTAGGGTTTAATATAAAACTTCTTGATGGTCGCTTATTTTTTGGCAAATTGAGCTTTAATTATTTCATGACATCAAATTCAAGTTTGGGTCCTTATACTCGATCCAACCTTACAGGGTCTGATACTTTGCCCGAACAAAAATACAATTTTAGTCAAATCCAAGCGGGACTGACATTTGGGGTTCATCTCTGATTTTTTCTGTAAAATGTCTTAAAAAAACCTTCTCAAATCCTTATAATACTGAGGGGGGTATTGGTAACTCTAAATAAGTATCGTTAATTCCCGCTTTTATTATTTGGCAGGTTGTCTCTGGATCTAAAGCGTATTTCTCCTGTAAAAACTACCCCAGATGGGTCGCTGAAAGGTTAGAGTTGGTTACAGGAAAATGGGGCATTTGTTTTTGTTTGGGAAATTGTGCCTTGGAGGGGTGATTATTGAAGTCATAATCCACTCTCTTTTCTAATTTGTAGTACAAAATCAATGGAAGTATCAAAATCTTCTGCAATTTCTTCTATGGTTAATTTCTGCCGTCTTAATGCTTTTTTTATGTTGTCAATTTTCTCTTCAATTTTGCCTTCAATTTTGCCTTCAATTTTACCTTCAATTTTACCTTCAATTTTACCTTCAATTTTACCTTTAGATTCGCCATCATCAAAAGCGGTGTCTATGACATTTTTGAGGTCTCTATATGATTTTAAACTTTCCTCGTATTGTTCTTTTTCTTCGGGACTGAATTTTGCTATCTCTGCCGCTTCAAATAAGCGTTGAAATATTCTCTCTTGTAATTTTATGGGTCTTTCTGAAAGTGTTGGCAAGTATTTGAGAACGTATAACCACTTGTCATAAGGTGTCTCTAACTCTTCTTCTGTTTTAGTGAAATGAGGCATTTCTAAGTATATAAAGGTCAATTTGTCGTAGAAAACTTGACAATATTGATTTTTGAGTTTTACCTCATGTCGGACTTCTTTTTTATCTTTTGCACTTATTCCTTCTTTTATTTCCTCGTCGCTAAAAACAAAATCTAAGACCCCAACGGTATAAACTTCTGATAATTTATAATCCCAATCGCCTCTTTGGGCTTGTTCTTGGATGGGAAATGTGGCATAAAAGACACTTCTATCTTTGAAATAATTTTGTTTGGCTTTTTGCATTTCTACAATAAATCGTTCTCCGTCTGCCCCAATGCAATATAAATCAAAAATAGCTTTACGGTCTAATTCCGTATTGCCAATATGTTCATTTTTTCGGTAACTCAAATCTTGAATTGTGCGCGTTTTAGGCAAAACGACCTCATTCAAAAAGTCAATCAACAAGTCTTTATTCAGTTCTGTACCGAATAGTTTCTTGAAACCAAAGTCAGTAAAAGGGTTGATGTATTTTTCAATTAGAGCCATTTTTATCATATTTTATTGGACAAAATTAGCTCTTTTTTAGGATTTTATTGTGTTTTTGTGGGAATGTATTCAATGATAACATTTATGTTAAGGCATTTCATAGTCTACGTTTGCCAATGGATGTCTTTTTTATCCTTTTGGCTTTATACTGAGGGGGGGTATTGGTCACTAAATAGGTATCGTTAATCCCTGCTTTTATTATTTGGCAGGTTGTCTCTGGGTCTAAAGCGTATTTCTCCTTTAAAAACAACCCCAGATGGGCTGCTGAAAGGTTAGAGTTGGTTACAGGAAAATGGTGCATTTGTTTTTTGTTTTGGAAATTGTGGCTTGAGCGTGATTGATGTTGCGGTTTGTCTTGGTATTGTGGTGGTTTTTGAATATGTATACATTTTGCCAGTCAGCAAATGTAAGTTCTTTTCATGATAAAGATAAAAAATGCCGTTTAGCCTCTTGAATGATTGACTAAACGGCGGTATATATGGATATTCGACGTTCCTACCTACAATTATTGTTAAATATTCGCGATACCTTGTTTAAATCGATTATTTGGTCAAACTTCAAGTTACAAAACTTTTTTTGAAGATTTTTTAATATTGTTAGCTATCATTTGCGTAATATTTTCATTGTTAAAATAACTTGTATGAATTAGTTCATCTCCTGTTAGACTGTCGGAATTGATGAAAGAAGTTAAATTTTCAAAAGATTGTGAACTGGCAATTAGTTTTCTCACAATAATTGACTTTCCTTTAATTGCAGTATCAGCACTTTTTAATAATTCCATTTCGATTTTATCATCTAATTTTTGAAGATTATATTGATTTCCGTCAAATGGGTTATCTTTAATATTATAATAAAACTGGCCTGGTCTATCATTTCCTAAAGCGACTGATTTAAAATAATTGATTGAAATATGTTTTACAACAGGAGTTATTATAAATTTGAATAAAGCATTTATCAACCATTTTGATATAAAAAACTCATAGTGGCTAATATATTTAGGCTTCATTTTGTTTTTTTTGCTTTGTATTTTCTTATTCTTTGAAAATTTGAAATTATTAGCTGCTCGTAATCCTATTAAAGCTTCATCATATTTACTTAAAATACCAAACCATCTACTGCCATAAAATTCTTTAATATATTTCTCTGCTTTACTTTCTGAGTATAATTGCAAATACTCTAAACTTTTACCAAGATAGGGTAAAACTATAAAGAAGATAGGTAATAAAAATATTATTAGTTCTAATGAAAAGCCTTGTTTTTTTGTAGCATCAGTGATTGCAGCATGAGTAAAAATTGCAAACCCTACAAAAAACAACATAGTTAGAATAGCCCATTTTAAATGATTTCTATTCTGTTTATCTACTACAAAGGGGGTACCGACTGTCGTCCAACTTTTAAGATATTTCAATTGATGAGAAGATTCTATTTTACGAAAAGGGAAAGTTAAATTATTTGATTTATACCTTATACTTGTATTTAGCATAAACCATATAAGACTTCCTCCATGACTATGACCAACTATATGATAGGGAACTTTATTTTCTTCAAGAACATAAATATAAGAAAATAAATCATCAGCAAAGTAATGCCTGTGTCCTCTTCCCTTACGCCGCAACCGGATAAAAGTATAGTTTTTTATTGAGTTGTTCAAATTCATCTGGAGTTAAATAGCCTACTGAAGAGTGCGGTCTATGGAAATTGTACACCTGCCACCAGTCTTGTAAGCACTCG
>JANPGW010000410.1:0-2765 GCA_031424115.1 Saprospiraceae bacterium | reverse complement strand
TGACTGGGCACGACATTGATGAGTTGACCGTTTTTGCCCAAAGCGGCATACATATCGGCAGGGGCATTCGGGCTGACACTCGTCGGTAAAACTATCTGAGACTGTGGTACCATCAGAGCAGATTTGCCGTTGAGCCAAGTCAAATAACCATACGAGGGATTGATAGTCTGAGATGAGTTTGTCATCTGCCGAAAATATGCCGTATCGGATAAAACCGCCGTCGTATTCCATTTTCCTTTATTCAGCAAAAGCAGACCGAATCGTGCCATACTGCGTGGCGTACTGAAAAAGACATTGTTGTAATCAATTTTCAAAAAAAGACCCGTCATCCCTGTTTTCGCTCGAATTTTAGTATTGATGTAGTTATTGAGCGTCTGCCCGGAAGCCGATTCCACAACTTTGTCTATTAACGTATAGGCAGCATTGTGGTAAGCCCAACGGGTGCCAGCATCGGCGGTATAAACCAGACATTCAGGGAGTGTACAATCATTGTCGGGTGCGCCGTCGCGCAAGCCGGAAGTCATCGTGAGCTGATGCCGGATAGTGATTTTGTCTTCCTTACTGAGGGGGGCAGAGGTCCACCCTTTGCCGAGATATTTGGAGGTGGTATCCTGTATTTTTAACAAGCCTTCTTCTTGCGCAATACCTACGGTGAACGCCGTGAGAGTTTTTCCGGCCGACGCCCAATACCAACTGCTATCGCGGGTAAAAGTGCCGAAATATTTTTCAAGAACAATACGCCCGTTCTTAAGCACAATGAAGGCTTTGGTGTTGGTTGATTCGAGATATTTATAGAGCGAATCAGTATTTTCGGTACACCAGCCCAACGATTGCGGAGTAGTTGTTTCCCATGTTGTGCCCGTGAGGGGCGGGAAATAATTGGTTTGTGCATAGGCACTTATGATGTGACAATACAGCAGTGTCAAACAAATGATTTTTTTCATATCCCGAGTTTTCATTTTGGACTACATTATGACTTAATGGTTTAAAACATTGTCTGCAAAAGTGAATCCAAAATCTTACACACGCTCATGGATTAATTGTATACTTTAGGGTGATACACATCGCTTTTTCTAACAATACATTAACATAACTGCAATTATCGGTTTTATGGATTTTTCCTCGGATAAACAAACCGCACAGAATCCGACAAAACGGCCGAACCAAACACACCCACCGCGCCTTTGATTTGTGTTTTAATAAAAACAGGCTCTACAAATGGATTTTGAATGGCTTGCAATTGGTCGTCAATATCTTTGTAAAAGGCTGCCGAATTTTTATCCAATGCCTGCATGAAAACCCAACCTGCGTCCCCTTTTTGGTATTCAAAAGAGACTTCAATGGGCATCCGCATTTTCTGGCCATCGGCATTTTCATCTGTAAAAACGATGCGCCCAATGTCTGTTACAGGGAATAATTCGCCTTTACCAGCACAAGTATTGACAAAAACATCTAAAACATGGGCATGATGTACCGTTGTGTCAATCAGGCGATTCATCTGAAAACGGTAAAAATCTTGCCGTCCTGCATGGTCGGTTATGTCAATAATCATTCCGTCATGTGCGCCATACGAATCCACAAAATTGGCGGCATATTCAATTTTTTCAATAATTGGTGCTTTTTGATTGATGGTCGTGCTTGCCGTATAGGTTTTGCCTTCAAAACTGATGTCGAGCGTATAAGTTTTGCCATATTCAGCCACGATATTGCCCCGATAAAAAGGCTCCCAACGGCATCTAAATTTGTTGAAAATGGAATCAACGACCAATACGTCCACCTTAGATTCGCTTGTTCCAAAGGAATCCCTTCGGATGATTTTCACAACAGCCCCGCGTGCAAAAACCTCTTGTGGCGATACTTTTGTGCCAAAAAAAGGATTGCTTTTGCTGATAAAAATCTGCGGCTTTTTATTGGGATACAACATACCTTCAATAAAAACGGTTTCGGTATGGTGCTTTGAAAAATCCAAAATGATTTCTTTTTGGCAAGCGAAAATGCTTAGAATTGCTATGAAAACGCCGAAATATTTTACTTTTTTCATGTTTTTAAAATTTAAAATTAAAGGAAACGCTTGGAATAATGGGCAATAAAGACACCTGTCGCGCTTGCGGTTTATTGCTGAGGGCATCAATCAAAAAATACACGAAATAAGGGTTTTGACGACTATATGTGTTGTAAATGCCAAAAATCCACTCTATATCACACGGTTTTTTAAAGATTGTCCGCTTCTTTTTATAGCTTGCCGATAGGTCTAAGCGGTGGTAAGGATTCATGCGGTAGTTGTTTCTGCCTTCGTACAAAAAATAATTGCCTTCAAAAATTGTCCCTGCATTTAAGGAAGACACACGCCCTGTTGGAAGCGTCAAAATTGCCCCCGATGAATAGACAAAAACAGCACTCACATTCCATTTTTTTGACAATTCATAACTGCCAGTTACCGACAAAACATGCCGCCTATCGTATTTGAACGGAAAGGTTTCACCAAAATTCAAATCCGCAAATTTTTGATTTGTCCATGACAGCGTGTACGCAATCCAACCCGTCAATTTTCCTGCATTTTTTTTAATAAAAAACTCTGCCCCATAACTTTCGCCTTTGCCATAAACGAGGCTACTGTCCAAATTTGAGTTTAGTTTTAGCTGATTGCCTTCGGCAAATTGGACTTGATTGTCCATACTTTTATAATACACTTCAACACTGGCTTCAAGGGCATTGTCCGAAAAATTGCTGAAATAACCCAAAGCATATTGCGCCGAAAATTGAGG
>JANPGW010000409.1:0-5877 GCA_031424115.1 Saprospiraceae bacterium | reverse complement strand
TTTTAAATCTTTAACCAAATCCACGCTCAATTCCGAGAAATTATTGACAAAATTCAAGGGGTTTTGTATTTCATGGGCGATGCCAGCGGTAAGTTCGCCGAGAGAAGCGAGTTTTTCGGATTGGATGAGTTGGGCTTGGGTGGCTTTGAGTTCTTTTAAAGTTGTTTCAAGTTTAAGATTAGCTTTTTGCTTAAAGCGATTGTTGCGCCAAAGTAGGAATGACACAATAGAAAAGAAAGCAAGAAATCCCAATAAGCACAAAAGCATGAGCCGATTTCTATTAGCTGTTTCAGATTTTTGGCGGTCAAATTCTGTTTTTTGAATATTTAAGTTGAGTTCTTCAAGTTGTTTCAGCTTGTTGTTATTGTAGAGTGAATCTTTCGCATCACTGTATATCATCCAATATTTATTGGCTTCTATTGGATTCGATAAACTGTATGTTTGCGCCAATATTTTAGACCCTTCGATAATGGCATGTGGTGTAGAAGCAGTATTGCCTTTTTCTAACCCTTTAAGTGCATAATGAATAAGAGAATCGCGCTGGTGCAAAGCATCATACACTTTCGTCAAGCTGATATAATCGGATGCAAGTCCGAAAAATTTAATGGCTTCTGTATATTTTTTAGCCTTAAATGCCAATTGGCCGAAAACAATATTGGAATTATCGGCTAAATCAGGAACTATCGCTGAATATTTTTCTACATATCCTGTCAATAAATTTGCATAATAATTGGCTGAATCCAGCTGATTTAAATAAATATAAGCTCTCCCCAATTGCATATAAGTGACCCATTTTTGAATAGGTAGTAATGATGGGAAATCGGGATGATGTAGTGCATTTAGAGCATATTTTATAGCATCATTATCTCCTTTGGTGGAGGCATTAATGAACATTAATTGGTATAAACCAATCAAGTTTATAGGACTGTATTTTTCACATAAGGGCATCGCTTCATTAATGTCAATTGCAGCTTTGACCCACTCGCCACTGATAGCATAAAAAAAAGCAGTTTGACCTAAACAATTAATCTTTCCTATTGGATAATTAATCTTTTCCGCAATAACTGTCCCTTCTTTGGCATATTTGACTGTCAAAGCAGGGTTTATAGGTAGATACATAGAAGCCAATTTTACCAAATTATTGACCTTTGCTATATCATCGGGATATGTAGATAGCCGTGTGGTAATACTATCAACAAAATTCTGGTCAAAAGGAGAAGGTTGAGCAAAATTGGTATAGCCCAAAAGTGTCAATAAGAAAACTATTAATTGTATTTTCATAACTCCTTGTTTTTTAAAGGTAAAGTAATAATAAACTCAGTACCCACCCGCTCAGTACTTTCCATGTCCAACGTTCCTCCATGCCCTTTAGTCACAATATCATACGCCAATGAAAGCCCTAAGCCTGTGCCTTGCCCCGTTGGTTTGGTGGTGAAAAAGGGTTGAAAGACTTTGGCTCTCACGCTTTCGGGCATGCCCAAACCATTGTCTTTTACTTTTATAATTATTTGATTATCAATCTGTTGTGTAGAAACAGAAACGGTTGGTTGATATTTCGGTAGAGACAGGGCATGCCCTGTCTCTACTACGGTATTTCGCTGATTGACAGCATAAAAGGCATTATTAATCAAATTCAATAAAACCCGCCCAATATCTTGCGGAATGACCTCGATTTTTGGTAAGTTCCCCTCAAAATCAGTTTTAAAATCCGCATTAAAAGAATTGTCTTTCGCTCTTAAACCATGATAGGAAAGGCGTAAATATTCATCCGCCAGTTTATTAATATCGGTCAGTTCTTTTACACCTGTACTCGAACGTGAGTGTTCGAGCATACCTTTTACGATACTACTTGCTCGTTTGCCGTGATGATTGATTTTCTCTTGATTTTGACTTAAATCATCGAATAACTCGCCGATATATTCCTTGTCTTGCGAGGGTTTTTCGATTTCTTCTTTTAAATCTTTCACCAAATCCACGCTCAATTCCGAGAAATTATTGACGAAGTTTAAAGGGTTTTGTATCTCGTGGGCGATGCCTGCGGTGAGTTCGCCCAAAGAAGCTAATTTTTCGGATTGGATGAGTTGGTTTTGGGTGGCTTTGAGGTCAGTTAAAGATTTATTAAGTTCAGTCGTGCGCTCGGTTACTTGTTTTTCAAGTGTTTCGTTTTGAGTAGCGAGTATGTGTTGTTTTTCCTGTTCTTTCAAAAGATTATCTTCTGAAAGTATTTTTAATTGTGTTACTTGTTTTTGCAATAAACGATTGGAGGAACCGTACTCCCAAGCTAATTGCAAAGACAACATGATGGGCAAACACAAATCGCTCAATATGGAGAAAAATGTTTGGGCAGCAGATATTTCTATATCTGAAAATACCCCAAAAGCATTGGCAATAGCCAACATAAACAGAAACAGCGAAAGCGGCTGTCCAATGGCTAAAATCCAGAAATTATTGCGGTCTTTTCGATAACCCAGATATAATATCCTGAATATTTCGATATAATAAAGCATATTGAACAAACCTATAAAATTAATAATTACAGGAACTGTCCAGATTAAAACAATAAGAACCACCATAATCAGTACGACTATCCTCGAGCGTTTGGGCAATTTTCCATAATACAACGCATAGTAAAATAGCAACACCGAACCGTTGATTGTTGCGACGCAGCTTGCCCAAACTAAGGTCGTCATGCGGCTTAATTCTCCATCAGTAATAAAGGATTCAAGAAACGTTCCGATGAATATAATAGAAAAATGCAATAACCAGATTGCCGCCATCAAACTTGCCAACCTTCGCGGATAAAATATATAGACGAAGAAAAAGAAAATACTGAATGCCAATGTAAAGCTAATAGAGACCATAAAGCGAGCATTGGTAAAGTATTTTTGACTACTTGATGATATTAGTGACGATATACCCAAACTAAAACCCTTTAATTTGGCTGGAACTCCTGGTAAAAATTGTCTGTGATTAGAATAATGGACTGTCAAATAATGAACAGGGCGATTGTCTGCTATGAACGTAATGGGGTCTTTTGGTAAATAAGTGATTTCCAAAGCCGATTTATCGCTTATTTTCCCGTATGTAACAACTTTTACATCATCCAAATATATCTCAGAGGCACCCCAATGAGCTATTTGAAAATAGAGTGGTTTGTTTTTTAAAGAGTCAGGTATTGTAAATGCTTTCCTGAACCATCCTATGCCGTTCCATTGGCTTGGAGTGCCGTTCGTGTTTTCTAAAGTAATGCTATTTATGCTTTGCCATACACATTGAGCCGTATCAACATTCGGACAATATTCCCAAATAGTATCTAATTTTAAGGTATTAAAATTATCTATAATAGATAGATAATTCTTCTCTTGAAAGTTACCTTGTGCTTGCACATTCGGGGAAATCAAGCAGAATATAGCAAAAACGATGAAATGACGCATCAGAATGGATGTTTAGTCTCTATTAAAAAAGTTGTGTACTCACGAATACCCCATAGTTTTCCTTAAAAATCTTAAAAGGGCCATATCGGTCAAAGTTTGCTCCGAGCCCAAAAACAGAGTTGGAATGCGACAAGCCCAAACGCAAATTTAGATAACTGCGCTCATGAAAATTTTGCTTCGAATTGTGAACATACAAACCTTGTACTCGTGTGTACAACCCTAATTTCTCGTTGATTGGCGGTTTGTACTCAACCAGTCCGAAAGTTTCAAAATTATAACTATCGCGCAAGTCAAATCTCGGTAAAATCAAAGCAAACCATTGGCGACTTCCATACACGTATTGCAACCCTGCCGTCGGTCTAAATCCATTGATGAAGTGCATAGTTGCGCCAGCATTGACTGAAAATCCCTTAGAAACCTCATAACTGAGTAATCCTTCCGTAAAAAATTCGTTTTTTGAAACCTTGTTTTTGTAGTCCGCACTATACGCGGTTACATTTAAAAAGGAAAAGCGACTACCCGCTTTAAGCGGTTTGATGACAATCATTTGAAAATTTAGGTATTTGTCCCCTGCAAAAACCTCGATAGGTATTGGTGGACTTTGAGGTTTCGACCCTGGCTCGGGCATTTGGGAAGGCTGAGTATAGGATTTCACAACAAGCAATAGCCCTAAACTCAACAAGAGTAAAATTTTGTTTTCCATTTGTTACAATCTTATTTAAGTTTTAAAAGTAAATATAAAAGAAGACTTGTTCAAAGATTAAACTAACAAGTCCATTGGTTTTCCAATTAGTTAATGGGCAGTTTAATCGTAAATTCCGAGCCGATCCCCTCAGTACTTTCCACTTCCAAAGCCCCACCATGCCCTTTCGTCACAATATCATACGCCAAAGAAAGCCCTAAGCCAGTCCCTTGTCCCGTCGGTTTGGTGGTGAAAAATGGTTGAAAGACCTTGGCTCTCACGCTTTCAGGCATTCCTGTTCCGTTGTCTTTTACTTTTATAATTATCTGATTATCAACTTGTTCTGTAGAGACTGATACTGAGGGGGTATAACTTTCGGAAAGTTGTTTACGCTGGTAAACTGCATAAAGAGCGTTGTTTATCAAATTCAATAAAACACGCCCTATATCTTGCGGAATAACCTCTATTTTAGGCAAATTTTCATCAAAATCTGTTTTGAAATCAGCATTAAAATCTTTATCTTTCGCTCTTAAACCATGATACGACAACCGTAAATATTCATCCGCCAATTTATTAATATCCGTCCATTCCTTTACACCTGTACTCGCTCTTGAATGTTCAAGCATCCCTTTCACAATGCTGCTTGCTCGCTTGCCGTGGTGGTTTATTTTCTCTTGGTTTTGACTTAAATCGTCGAATAACTCGCCGATATATTCCTTGTCTTGCGAGGGTTTTTCGATTTCCTCTTTTAAATCTTTTACTAAATCCACACTCAATTCCGAGAAATTATTGACAAAATTTAAAGGGTTTTGTATCTCGTGGGCGATGCCTGCGGTGAGTTCCCCTAAACTGGCGAGTTTTTCGGATTGTATGAGTTGGGCTTGTGTGGCTTTTAAAAGTGATAATGTTTGTTCAAGTTCTTGATTTTTAGATTCGATATTTTGTTTTTGACGGCTTAGAAATTCATTGATTTTAGATTTTTGTCTATTTCTGTAACTCAGAAATAACATACCCAATATCAATAAAATACCCATAGAACCAAACAATAGCAGATTTATTGTCGCTTTATTTTTTTGTTCTAAAAGCTCTATATCTTTCTTTTGTATTTTTTCTCTATTTGCTATTAAAAGTAAGTGAGACAATTGCTCTTTTCCATACAGTACTTCATTGGCTTTTATTTTCAGTTGCAAATATTTCAACACACTATCTTTTTGATTTTGTTGATTGTAAATTTTGATTAATAATTCGGAGGCTGACAACAAATGTCTGTTGTAATTATATTTTTGACTGATTTGAATAGTTTGATTGGCATAGTAAATAGCTGTATCCTGTTGGTTGGATTTAAAATATATTTCCCCCAGGGCGCTTAAACTGGCAGCTAAAAAAAACTGATTATTATATTTCGAGCAAAAATCTTTTACCTCTTTAAAATATTCCATAGTTTTTGATAGATTGCCCTGAGACAATGCTATCTTACTAAGCAAAACGTTTCTGGCTGTAAGCAGATTGGTATTGTCAGCGGAAGGTTTAATATCCGATACTTTTTTGACAATAGCCTCTAAGGAGTCATTTTTATGCAGGTCAAATTTTGACCGAGCAATCTGTACCAACAAGAAAAGCCTATCAAGAGAATCCACTGGATATCTTTGAGCAATGTCTATACCTTCTTCAAAATACTCAATGCTAATCTCACGTTGATCGATAAGCATATACATTATGCCTATTTGCAGTAATATCTTGGCTAAAATGGCTTTATTATCA
>JANPGW010000408.1:0-56139 GCA_031424115.1 Saprospiraceae bacterium | reverse complement strand
TCGAAGAATTTACAGGTAAATTGTATCATTTTATCGTTTGTTTTGATGTTTTTTAATAACAAATGTAGTTTTTAAAGTTAAATTAAAAAATATATTTGTTGAACCCAAAATTTCATTCTATTTTTGGTTGAACAAACATCATCATTGATGTTGAAAGGTTTTACAATATCCTAAAAAGATATTGATTAATCTACACAATCAATGATATTTTTTTCCATTAACCGATAATCTTCCTCCCATGATTAGAGCAAACACTCTGAGATGTTCCACGCTTTCCATAGCCGTCCCGATTGCTTTTTTTCTATTTTTTTTACTACCCAATTTGTTAGAGGCGCAATGTAGCCCTGATACTACTCGTCCGCGTGCGCGTTGCCGTAACACCACTATTTACCTTGATTCTACCGGTCAAGCGGGTTTAAATCCTTTGCAAATTGATAATGGTTCGATTGACAATTGCCGAGAATGGTATTTGATTTTAATCCATCCTTGCTTTTATTGCAGCGATATTGGCGACAAAAACGTCACTTTATACGTGCAAGACCGAGCCGGCAATAAAGCTAACTGTACGGCGGTCGTCACAGTTAGGGATACCACTCGACCCAAACTTAGCCTCAAAACAAACTTCACCCTCAACCTTAATGCCGGGGCTGCAACCGTCACAGCTCAACAACTTGTTGCCTCAGTTACGGATAATTGTTCCAGTTTGAACAAAATACAGTTGGGTATTCGCAAAATCGGGCAAGGAACCGGTTTTCCGACAACTGCCTCACTATCCTTTGCTTGTGCCGATACGGGCAGGCAATACATTGAAATCTGGGCGCGAGACTCGACGGGCAACGCCATAAACCAAACCACTTCTTTTACCGTCAATGATGTGAACAAAACTTGCGCGCCGCTTATTCGAGCCATTCCCACTATTATCGGCAGTATACGAACGGAATCCGGTAAATCCATTGCTGCGCAAGTGACGCTTACAGGCGGGAATGCAACGCCTACGATAATCAAAACCAGCGATTACAATTTTAACAATATACTGAGGGGGGGTAATTTTACATTGACCGCTTTGAGAGATACCGATTGGATCAATGGCGTCACCACGTATGACATTGCGCTGATGAGTCAACATTCGCTTGACATTGTCCCATTTACTTCTCCTTACAAACTTATTGCCGGTGATGTGGACAGAGACGGTTACATTGACGCAAGTGATATGCTGTTGACCCGTAAACTTATTTTGCGGCAAATCAGTCGCATTCCCAACAATACTGCTTGGCGTTTTATTCCAAAAAATACTGTTTTGCCTCCTTCGCCCTCCACACCTTTGAATAATTTGCCGGAATCCATGACGTTTACAAATGTGGTAGATACCATTCGAAACGCTGATTTTGTCGCCGTGAAAACGTGTGATGTTAATGGTTCGGCTCAAAATTTAATGTCTAATAACCCTCAAGTTCAGGTAAGAAACAAGGGTTTAAAACTGAATTTGGAAGATAGACTGTTAGAAGCTGGGAAAACGTATGATTTGGATATTTCTCTCTCTGAATCGGATGCGATGGCTTTTCAATTTACCCTCAAATTCGATAAAAAAAGTATTCAAGTCAAAGATATACAAAGCATTGATTTACAAGGTTTTAACACGTCTAACTATGCTCTCTTCAATGAAAACGGTTTAGCCACGGTGAGTTGGAACGGTCAAAGCCTAAAAGATTTGAAAAATGGACGGATATTCAAAATTGTGGTTGAAGCGCAGCAAAATATCTCGTTGAGCGATGTCCTAAATCTAACCTCCGATTGGACTAAGGCTGAGGCGTATTATTCATCCGGCGAAGTCTCCAGTGTCAACCTAAATTTCACGGCACCCTATAAGGGAGAAGGGTCAGATTTTGCACTTTTGCCGAATGCACCCAATCCGTTCACCCACGAAACAACTATTCGATTCCGATTGCCCACCGAGAGCGACGTACATTTAACCGTTTTTGATGAAACGGGGCGGGTCTTAAAAGTTATAAATAGTTCATTTCCAAAAGGTTATAATGAAATTCCCTTGACTTTTGATACCCCCTCAGTATCGGGTCAAGGTTTGAGTAAAACATCAGGTGTCATTTTTTACACCTTAAAAACCGCTACCCATGCAGCCACACAACGCATGGTTGTTATGAAATAAGGATTATGGAATGATGAATGATAAATTAAGTGAACAACTTTGACAAAGTTGTTCACTTAATTTTATGAGGAAAGCCTAATTTTGCCCCGAAAAAAAACAATTATGACCTATTCTATTGAAGCCATAAAAGACATTCTGCAAGGCGAATTGTTGATGTCAGCAGAGACAACGCTTGGCAAAACGAAGGCAACGAACATTGAGCATTTACTGATTGACAGCCGCAAAATCTCTTTCACGGGAACCTCTCTTTTTTTTGCGATAGTGGGCGAACGGCACGACGGGCATGATTTTATTGCCGATGCATATCAGAGTGGTGTCAGATATTTTGTTGTATCAAATGTTCAAAATATTGATGTTTCGGTGTATAAAGACGCCTTTTTTGTCAAAATTCCCCATGTTTTGCGAGGGTTACAAGACTTAGCGGCGTATCATCGGGCGCAATTTCCACAACTGAAAGTGATTGGCATCACCGGCTCGAATGGTAAAACAATTGTTAAAGAATGGCTCTACCAACTTTTAAAGGATGATTTTCATATCGTGCGCAGTCCTAAAAGTTATAACTCACAAGTAGGCGTACCACTTTCCGTTTGGCAAATCAATGAAAAGCATACCTTAGGGATTTTTGAAGCGGGCATTTCCACAACAGGCGAAATGGAGGCTTTGGAGCGCATTATTCAACCAACAATTGGCGTTTTTACCAATCTGGGCGAAGCACATTCAGAAGGCTTCATATCGGATGCCGAAAAAATTCAAGAAAAATTTAAACTCTTTAAAAACGTCCCAACAGTCATTTGTCGGCAAGATGAATTGAATCGTTTCCCGCAAATCAAACAGCAGCAACACTTTTTGACATGGTCTAAAAAAGAACAAGCCGACGCACAAATTGTTGACATTCAATATTTTAAAAATAAAACCCTATTTAAAATCCATATTGATACCGAAATTTTGAACATAGAAATCCCTTTTACGGATACTGCTTCCGTTGACAATGTGACGACTTGTGTTTTGACAATTTTGGCTGTAAAGGCTTTCTTACTGAGTGAAAAATACCCCCGTGACCCCGAGTACTCGGGGGGGATTCCCCCCTCAGTATCTTCGGTTTTACCCGAGCAATATAAAAATAATGTATTAGAAAAATTGAGACATCTCGACCCTGTGGCGATGCGCTTGGAGCTGAAAGCCGGTATCAACGGCTGCTTGGTAGTCAATGATTCTTACAACTTGGATTTTAATTCGCTACAAATCGCCTTAGATTTTATCAGTCAACAAAGCCGACAATTGAAGCGGACAGTCATTCTATCCGATATTTTGCAAAGCGGCCAAGATGCTGATGTTTTATACAAAAAAGTGGCTGAAGTTTTGCTCGAAAAAGGCATTTCAAAGGTGATTTGTATTGGGCAAAATATTTCAAAAATGGGAAAATATATTTCACCCCAAATCCAAATTGCTTATTTTGATACAACGGAAGACCTATTAAAATACCTCAAAAACAGCGATTTTAGTCACGAAATTATTTTGTTAAAAGGGGCTCGTCCCTTTGCATTTGAACGGATAGCTGAGCGCCTTGCTCTCAAATCGCATAAAACGGTTCTTGAAATTAATCTCAATGCGCTGACCCATAATCTGGCATTTTTCAAAAGTTTGTTACAAGCTAAAGGCTCTCAGCCCAAAACAGGTTTGATGGCAATGGTAAAAGCCTCCGCTTATGGCAATGGAAGTGAGGAAGTAGCGCGCTTGTTGGAGTTTCACAAAATCGAATACTTAGCGGTTGCCTACTCCGACGAAGGTATTGTGTTGCGCAACGCGGGCGTCCGAATGCCGATAATGGTGATGAATCCCGAGGAAGAAAGTTTTGACGCTTTGAGACGCCACGAACTTGAGCCGGAGATATACAGTTTGAATATACTTCGTCAATTGATTGATTTTAGTCAGGACATTGAGGACAAAATTTCCTACAAAATCCATATAAAATTGGATACAGGTATGCACCGTTTGGGTTTTGAGCAACCTGATGTCGCTGAATTAATCCGCCTTTTAAATACCCATAAACACATCACCATTGCTTCGATTTTCACCCATTTAGCTGCGAGTGAGGCGGCTGAGCACGACCATTTTACCGATCAACAAGTTAGCCGATTTATGGACATGTACGAGCAAATCACTCAAGAGATTGGATATAAACCTATTCGACATGTTTTGAACTCAAGCGGCATCACCCGGCATCCACAATATCGGTTTGAAATGGTGCGTTTGGGCATTGGTTTATACGGAATTGACAGCAATGGTGCCTTCCAAAATCAACTTCAAGTGGTTCAAACGCTCAACGCATCCATATCTCAAATCAAAAATGTGCCGCAAAGCGAAACCATTGGCTATTCTCGACGAGGCGTTTTGACTCGGGATTCGCGAATCGCCACGATTTCAATCGGGTACGCCGACGGACTACTGAGGGGGGCGGGTAACGGGCGATTTTCGGTCTATTTAAGGGGTCAAAGGGCACCGATTGTCGGTAGTGTATGTATGGATATGACAATGATAGACGTGACCGATATACCCGAAGCATCGGAGGGGGATGAAGTCGAAATTTTTGGCAGTCAAATCCCCGTTCAAGAATTAGCATCAGTTTTGGGTACAATTCCTTATCAAATTTTTACGGGTATTTCGGAAAGAGTGAAGCGGGTATATTTTCAGGAGTGATTGAGAAAAAGCTATTTTTTGACGGTTACAAAAGGTGCATCGCTTTTCCAATCTTGTTTTAACAGTGGTGTTTTGCTGTAATAATTTTTTAAAACTGGTGCATGTTCCACATTTTTGAAAACTAAATCGTCCGCGTTCATATAGCCATAAACGCCCGAAGGGTGCTTAACATAGAGCCAGTTTTCCACTTTTTTGACCCCTTTTTCTGATTTTAATGCATCAAAATGTTTAATAATCAATACTTTATCATCGACCGGAATGATTGCTAATTTTTCGGAAGATACTGAGGGACCCTTATTAAGCGTGACTTTTTTGGTGACAATACCGCTCACCGGGGCGCGGCTTTCTTTATAAAAAGGTTCAAATGCTTTTTTGCCATTGTCCCAAACAAAACTATAAGTGACATATTCGAGGCAGCGTTCCATTGTTTTGCTTCTTACGTCGGTCGATAAGCCCAAAGAATATTTTTCGCAAGGCACATAATCTACATAGGCAACTCTTATTTCGGAACCTTCAATGTCTATAAACTTTGAAAAGGCGGGCGAAGGGACGTCATCTTCCCAATTAAGAGCCAACCGTTCCTCAAATATTTTTGATAACCCGCCGGCTTTAAAAGTGTAAATTTCAAGGTCACGCTCCGCCAAGTTTTTGTCACTGGGTAGCGTATTGGTTTGAATAATAATATCATCAATTTTATTATTCGTTACGTCTTGAAAATAAATACTTTCTAATGTTTTTTTTCCGGATTCGTTGATATTGGATAGATTCAGAGATACACTTTTGCCTTTATCATTGGTGATGATGAGGTAAAATTCCTTGTAAGCAGGGTTGATACCCTTGTTTTTTTCATCGTGCCCTTCTACCGAGCCAAACCAAATCAGTGCTTTTTCAAAACCATTGTCAAAATGAGCTTCCTTTTTATTCCATGGTTTTAGACGGATATCTATAGAAGATTCATTCAACACCACTGCGAGGTTATCGCCAAAAATCCAACCTGTTTTGCCATTGAGGGCTTTGATTTTAAACCATTTGAAAGTTTGATTTTGTGTATTATCGAGGTGTTCTTTAACGGTTTCTCCTAATATCTCAAAAAGTTCCCCTTCAGTAAAAGTTATTTCAGTCGTTTTTGAAAAAGTAGAATCGGCATATAATCGGACGGGACTAACAGAAATAGCCGATTTTTTTTGGAGAATAATTTGCGCAGCGGTATCTGCCTTAGCCAAAAGGCTACAGGTCAGAAATACAATTAAGATACCGAATAAGCGCATGTGCTGTTTTTTAAAAAATTCACAATTCTTGTGACATGTTTTATATCACAATATTAAACGCAATTTTAATTCCAAGTTTTTTTTCTGCCCATTACTCCGCTTTTTACAAAGATTTTTTCGAGTAGTAAACTTTATTAAAAAGATAAAATACTAAGATGATACGAAAAAATATCCTGATAATTGCCCCTCTTTTTATTTTTATACGTAAAAAACGTGTTTATGGCGTATTTGAATCATTTTTTATCCACTATTGTTATTTTGTTTTTTAAACCCATCATCAAACATTTCAGAATCCATTGAACATTTTAAAAAAATCATAACTTTGCCGCATGAAATTGATTATCTATAATTCTTTGACCGGTCAGAAAGAACTTTTTAAACCGATTCAGGAGGGACGCGTTGGCATGTATGTGTGCGGGCCTACCGTCTATAGCGATGTGCATCTCGGCAACTGCCGAACTTTTGTTAACTTTGACGTGATTTACCGTTATCTTTTGCATTGTGGATATAAAGTGCGTTATGTGCGCAATATCACCGACGTCGGACATTTGCTCGACGACGGCGAAGACCGCATGTCAAAAGGAGCCCGTACTAATCAACTCGAGCCAATGGAAGTGGCTCAAAAATACACGAACGGCTTTCATGATATGATGGCGGTATTTAATTCATTAAAACCGTCTATTGAGCCGCGTGCAACGGGTCATATTCCGGAGCAAATTGAAATGGTTCAAGAAATCATTGACAATGGTTACGGTTACGAAAGCAATGGTTCGGTGTATTTTGATGTCTTGAAATTTGCCCAAAAAACCGGTGTTTACGGCAAATTGTCCGGTCGAGTGATTGATGATTTGATGAACGAAACGCGAGAGCTTAAAAATCAGGACGAAAAAAGACATTCGGCTGATTTTGCGATTTGGATGAAAGCTGCTCCCGAACATTTGATGCATTGGAAATCGCCTTGGTCGGTGGGTTTTCCGGGTTGGCATTTAGAATGTTCAGCTATGAGCACTAAATATTTGGGTAAAACTTTTGATATTCACGGTGGCGGTGGCGATTTAAAGTTTCCCCACCATGAAAATGAAGTGGCTCAAAACTACGGCTCATGTGGTTGTCAGCCGGCAAATTATTGGATGCATGCCAATATGTTATTACTGAATGGCAAAAAGATGTCAAAATCCGATGGCAATACTATTTCACCGCCGCAGCTTTTTTCCGGCGATAGTGAGCATGTATCAAAGGGTTATTCGCCGATGGTGGTGCGCTTTTTCTTTTTACAAGCGCATTATCGCTCTACGCTCGATATGCATGACGATGCCCTTCAAGCAGCTGAGAAAGGATACAAAAGATTGATGGAAGGCAATAAGATTCTGCAATCATTAGTCAGCACTCAAACATCTGTGGAGAGCGATTTGGACAAAGAAATCAATCAGCTCATAGATGGTGCTTTTGAAGATATGAATGATGATTTTAACGCACCGAAAGCTATTGCGCGTTTGTTTGAATTGGTTTCAAAAATCAACGGTTTGAAAGGCGGACAATTGGATTTGAATACGGTTTCGGAGGATACCCTAAGCCGTTTGAAACAAACGTTTAATGACTTTATTGTTAATATTTTAGGATTTAAAGATGAATTAGGCAGTGATTCTACTAATCAGGTTCTTGATAAAGTTATGCATTTGGTCATTGACTTGCGCGCTCAAGCCCGTACTAACAAGGATTGGCCAACATCTGACAAAATTCGGGACGGTTTGAAAGATGCCGGTGTTCAATTAAAAGATTCAAAAGAGGGTACAAGTTGGTCAGTGTAACGAATTTATATTCCACACCCAACTACTCGATTAACTGTTTATAAAAAAGGAGAAAAATACTCCGACTTACAAAAATGATACGTAACAATTTGAAATGGATAATGGCAATTTTATTGACTCTATTCGCCTTATCTTCTATCCTGCCGCTTATATCTGACATGGGTAAAGGTTGTCAGGAAGACAAACCCGGAGTGAATGTTGTAGAAACCAAACCATTACCCGATATACCCATACCGCAATTCAATTCGGATTCTGCCTATATTTTTACTGAAAAAATCGTGTCTTTTGGCCCTCGGGTTGTCGGTACACAGGGCGCAGCCAAGGTGAAAAAATACGTGGTTAGTCAATTCAAACAATACGGTGCTGAAGTGATAGAGCAATCTTTTATTGCCAATACATACGACGGTAAATCCCATGCTGCCACCAATATTATCGCTCGGTACAACGTGCAAGCCCCTAATAGAGTAGTTCTTTCTGCTCATTGGGATACACGCCCGTTTGCCGATAGAGATACCGATCCGGCATTCAAAGACAAACCCATACTTGGTGCCGATGACAGCGGATCGGCAATGGGGATGTTATTGGAGATGGCTCGTCAGTTGCAACACACCCCCCTCAGTAACTTAGGTGTTGATATTGTTCTTTATGATGCGGAGGATTATGGCAATCCGGCTACTGCCAAAACAGAAGAAGAAGAAAGACGTCAGAATCTGACTTGGTGTTTGGGTTCACAGTATTGGGCGAAAAATCTTCCTTCGCCCAACTATATGGCAAAATACGGTATCAACCTTGACATGGCCGGTGCAAAAGGTGCTCGTTTTACAAAAGACCCGATTTCTATGCAATATGCCGCGCCGGTTGTGGAAAAAGTATGGCGGGTTGCGCGGGAAAAATATGGCTACGTTGGGCTTTTTGTTGATGAAGCTTCGAAAGGTCCCATGATTGATGACCATCTTTATGTCAATCAAATTGCTAAAATTCCGATGATTGATATTTTCAATAACCCTCCGGATACATTTTTTGGGCAATATTGGCATACGCACAATGATGATATGAGTGTTGTAGATAAAGAAACATTGCGTTCAGTGGGGCAAACACTTTTAGCTGTTTTACATTATGAAAATATAAGTGCGTTTTAATTGACTCCAAATTTTTTAGATAGACATTTTCCTGTAAATCGTCCAAAAAAGCATTTACGTTTTTTGGACGATTTTCTATATGCTAAAGAGCCTTTTCAGCAATTGAACAATATTTATCATTATTCAACAACAAAATTACGGTCGCAATAAAAAAATTGACCGTGCTTTTGAACAGTGATAGTGAGTGTGAAATTGTCTCCGGATTTCAGTTTTTTAACTAATTTTTGCATATCCTCATTGACAAAACCGTTGCTGTGAGCATCCGCAAACTTACCGCTGCGTTCTCGTTCAAACATCAACTCATTGATTTCCATTTGGTTACCCAGTTCATCCCTCACGGTAATAGGCGTTAACAGTGATTTTAAAACCTCATCTTTGGCAATTTTACTACCTTTCAGGTTGCCCCAAGTGATTTGAAATCCATTAGCAAAGTCCGAATCATTTTTTTCGGTAAATCGAATCGGAATGGTCATTTTTACTTTGACCGCCTTACCGTTTAGCTGAGCAGGCTCCCATTCTGACATATTTGTAATAACCTTTAAAGCCGCTTCGTTGTGAGGATTTTCGAGACCCCTCAGTATCGTAACATTATCAACTTTACCGTTTTCGTCAATAAAAAAATTGATATACACCAGACCTGTTACATCCGATTTGGGTGGTTGCAAATTAGCGGCGATATAAGCGACTAAAGCCTGATTGGAGCAGTTGCGTTTTTCAACCGAGCCTTCTACCATCTTTTCGCAACCTTTAAAATAAGGCATTTGATCCGCTTGAGTATAAAGCGTATCTTGCGCATATACCCAAAAAGACATACTCGCTAAAAGTCCCGCAAAAATGATGTGTTTATAGTTTCTCAACATAAAAGAGATTTAAATGGTAAAAAATTGACTTCCAATTCAAAAATTTCGTAGAAAAATACTGGTTTGAACGACAAAAAACGATAACAAGGAAATAAAGCAAAAATTTTGCCACCCCTCAGTATCTCATAGATTTGGCAAACTTTTAACATTTTTTTTATTTTGCAAAGTAAAAAGACTTTGAATGAAATTTCAACTATTAAAATTAACTTTATTTTTAATACCGTTTGTCACATCTTGCCAAACTGTCAATGTGAGGACAATCACGTCTTTGCCCACTCAGACCAAAGAAAGTTCAGGTTTAGTTATAGAATCTCCTAATCGGTTTTGGACACATAACGATAGTGGCGATGATGCTATGTTGTATCAATTCGATTCCGTTGGTACACTTATCAAAACCATTAAAGTGTCTAACGCCACTAATGTTGATTGGGAGGAATTACAACTCGACGCTATCGGCAATTTGTACATCGGCGATTTTGGCAACAATGTTCAAAATCGAAAAGACCTTGCCATCTACAAAATCAATGATTTTAAAACAAAAGCCTCAAACACGACCTTGACTGCCGACAAAATCGAGTTCAGTTATGATGACCAAGCGGCTTTCCCGCCCGCCGATTCGCTTAAACACTTTGATGCGGAAGCCATGCTCGTGACCGCCGATTCTATCTATATTTTTACCAAAGATTTTGAAACACAACCTTACAGCGGTACAACGTGGATATACCGCTTGCCCAATAAAGTGGGAAAATATACTGCCACATTGATTGATGTTTTTAAAACGGATAACTCGTGGAAATATAGAGGGGCTATCACCGGCGCCGCCAAAAGTAATGACGGTAAAATAGTTCTTTTGGCTTATCTGAAATTATATGTTTTTACTGCCTTTAAGGGTACCGAATTTTGGCGTGGGCAAGTCAAATTATTGGATTTCAATATTTTAGAAACAGCTCAAAGAGAAGCCATCGCGTTTTCACCTACTGATAACTGCCGCCTTTTTATTACCTCGGAGGAAGCTCGTGGTATCGGCGGCAATTTGTCGTCTGTTAACATCTGTGACTATTTGACAAAAAACAAGGATATAGCTGTTTCAGAACCTCAGGTTCGGGTGTATCCGACCCCCTCAGTATCCGACTTATATTTTGACATTTCGAGTAGTTTTGTGGATAATTTTTGTCTAAAAATATTTGACATCAACGGACACGTCATTCTAAACAAACAGATTCCGACAGGAGAAAATAAAATATTATTAGAAAATAGCCTTTTTCCCCGCAGCGGCATGTATTTTTACCGACTTTTTCAAAAAGATAATACACCCTTGAAAACAGGCAAAATTATTATCATTCAGTAACAGCAAACACCACCTCATCTCAAACAAAAGAGGTGGCGTTTAGAGATATTATACATTATGATTTTTAGCGATAAAAAAATATTGGAAAGCATCCAAAAAGGAGATATTAAAATTGACCCTTTCAGACCCGATTGTATGGGAACCAACTCGTACGATGTACACTTGGGCAAATGGCTGGCGACTTATAATGACGAAGTTTTAGATGCCAAAAAACACAATACCATTACGTATTTTGAAATTCCTGAGGAAGGTTATATTTTAAGACCAGGCACACTGTATCTGGGGGTTACAGAAGAATATACTGAAACTTTCAATGCTGTCCCTTTCCTCGAAGGTAAAAGCAGCACGGGGCGTTTGGGGATTGATATTCATGCCACCGCCGGCAAAGGGGATGTGGGTTTTTGTAACCATTGGACTTTGGAAATTTCTGCTGCCATGCCTGTTCGGATATATGCCGGTATGCCCATCGGGCAATTGATTTATTTTCAGGTGGAAGGAGAAATTGAAAATTATTACCACAAAAAGAAAAACGCAAAATACAACGGTCGCTCGGAGAAACCGGTGGAAAGCATGATGTGGAAAAATAAATTCTAATCCTATTTAAGCTTTTATCCTATTTTTGCTCAATCTTGTTGTTTTTATTGTTGCTCCATTAGCATTCAATAAGCGGATAATGTAAATGCCTTCGGGTAAATCATTCACAAAATACTTGTTTCCATCAACGGCTTTATATGACCGCATTTGACGTCCGATAATATTATAAATAACAATTTTCTCGACGCCGCTATTTTCAGGAACCATAAAAAAGTCAACTGCGGGATTAGGATAAATATTGATGTCGATACCTTCAAGGGCTTTCAAGTCTTTCGCCTTTGTGGTAGTGGCAAAAGTATATTTTCCGGTGACAACATTGGCTTCGTTCCCTATTTCAAATACTTTGACATCCACCATTGCGGAGCCAGCTTTTTTATCAGGACGAACGTATATATCCAGATTACTCGATGCCCCCGGGGCAAGTTCAATATAATCAAGAGGACTTGGAGTAGCTGCCGCCCAGCATTGATTTTTTTCACAAACAAGACAAAACCACCCGTTCGTCAGGTTCGATACATATCGTTGCCAGGTGAATTTTTTAGTCTGATTCGAGGTGTTTTTTATGGTCACCCTTCCTTTGACCTCAAACGAATCGGGATTGACCACCGTCTTAAAATCACGGGAGGACATGGAAAGCGTTACCTGAGACTCCCCCCTCAGTATCATGGTTAAAAAAAATAACGTGAGTAAAGAATATTTCATGTTTTCGATTTTTCATGTTTTTCAATCACAAAAATAAAGCTTTTTATATCTAAAACCCGTTGAGAGCATGAAAAGTTGCCTTATTTTAAAATGTTTGGTGTTAAAATTCTATTAAAATTGTCAACTATGTTGCTCTTTAACTCTGCCAATTCCATGGCTTTCAATTCAGCCACTTTTTCATAAACGGTTGTAATGTCCATTTCAATATCATCGGTCTCCAAAAAAAGGCGTTCTACAGGAATCCATTTTACAACCGCCGCCGCATTGCTATTGGCATGTACGACTTTTTCCCCGATTGAGATGTAAAAATCATTTTTTATTAAATCCGCTAAAATTGTTTTGTTTTGATTGAAACCATGAATGATTAATGGAATATGTGGTTTTAAACGTTTTTTTATAGCAATAATTTCATTAAATGCTTTGACGCAATGAATCACCACCGGTTTTGAGAAAGAAACAGCTAAACGAATTTGCGCTTCAAATACAGGGGTCTGAAAGGTTAAATCTGCGCCTTTAAGTCTATCCAAACCACATTCCCCCAAAGCGATAACCCGCTGACACTTCATCTGTTCGGATAACGTGCTAAAATCCAATTCAAAATTATCGGTATTTAAAAACCATGGATGCAACCCCGCCGAAAAATATGTTGAATCGGCTGCACTACTCAAACTATCTCGATTATGAAATAAGATATCCTTTTGAGAGATATTTAAAACTGAAATAACATCCGGCTTGTTATTCCTGAAATGTGTGTGTATGTCAACAAATGGAATCATTGTTAAAGATAACAAAAAATCAATGGGAATGGTGAGAAATCTTGAAAATAGAGAGATTTTTAAACCTGATTTGTCAACTGTTGGGCAAATGTCTTCATTTTAACGTAATTTTGCACAATGATAGCAACGGATATAAAAATTAAGAAAGATATAAGACTATTGACCCAAAAGGAATTGGAAGAGGTTGTTGTCGGCTTGGGCGAAAAAAAATTCCGAGGCGGTCAGATTTTTGAATGGCTGTGGAAGCGCTCTGCTGTGTCATTTGAAGACATGACGAATCTGTCGAAGAGTTTTCGGCAACAATTGGAAGACAATTTTACTATCAACGCCATCAAAGAGGACAAACTTCAACGCAGTGACGACGGAACCATTAAGGGACGATACAGACTCCACGATGGACATTTGATTGAAGCCGTTTTGATTCCTGTGCCTGCTGACAATCGCTATACGGTATGCGTCTCCACGCAAGTGGGTTGTAGTCTGACTTGCACATTTTGTGCCACAGGCAGAATGGGGCGTATCCGCAACCTCGATGCCAGCGAGATTTATGACCAAGTAGTAGCTATCAACCGCCATTCGCTTGAAACTTTCGGACACGCGTTGACTAATATCGTTTATATGGGTATGGGCGAACCTTTGTTGACGTATGCCAATGTTTTGAAAAGTGTGGAACTGATTACTGAGGGGTTGACTTTTTCACCCAAACGGATCACCGTTTCCACTGCGGGCATTGCGAAAATGATTCGCAAGTTGGCAGACGATCAAGTGAAGTTTAATCTTGCGCTCTCTCTGCATGCAGCCGATGATGAAAAACGCAATCAAATCATGCCAATTAATGAGCATAATAAATTAGATGTGTTGGTCAAAGCGTTGGATTATTTTTATCAAAAGACAAAGAACAGGATTACATTTGAATACATCACTTTTCAAAATTTCAATGACACGCTTCAAGATGCCGCTAATTTGGTGAAAATATGCAAGCGCATTCCTGCCCGCGTCAATATTATCGAATATAACCCGATTGATAACGCACCATTTTTAAAATCCGCTGAAGAGAACATTGATAAATTTGCTCAATATTTGAGCGACCACGGTGTGGCGGTGACGGTACGCAAAAGTCGTGGAAAAGACATTGACGCGGCATGTGGTCAGTTAGCAAACAAAGGATAAATCCGTGGTCTGTATTAATCAACAATAAAAACATCAAATTTCAATGATTCTACCAGCGGATAGCCATTTTTAGGATGTGTCTGCTTCAAGATGATGTCCACATATTTTGTCAATTGTTTTTTATGATCCTCCGCTTCTGCCTTAACAGTATTAAAAACAGCTTTAACAAACCCTTTTTGGCCCGGTTGCACAGTGGTGCGCGTCCAATCAATTTCAGTACATTCACAGCCGGTGCAAATTTCGATATCCAATGGCGCATTCCCGATATTGGTGAATTCATAGGTCATCGAAGGTTTGTCTCCGGTTTTTACCTTCCCAAAATCAGTGAATTTAGTATTGAAAGTCATTACGGGCATTATTGGCTTGGGCTCTGCCGCTTTTGTTGTAGAAGCTGTTGAGGTTGTTGACTTTTTTTTCTTGACAACTTTTTTGGGAGTTGTCGTTTTTTTAATTGTTGTTGAAGCACTTTGAGCCACTAAACTAACCGGTGCCATCATGATGATAGCTAACAAGAGTTGAAAGATACTTTTTTTCATATTTGTGAAGTTTACTAATTTTTTTAAAGTTTAAGTAATGAACAAATGACAACATGTAAATTGAAAATGTTCAAGTTATCATTGTTACGTGATAAAACGTTTTGTCTTATGATAATATTGAGCCAAAATAGTTCCAAATTGTATTAATAAAACCTTAAAATTGGCTATCATCTATACTATTCAACCATTTTGTGATTTCGCCAATAACAGATTCTACGCAGCCGTCCTCAAAAGGAGAGCGCAGATTTGCCAACTTAACCAGATTGAGGAATGATTGACTGCCCCCAGCCTGACACAACCGTACATAATCTTTCCAAGCATCGGTGTGATTTTCGTGGTCTTTTTTCCAAAATTGAAAAGCACAGATTTGGGCTAAAGTGTAATCAATATAATAAAATGGCGTACTGAAAATATGCCCCTGTTTTTGCCAAAAACCACCATTTGCCAAAAACGCATTGCCTTCATAAAGGCGGTGTGGCAAATATTTTTGCTCAATTTTCCGCCATTGAGCATTGCGTTCAGACGGAGTCGCTTCTGGGTTTTCATACACATAATGTTGGTATTCATCTACGGCAACACCATAAGGCAAAAATTGTAAAGCGGCGGTCAGATGCGCAAAATGATATTTATCGGTGTCTTCTTTAAAGAATAAATTCATCCAGGGCCAAGTAAAAAACTCCATACTCATGGAATGGATTTCACAGGCTTCGTAAGTGGGCCAGTGGTATTCTGAAATACCCATATCTCGGCTCGAAAAAACCTGAAAAGCATGACCCGCTTCGTGGGTCAAGACGTCAATATCACCACTGGTACCATTAAAATTGGAAAAAATATAGGGCGCTTTGTATTTGCCGATGTACGTGCAATAGCCGCCCGTTGCTTTGCCGTCTTTGGCAACTAAATCCATTAACTCATTGCTGCGCATGAATTTGAAGAACTTATAGGTGTCTTTAGATAGTTCAGCGTACATTTTATCACCCCCCCTCAGTATATCTTCGGGTGTACCCTTCGGTTTGGCATTACCGGATTTGAAACGGTAGTCTTCGTCGTAATTGAATAATTGTTCCAAACCGAGGCGTTTGCGCTGCCGATCGTATAAAACGCCGGCAATGGGAACGATGTAATCTTTCACCTGTTTTCTGAAATTAGCTACCATGTCGGCATTGTAATCAGAACGCAACATACGGGCATAGCCTAACTCAACGAAGTTTTTATAACCCAATTCTAACGCAATTTTATGTCTGATTTTAACCAAATCATCAAAAATCTTCTCTACTTCAACGGAATTTTGAGCAAAAAACTGCCATTTGGCATCCGAAGCTGCTTTCCGAACTGAACGGTCAGGATCGGTTTCAAGAGGTGTGATTGACGAAAGATTGTATATCTGCCCATTAAATTCTATCTGAGCAGCGGCTTTGATTTTAACATATTTACTGGCAAGCAAATTCTCTTCTTGCAAAAGTGACAGCACACTGGGTTGAAACGTTTTTATCCCTAATTCTGCGATGGTGAAAAGTTGTTTGCCCCATCTATCTTCCAACTGAGAGCGGTATTTTGAGGTTATCAGTTTATGATAAAAATCCATCACCAAGGCTTCAAAGATAGGTGAATTTTCATCAAAAAATTGATTTTCCGCATCGTAAAAAACATCTTGTGTATTGATGGTATGGCGAATTTGACAAATTGACGCCATGGAAGAAAAGTCTCTCCGAATCCGATTTATTTTTTTCAGGGCGTTTTCAGCATCTTCAAATGTTTCAGCATCACTGAAATCGCTGATGAGTTTTTGAAAATTTTGAGAAACACGTTTTAAATCCGGTCTTTTATAAGCATATTCTGTGAATTTCATGTATCTACTTTTATTGCAAATTTAAATTTTTTATAATACAATAACCTGAATAGGGTAAAATGTTTGCAAATATATTTGTTTTTTACTACCGATACTGAGGGGGTAAAAAAAATCCGATGTTTTTATGACATCAGATAGTTTTATTCGATAACACGATAAAAAAGTAACGGGAACGGTTTTAGCCGCTCCCGTTTTCCATAACCTAACATTAGTTGTTTGTCGCAGATTGCTGCTCCGTTATTTCAATGGTCGTCGGACCAGAAAGTATTCTGAATTCTGTGCGTCTGTTTTGAAGATGTTGTTCGTCTGAACATTTCACACCGTTTTTACACTCATTTACCAAACGGGTTTCACCGTATCCTTTGGCGACGATGCGCGTTTTTTCGATGCCTTTAGCGTTCAGATATTTTTCAGCACCTTCAGCGCGTTTTTGGGATAATTCAAGATTGTACTTGTCAGAACCCCGCGAATCCGTATGTGAACTTAACTCAATAACCATGTCCGGATATTTCACCATTATATTATACAAGAAGTCAAGCGATTGACGAGCCAAATCCCAGTTTTCCATATCCTGCTCGTTCGCTGCAAATTTATCTAATTTATAATAAATATTGTCAAGTTTTATGCGCTCGTTGCGCTTGACAGTAATCATTTTCGGTTTCAAATTTAATACTTTTTCTATTTCCGTGGTTTCTTTTATTCCGTTAGTATTAAATTTTACCGTATCGGCTACAAATCCGGCTTTGGAAGCGATAATCATATATTGTTTTTCAAGGGCTAATGCATTGGAATATGTATCGCTTGTTTTAGTATCCGTCTTTTTACCGGCTATTTCAATCAGCTGATACGTGACATTATTGAGTGGTTTATCTCCTGCCAAAGCCTTAGCAATTAACGATGCGGAAATAACCGGAAGTGGTCTCAACACAATGGCTTTCTGAATAGTCGTATTTTCTTTAACATCCATGGTGTTAAATTCGGTAGTATCGCTGTAATAACCGGCTTTAGAGGTGATAATCATGTAAGCTTTTTTAGGTAATAAATCCGTGCGATAAGAGTCTCCCGTTTGGGCGTCGGGCTTGCTCGGTTTGCCGCCAATAATTTCTGTAAAGCTATAATTCAAACCGGAAATCGGTTTCTTCTTATCATTTGTAGTTGTCACAATAAGATTGACCTTGAGCGGCTCTTTTTTCAAGATGTAAATGTCTTCGCAACAAGTTTTGCTTTTCAAAGAACGACCGCCCGGACGATTTGAAAGCAAATAAATACTGCCATCAGCATCCATGCTAAAATATCGATCGTTGACTGAAGAGTTGATACCTTTTCCCATGTTCTCAGGTGTTGTCCATGTGGTACCATTCCAGTTAGCCACAAATATATCAAAACCGCCTAATCCGGCATGACCTGTTGAGCTAAAATATAATTTTCCATCCCGATAATAAGGGGTTTCTTCATCTCCTATTGTATTCACGGCACCCGCATTCATAGGTGCGCTGAAAGAACCATCGTCCGTTTTATTCGCATAAAATATATCAAAACCGCCTTTTGTGCCTTCCATATTAGAGGAAAAAAACAAAACGTCTTTGCCATACATCTCACCTACACACGGATGCTTAACGATATAATTGCCATTGATGCCCGTCACTTCTTTTGATGGAGACCAACTATCCCCTTGTTTCACAGAATAGAAAAGAGTGCTTTTTGACACATCATTACCATTCAATTCAAAACGGGTAAAATACATCACTTGTCCGTTTGGCGAGACATACACACTGCCTTGATTGTTACCCGGGCGGTTGATGTCGCCGCTAATCGGCTCTGCATCCGTCCAAATACCGCGTGGTGATTTTTCGGCTTTCATCACTTTTGAAAAATAATCACCTTCTTTCCCATCTATCACAATCATTTTTTCATTTCTGAAACTGGTGAAATACAGCGAAGAGCCATCTTCGGTTATCAAAGGGGAATATTCGTTATTGGGCGTATTGATTTTATTGCCGGCGTTGGTGACGATTAATGTCAGATTTTCTTTCATTCTCATCGCCATTTTGGCTCCCGCTATTTCTGTTTTCGCTAAAGCAATTTTGTTGTTGTCTTTTGATTCTTTGATATAATCTTCAAACGTAATCACGGCTTCCTCATATTTTTCGTTCATCTTTTGCATTTGAGCAAAGTAAAAACGAGCATCGGGGTTGACTTCTCCCGTGGCTTTTTTATCCCGCTGCAATACTCTGGAAAAAGCCGATTCTGCCTTTGAGTAATCGCGCAATTGCATTTGCAAAAGTGCAATTTGATAGCCTACCGTGCGGTCTTTGGTTTGATCATAATATTTTTCATACCACTCAAGGGCATTATAATAATCATTTTTCGCTAAACTTTCCTCCGCCACTTTCAAAGAAAACTCGGGTCTCGTTGAGCGCAAAGGTTGGGCAAAAGCAACCGTTAACGTCGTTAAACAAAAAATTAAAAATAGGATATTTTTGAGTTTCATTATTATTCATTTAATTAAAATTCATCATTGTAAATTCCACATTGCTCAATATCGTGGGCAAAGAATCACGCGCGGCGGCTGTGGCGTTTTGAAAATTTTACCGATATATCCGATAGCGATTTCAAAACCATTTTGCACATTGGTATTGCTGCTCAAATTGGAGAGCGTATAATCAAATGAACCCCCTATCCGAATATCGCCAATATCTATACCCAAGAGGAACTGTGCTGCATCGCCTACGCGATATCCTAAGCCTCCTTTAACTGTGATATTTTTCACCGGATCTACTTTCAGACCGCCCACAACTTGAAGCATTATTTCGCTCGTTGAGGATGTTGACCGCACTAAAAATGCCGGGCTAACTGTCAATCTTTTATTCATCGCCACGTCCATCGAACCATACAAGTTGAAACGCATCGGCAGTTTAGCAACCGAAGATTGAAGTAAATTATATTTAGCTCCCAAAATATTATCAACGGATAAACCTATGTTGACAGTAGTCGTTTTATTGGCTTTTGCCCGCAAATGAACGCCTAAATTAAGAAGCATGTAATTTTTGCTCTGCGCGTCAATGTTGGTAAGGTCAGCACTACTGCCCCCTAAAATACCGTCTTGAAAAATGAGTTTGCCTCTGTCTATATTGCGTTGATTATAACCCGCCTGAACACCAAAAGATAAAACGGTGTTTTGTTTCATATCCAAACCCATATGATAGGCGCCATTCAAGCCTACCAACGTATTATTGAGCAAAGCAGAACCTGCACCGTCACGCTGTAAATTTAAACCAATTCCAATCCAGTCTTGTTTACGGAAACCATTGATAGGCACATCAACATATATGACAGGAGTTTGATAGCCCTTAACGGCGCCGGTTTGCCATTGACTCCGAAATAAGCCACCCACGCGGTAGCTGCCTTCAAAATGACCTGTTTGAGCCGGATTGATGGATAGTGGAACATAAGTGAATTGTGTAAAATGCACGTATTGCTGTGCTTTCAATCCATTAGAAACCATGATGCAAAAAGCAAGGAGTAGAAGTCGGTTCAAATACATGGAATATTTTTATGGTTTATGAAATACATGAGTGTTAAAAATCGGTAAATTTGTATGCAAAACAATTTTTGTTGCAAAATAGAGATTATCTATGTTTATACAAAAAATATATTAAAAAAAATATCAAGTTTAACATGCTGCTTACTATTTTAGAAAGGAAGCAACAGAATTGAGGTTGAATCGTTAATTTTGCAACTCAAATTTTTCAAATGGTTCATAAAGTTAAATTACTTTTTCCTTCTTTAAAAATCCTGACGGGATTTATAGTGTTTTTTATTTTTTGTCACTATAAAACCGTTGCTCAATACCCGGGTGCGCAACCTTCTCCGGCTACTGATACGGCAAAGGTTCAAATCATTCATTCCGAATTCGGCGAGTTTTTTATGTTGAAAAACGAGCTGGTTCGGAAGCTCAAAGGTAATGTTCGTTTGCAACATAAAGATGCTACTCTGTATTGTGATTCCGCTATTTTGGATAATAATAATAACGTATTTGCCCGTGGTAACGTTGTCATCCGACAAGGTGATTCGCTCAATATTTTTGCAGACTCCTTGCGGTATTTCGGTTTTATACGGAATGCTGACCTTTTTGGCGATGTTATTTTGGAAAATAATGAAAAAAAACTTTTTACAAACAAGCTTAATTATGATTTAAATACCAAAGTCGCCACTTACACCACAAAATCTACCCTCGATAATGGTCAAACCCAACTCACCAGCCGACGAGGGCAATTCTTTGTGGATGCCAACGAGGCATTTTTCAAAGATAAAGTTATTGTAGCGGATAAAAATTTTGATTTAAAAACCGATACCCTCCGTTTTAACACCAAAACCAACACGGCATATTTCCTTGCGCCGACGCTGATTTACTTGAAAGATACCGCACAGTTTTATACTGAGGGGGGGTATTACGACCTTATCAATGAGAAAGGACAGTTCGTCTCCTCACCTCAATACAAAAAAAAGGATCAAGTGGCAACGTCCGATTCAATGTTTTATGACGGTAAAACGAATGTCATTGAATTGCGGGGTAATGCATTTTCCAAAGATAGTGTCAGAGAAGCTACCGCCAGCACCATACGCTATAACAGACAAACCGAGGTCAGCCAATTGGAAGGCAATGCCCGATACAAAGACGACAAACAAAATGTGGTGGCGGACAGTATCAATGTCAATTCAAAAACCAAGACTTACTCAACTCGTGGTAGGTCAAAAATTGTCAACGAAAACCAAATACTGGTTGCTGATTTTGTGGATTTTATTGACAGTATGGGGATTGCCAAAGGCAATGTATCGTGGCAAGACACCGCCGCCAAAACGACTATTGCTTGTGAAAATATGGCTTATGACCAAAGGACAGATTATATCAAAGCCAGTGGCGGCCGCCCTATATTAACATCTCTTGTGGACAAAGATACGCTATGGTTGCGAGCCGATACCATCGTTTCGTTTAAGCAAAGCCCGCAAGATACCAATCGGAATATGCTGGCTTACTATAAAGTGCGGATGTATAAATCTAATTTTCAAAGCATTTGCGATTCTCTTAGTTTTTCGCAACAAGATTCAATTTTCCGACTTTTTAGAAATCCTATGATTTGGTCTGACACGTCGCAAATGTCAGGTGATACCGTCAGAATAGTCTTAAAAGACAAGAAAATAGACCGTGTTTTTTTGAAAAACAATGCTTTAATAGTCAATACTAAAGATGAACCTTATTATAATCAAATAAAAGGGCGCGAAATAACCGCGTTTTTTGAAAACGATAATATCAAAAGGATGCTGACCGAAGGCAATGCGGAGTCCGTGTATTATGCTTTAGATGATAAAAATGCTTACATTAACGTCAATAAAGTGGATTGCTCCGAAATGCTCATTTTCTTTGGGAACAATAAAGTGGAAACCATCAAATTTTATACTCAGCCCAAAGCTAAAGCACTGCCCATGAAAACAACCAATCATGATGAAATGCGTTTGAAAGGTTTTAGATGGGAAATAAAAGCAAGACCCAAGAGTTTGAAAGATTTATAATTTTCTTAATATTGCATTATGATCCGCTACGAAAAAGATACCAACAATATCGTTACCCTTACCTTAGATATGGAGGGTAGTGCCTACAACATCATCAGCCATGAAATTGGTCATTCTTTTCTGCCTGTGCTCAAACACCTCAAAAGTGAAAAAAGCAAGGGACTACTGAGGGGGGTCATTATCACCTCTGCCAAAAAGAATTTTTTGGTGGGCGGCGATTTGGATTTTTACTTCAATTGTAATGATGCTGGTGAAATATATGAAAGCTGCCAAAAAGTAACCCAGTTTTTTCGAGATTTGGAAAGCCCGGGAGTTCCGGTAGTCGCGGCATTGAATGGAACGGCTTTGGGTCCCGGTTTCGGCTTGGCTTTAGCTTGTCATCACCGCATTGCCATTGATAAATCAGATACTCAATTGGGGTTGCCAGAAACGTCACTTGGTTTGATGCCTAATGGCGGTTCTGTGATTCGATTGATGTGGCTTTTAGGCATTGAAAAGGCTTATCATGTCGTTTGTGATGGCAATTATTATACACCTAAAGAAGCTCTTGCCGCCGATGTGATAGATGAACTCGCTGATAATGAAAGCGATATGATGGACAAAGCCAGAAAATGGCTCATGGAGCATCGAGAGTATAGACGCCCTTGGGATACTGATGGTGAGACGATTCCGGACGGTTCGGTGCGTGATGCAAAAGTGGGGGCAACTATTCGCCGCCTGATAGCCGAACAATACAAAAGGACTCGCCATATATTCCCAGCCTTTGAAGCCATTTTGAGCACCTTGGTAGAAGGCAGTCGGGTGGATTTTGATACGGCTTGTCAGATTCAAAGCCGTTATTTCACGCAGGTTTGCTTGACTCGTGAAGCCAGAAACATGACCAAGGCTTTTTGGTACGATTTCAATTCCATAAAACATGGTGAAAACCGCCCGAAAGGATTCGGTAAATTCCGCCCTAAAAAAGTGGGCGTCGTAGGTGCCGGTTTAATGGGCTCGGGTATTGCTTACGCTTGTGCGAAAGCGGGTTTGAATGTTGTTTTGAAAGATATTTCCCGTTCGGTGGCTGAAAAAGGAAAAAGCTATTCAGAAGAAAAACTAAAAAATTTAGTTATACACAAACAGATTACTGAAAAAGAATCAAAGGATATTCTCGGTAGAATTTTAGCTACCGAAAAGGTGCAGGAATTTGAAGGTTGCGATATTATCATCGAAGCCGTTTTTGAAAACCAGCAACTCAAATCTAAAATCATTAAAGAATCGGAAGGTTTTTTAGATCAATATTGTATTGTAGCTTCTAATACAAGTTCGATTCCGATTACAAAATTGGCTAAAACGACGGCTCGACCCGCTAACTTTTGCGGCATGCGGTTTTTCCCGCCCGTGGACGAAGAGCCGGTTGTGGAAATCGTGAAAGGTGAAGCAACTTCTAATGAAACCATTGCGCGCGCTTTCGACTTTATTAAAATGATTAAAAAAATACCCATTGTTGTGAAAGACAGTTGGGGTTTTTATGCAGGACGTGTTCGCAACACCTATATTCTGGAAGGTATTGCCATGTTGCAAGAGGGTTTTCCGCCCGCTCTGATTGAAAACTTGGGTGTTCAATCCGGTATGAGAACAGGCCCCCTGGCGTGGGCAGACGACCTTTCTTTAGATTTGATTTTGGAATATGAACGTCAGGCTGCCGAGTTGTATGGACCCAAATATGTGCGCCATCCTGCCGCAACCACCCTCGAAATGTTGATTAATGACGGTAGAAATGGTCGAGATGTTAAAGCGGGTTTTTATGAATACAACCGCGATGGCAGTCGTCGCTTGTGGACCGGTTTAAACTCTAATACACCTACCCCTCAGTATAATCCCGTCGAAGTGCATGAGCGGTTGCTTTTTGTTCAGGTTTTAGAAGCCTTGTGGTGTCTGCAAGAAGGGGTTATATCGTCAGTAGCAGAAGCCAATCTGGGCAGTATCTATGGTTGGGGCTTCCCTTCGGTGCGCGGGGGTGTTTTGCATTTTGTGAATGATTATGGCATCAAGGCATTTTATGATACCTGTAAGATTTATGAAAAATTGCACGGGCAAAGATTCAAAACCCCGAAAATCCTTAAAGATATGGTCACCCGTAGTGCTGAACTTGTTCCGCATAGTTAAAAAAACAAAAATTAAGAAAACAATATGCCTTTTTAAAACAACCGTTCATCTATAACCTACTTAGGGTTTTAAACCCTACGAAGGTTATTTTCAAAAAAGTTCAGATTTGATACTGAGGGGGGTAATGTCAACTGTTGAGAGAAATTGTTGCCTGCTTTTTATAGATTTTTAGCCAATTCTTCAAGGCAAACGCGGCTAAAGCAAGGAAAATCAAGTATTCAAAAGTGAATAATAAAAGCCCTTTTTGAAAATATAAAACCGGCGCAATAATATCCACTGCTACCCAAAGTATCCACGATTCGATTTTTTTTATCGTTAAGAGATAGTTACCCACTATGCTCATCATCATAATGAGCGTATCTGCGAAAGGGAAAGCAGCGGGTTGTTTAAAAATGGCAGGCATCAATGTCTGTAACCCCCCTTTTTCTAAAAAATAGCCTATCAATATGGTTGAAATAATAATTAAAATTCCGGTGACCATTTGTTGACGGCGAGACAAAAAAGATATTTTAATAATGTGTTCGGCATTCGTCGCATCCACTCGCGCCCATTGCCACCAGCCATAAACACCCGTTGCAAAAAAATAACTCTGCAAAAACATATCTGAATATAAGCTTGACTGGTAAAAAACAAAAGCCGATAGCACCACATTGACGAGCCCAAAACCCCAATTGGAGATATGTTCTTTAGCACTCAACCAAACAGCAATCAAGCCGAAAACAGTGGCTACAAGCTCAACATAACTCATATCATACTCTAACCACCTGAAAGCAATATTGTGAATGTCAAAAAAACTCATCATGTATCTTTTTTACAGCCTTTATTACAAAAAATAAAATTTTACGCCCAAGAAGTTTTATTTAGAAAACACCACCCCAAATTTACCACTTAAAGCGGTATTTGGCGCAAGCAATACCAAACCTTCTTTATTATTAAAAGCATCAACGTTACAAGTCATCGGTTCAACAGCGATACTCATGCGGTGAGGCGGTGTGAAAACTTGTATGAAGTTCCATTTACCTAAGCCTGTTTCTTGCCAACAAACGAGTTTACAGACGTTGGATTGCAAAACCACTTCGGCTTTGTCCGTTTTTTCAGTAATAAAAAAACCGTTATCCAGAAAAGTTGTCCCTATTTTTTGCAATTGCTGGAAATGTTTAAAGGGTTGTTTTTCGCCGGTGGGCAACATTCTATCATCAATCAGAACCAATTGACATTCAGGCATTTGAAGTGAGGTATCATCAGCTTTTTCTGAAATTCGATAATACGGATGCCAACCCAAACCTACGGGAATAGCCTTATTTTCAAGATTGATAAATGCCATTTCTACCGCCAATTCTCTACCCCTCAGTATAAACTTAACCGTGAAATGAAACTTGAAAGGATAAGCCTTATGTGAACCATCATGCTCGTATGCACATATAATAGCGCCTTGATTTGTATCTGTTTCTATCTTCCCAACCGTCATCGGCACGTTGTTGCTGAATCCATGAATAGAATTTTGGGTAGCCACATTATTGATATCGAATTGATAAGTTTTGCCATCATGCGTATAACGCCCGTCTCGTAAGCGATTGGGATACGGAAAAAGGATGATACTTTTACCCCAATTGTTTTCAGTTAATGCTTCAGCCGTCTGATACCCTTCTATCACCGAGATATTATCAAATTGTAAGTCAATAAGATTAGCGCCAAAACTCGGGACAACAGAAAAAGAGTCGCCTTGTTCATTCTCGATGGTATGTTTTTCAAATACCCCAAAAGGGCTGATTGTGTGCTTGTACATAGTGGTATAAACGTTTTATCTCGAGTTCTGGGAACTTTAAGAAGATTGAGTAAACAAAAAAGTTAAGCCGTTATTATCAACAATCTGACAATAGCGGCTTAAAAATAGATATTTTATGTAAAAGCTTAATGATTGACTAACAATTTTTTACTGGTTCGTTGAGTACCGCTCATAATTTCTAAATAATAAATACCCGAACCCAAGTCCCGGACATCAAATTTTTCGTTCCATCGTTGTATTGAACCGATTTTTCGAGATAAAATGGCTTGACCCAATGAGTTGTAAATTTTTACCTCCACATCCAATACTTTTTCAAAATTAAACTCAACATTAATAAAATCAGCCGCCGGATTGGGTGCAAGAGTGATAAATTGAGCTAAAGACTCCTCATTTACTTTGGAAGTCGGATCAAACGTCAAAGAAAATTCAAAAGGCACATTTTCCCAACTATCATCCCACTCCAAATAATAGGTTGTGTTGGCAGTAACATCAAGATCACTCACGGCTACCGCTATTTCCATTTGTGTCTCTCCATCACATTCATCATCACCGCCGGCAATCGAACTTAGAGCATTACAGTCTCCTTTATATACCCAAAGTCTGGTATCGGCATCAATTCCACAGCTTGAAATAGAGATTTTACCGTTACTGGCAGGTATGAATTTATACCAATTTGCGTGCCCGGCGTCACCGTGAGAAGCGAAACCAAAAATAGAATCAACCACAGTCAAGCCCGTCTTGATAATTTTAGCGGATTGGCAAGCCTGTTTTTCGGTAGGTGTATAATTGGTAGTCAACGTTAATGTGAAACTAAAACGTACCGAATCCCAAGCATTGTCCCATTCAATAAAATATGTTTTACCTGATTTTACGTATTTTGAAATATCTGAAGCGGTTTCATCTCCAGTCGTATCTTTGACGCAATAATCGTCATTAAAACCAAATAATCCCAGCGTATCGCAAGTGCCGGAATAAACAAAAAGGCGAGTATCTGCGCCGCCACCACATGACGAAATATGCATCAAGCCATCTTGAGTGGGCGAAAATTTATACCAAATTGCCTTAGTCGGGTTTGGAGCAATATCTTTAAAAGTAGCAGCTCCAGTTATCATTGAATCAACAACATGAAAGCCCGGTGACAGAGGTATAGCTTTTTGGCATCCACCCCCATTTTGAGCAGAAATATTGCCCCGAAAAATAAAAGTTAAAATGGTTAAGAGTATAATTTTTTTCATAAAAATCGGTTTCAAAGGTTCGTTAAAATGAGTTATACTTTAATAAGGTATTTAAATCTTGAATAGTCATTACCCCCTCAGTATTCATCAAAAAGCAAGCCGATAAAAAAAGTGAATTGGCAAAATGGTACTTATTTTTCTTTTAATAATTTCATTAAAACACCATTTGACCAACCAAAACCATCTTGCGTGGGATAAGTGCTATTGCTTAAATTAGTCGTAATATCTTCTACATTATATTTATCTAAAATTTTTCCGGTTGATTTAAACACCGTTGAGTTCATCTCTATCCAGCGTTTTTTTATCTCATCAGCCAACTCATCGTATCCGTAATTGCGCAAGCCTCTGATTGTCATCCACTGCAAAGGAGCATGTCCATAGGGAGCATCCCAATTTTGCCCGGTATTGTTCAAAGTGGTAACAACACCACCCGGTTTTAAAAACATTGTTTTGATAGCTTGAGCCACTTTATCCGCCTCCCGCTTAGTAACCATTCTAAAGCATAAAGGATATACGCAAGCCAATGAATAGACGTCTTTTTTTCGATACTTTTGAAAATCAAAATCAAAAAACATTTGTTTTTCATTATCCCAACAATAGCGCATCAAAGCATCCCGTCTTTTAGAGGCTAATTTTTCATAATTCGCTGCCTCATCCATTTTTTTTTCTAAAATTTTTCCTTTCATTATTACCAATTCGAGATTGTACAACAAAGCATTCAAATCTACTGGAACAATGTCAGTGATAAATATTTTCGATATATCCTTATTATCACTCAACCAACGGCTCGAATAATCCCATCCTGATTCGGCTCCTGCGCGCAATTGACGATAAAAATGTTTAACATCTTGGGTACTTTTTTTAGATAATTCTTTGTCTTCTTTGTAAAACTCCGGACGTGGCGAATCTTTATCATCATAATATCGGTTGAGCGTGTTGCCGTCAACGGTTGCGGTTCGTCTTTTTAACGTGGGTCCTTGTTCAGTAGTCTTGCCATCCATCCAAAATTGATATTCTTTTTCAAGTTGAGGCAAATATTTTTTATATACATCTTGCCCTTTTTTTTCAGCCAATAGTTGTACCATGCAAGCAAAGAATGGTGGTTGCGAACGCGACAAATAATATGAGCGATTGCCACTTGGTACATACCCCTCAGTATTGATAAGATAAGCAAAATTATCTACCATGTTTTCTAACATATCCACCTTGCCTGCAGCTTGCAAACCCAACATTATGAAATAAGAATCCCAATAATTCACCTCTGTGGCGTCCCCATTTTTGGTAATATAAGGCTTTGGTAAGGGTAGCAAAGTGCTGTGATCCATAGTATCCGGACTGTGCGTCAAGGATGAAAAGAGCCCCTCAATATGTGCTTCGAGCCCTTGTGAATTATCGGATTTATAATCAATTAATATTTTTTTTGCCGGAGTAAAATACAGATGTACAAAATTTTGTAAAACAAAATCCGGCTTTTTGCGCTCAACTTCATAAAGCGTTAAAATGCTATCAGGAAGCACATTCGGAATACAGTCAATAAATGTTTTAGAATCGGGATACATACCACTCAGCTGTACGGAGTCAAACAAGGCACCATAACGCTCATTTGGGCCAAGTCCTTTCATAGGATCTCGAAAAGTGGGGAGTTCACTCATCGTTGACTCACCATTTGTGGCAGGTTGTTTGCATGCAACTATCAAAAAAGGAAAAAGAAGGACATAAATAGTTTTTCTCATAAAATATTTATAAAAAATTGAAAATAAAATACTTACAAATATAAAATTATTTAATTTATTTCAAGTGCCTTAAACTTTTATTTGGTTTTTTTTGCAAAATTACAGTTTTTAACTTGTAATTGTGAATTTCAAAGATTACCTTTGTTAAAAATGTGTTAGAAACGGTTGAACCGAGTGTTGCGTATAGATTTTTTTTTGATTGAGTCTTAAGAGTTTTGCTTCATCTAATTCATCATTTTTACCAGTTGACTTAGTATTATTATTCTTTATTATTTTTTTAATTTTTTAATTTTTTTCAATGAATATTTTTGTTGCAAAGCTTAATTTCAGCACTCGTAGCGAGGGGCTGCAAGAGACATTCGAACGCTTCGGTGAAGTAGAATCAGCTAATGTTATTATGGATCGCGAAACAGGTCGTTCAAAGGGCTTTGGCTTCGTAGAAATGCCTAACGATGCAGAAGGTCAAGCAGCTATCCAAGCTCTTGATGGCACTGAGTTAGACGGTAGCACAATCGTCGTTAAGAAAGCTGAACCACGTGAATCACGCGGCGGCGGAAACAGCGGCGGTGGCGGCGGTTTCAAAAAATTTGACAATAGCAGACGTTCTTCTTCTTTTGATAGACCACGTCGCGATGATCGCTGGAATCGCGATTATTAATTGTAATTTTGTCAATTACAGCAAAGCCGATACTGTAAAGTATCGGCTTTTTTTATACCTCTACATAACTTGAATGCTAAAAAATCCAAGCAGATTGAAACGTCAAATAATGACCTCTTAACCCATTTAAACTACCGGCTAAGGGTTCGTTGGGGTATTTATTGGGATTAAAAAGCAGATTGATTGATTTAGCTATCCGACTCGAAAAACCCCAATGTCTATTAAATTGATAATTAACGCCTCCCACAATACTCAAATCATTCGAATTAAACTTATCCAATACCAACGCATGGGTAAAATCAGGGCTGGAAGTTGCTTTGAACAGACGCCCATACGTCAGTCCTAAAGAAAGAGAGACTTTAAAATATTCTTTACCCGTACCTTCTCCTTTTTTCCAATCTCGAATATTTAATAAAACAGGCACTTCAAGATAATTGAGAGTACAGGTGCGATTAATAAAAGATTGGTTTTCAGTCGTTCGACTTCCCCGTTGGCTGTATAATAATTCAGTTGTTATATCTAAACGGTTTTTTAACTCAATTAAAGCACGAAGACCAACGTTTAATCCGACTTTGTGATAACCCGCCGCCGCATCACCGTCTAACTGTGCAGCGTTAAATCCTGCTACGATGCCGCCTCTGAATCTATTTTGAGCTTGTAATTGATGTAAAAACAATATTACTAATAACATCGTCATACCCGTACTTCTAATCTTCATATTTCCTATTTTTCAAAAATCGAGCAAAAATAAGTTAAATGAACTAAATAAAACCCATCATTTGGAATTATAAAGCGTTGTTAACCAGTACTTTAAAAAATTTAGTTTATCTCATTCATAATTCATCTTAAGCTAAACGTTTGTTTCCCTCTTTTATCGCTAAATTTACCAAATTTATTGTATGAAATTACACATCCTTCTTATCAATGCTGTAGCCGATGCGCTTGCGGACATTTTTCAAAACGGCAAATATGCCGATAAAGTCATCGAACGGCTGCTCAAATTCAACGCCAAATGGGGTAGCCGTGACCGTGCGTTTATTGCTGAAACGACTTATGAGTGTGTGCGTTGGCTGAGGTTATATGATGCCCTTAGATTCCATGAAGTTTCGACCCAACAAGACCAAGAATTCAGTGTGATGAATTATTCGAAAGATGATTTTATACAACTTATTGGTATTCATTTGGTGCTCAAATCAGGCGAAAATATTGATTTGCCAACATCCAAAAATGTGGATTATTCGGAATTACAAAAACGCTTCCAAGCGGTTTCAGACAGAAGAATAACATATTCTATCCCCAATTGGTTGGATGAACTCGGTGAAAAAGAGTTAGGAGCTGAAATTTGGGAAGCCGAATTAAAGTCTTTGAACATCCCCGCACAAGTCGTTTTGAGGTGCAATACTTTGAAAATCAAAGTTTTAGATTTGCAAAAAAACCTGTATGACATCAATATTGAGTCTGAAACCATCCCCCTCAGTATAGACGCCCTTGTTTTAAAAAAGCGGACTCGTGTAGCATCAACTGACCTTTACAAAAAAGGTTGTTTTGAGGTACAAGATGCGGGCAGTCAATTGATAGCCCCTTTTTTGCAGGCCGAGACAGGTATGTACGTGATTGATGCTTGTGCAGGTGCCGGCGGCAAATCACTCCATCTGGCTACCTTGATGAAAAACTCGGGAACGCTTATCGCGATGGATACCGAGGGACATAAACTGGAAGAACTGCGCAAACGGGCACAACGAAATAGTGTCAATATCATAGAAACCCGTACGATTGAATCCCCCAAAGTCATCTCGCGTTTTCACAATACCGCTGACCGTTTGTTGCTTGATGTGCCTTGCTCTGGCTTAGGGGTTTTGCGCCGCAATCCCGATACAAAATGGAAATTGAAGCCCGAATTTTTAGATACTATTCGCACGACCCAAGCTCAAATAATCCAAAATTATTCTAAAATGGTTAAAATAGGCGGTAAAATGGTGTATGCCACGTGCAGTATTTTACCTTCTGAAAATAAAAATCAAGTAGCCACTTTTTTGGACAATAATAGAAACTGGAAGATGGAAGAAGATAAAGCTATAACGGCTCATGGCGATGGATTCGATGGATTCTATATGGCACGATTGAAACGGTTGTCTTAAACAAATCAGAAAAGGCGAGCGATACTAAAATTGTAAATAATTAGCTTTTTTTAAGTTAATAATAATTGAAACTCCTACTTTTGCTCTCCGTTTTACCAATTAAATCATTGTCATAGTAATATTATCAAACAGTATATGAAAGTCTTAAAATTCGGTGGCTCATCGGTGGCCAAGCCTGAGCGTATTCAGGGCATCATCCAAATATTAAAAAAATATAAGGAAAAAAATGACCGTTTCACGGTCGTTTTTTCAGCTTTCGGTGGCGTTACAGATTCTCTACTCGATATGGCAGCAAAAGCCGAAGATGCAGATGTGAGCTACATGGTGGCTTACGAGCAGTTTAAAACGCGCCATTTGGAAGCCGCTCAGGAACTATTATCCACTGACCGATTCAAGCAAATCAAACCTCAATTGCTACAAAATTGTGAGGATTTACTCGGAGTACTGAGGGGTATCTTTTTAATCAGAGAAGTATCGCCTCGCACATCCGATTATGTAGTCAGCTTTGGTGAGCGCATGTCGGCTTTCATTATTGCCCATGTTTTGGACGAATCGGGCGTGCCCGCTGAGTTTTTGGATGCCCGTAAAATTATTAAAACAGATAAGCATTTTGGCGCTGCAAAAGTAGATTTCAATACTACGGACCCTTTGATTGCAGACTATTACGCGCAACACAGTGACAAAATTCAGATTGTCACGGGCTTTATCGGTTCAGCTAAAAGCAGTTCTAAAAACACCGATTTTGGCTTGACGACTACGCTCGGTCGCGGTGGCTCGGATTATACCGCCGCTATTATTGCTGCCGGACTGGAAGCGGAAGTGATAGAAATTTGGACGGATGTGGATGGCGTCTTAACCGCTGACCCGCGCAAAGTCAAAAAAGCCTTTACTATACCGACTATGACTTACGCCGAAGCAATGGAAATGAGTCATTTTGGCGCAAAAGTGATATATCCGCCCACACTTGTTCCGGCTTTGAAAAAAAATATCCCGCTTTACATCAAAAATACATTTAATCCAGACTTCCTCGGGACTTTCATTTCAACGGAAAGAAACCCTTTGGGTCATGCGGTGCAAGGTATTTCTTCTATCTCAAATGTGTCTTTATTGACGCTTTCGGGTAGTGGCTTGTTTGGTGTTCCCGGTGTGGCAGGGCGTTTGTTTAGTGGTTTGGCAGCGGGCAGTGTGAATGTGATTTTGATTACACAAGGTTCTTCGGAGTCGAGCATTAGCTTTGCGGTGCAGCCCAACGACACCAATAAAGCACGTCGTGCGGTGGAAAAAGCCTTTGAATATGAGCTAAAAAACGGCACGGTAGCTCCCCTCAGTATAGAGGAAGATTTAGCGGTTGTGGCGATTGTTGGCGAAAATATGCGCTTCCGCCCGGGTATTGCCGGTACGATGTTCCAATCTCTCGGTAAAAATGGGGTAAATTGTGTGGCGATTGCGCAAGGTTCATCGGAATTAAATATCTCGGTGGTGATTCCTCGGAGCGATGAATCGAAAGCTTTGAACGCTTTGCACGAAGGTTTTTTCTTGTCGGATACCCAAACGCTCAATATTTTTATGATTGGCACAGGTTTGATAGGTAGCACATTATTGAAACAAATCTCTGCCCAAGCTGCCTTTTTGAAAGAAACGCGCTCGATGGAAATTAAAGTAGTGGGTTTAGCCAATACGCGTAAAATGCTTTTTGAAGGAAACGGCATTGATTTGAAAGATTGGAAAACTAAATTACTTGAAAAAGGAGAAGAAGCACAGGGCGTTTCTACGAGTAAATGGCTTTCTTCTTTTGCCGAAAAAATGAAAAGCTTGAATTTGCAAAATTCTATTTTCATAGATTGCACCGCCAATACAGAAGTAGCAAAATTATACGAAGGCATTTTAGAGGAATCCATATCTATTTCAACACCTAACAAAATAGCCAATTCAGGTGCTTATGCCCATTACCAAAAGCTCAAAAACATTGCGCGCAAACGCGGTGTGAAATTTCTGTACGAAACCAATGTCGGGGCAGGACTTCCGGTGATTTCAACTTTGACCGACTTAATCAATTCCGGTGACCAAATCCTGAAAATTGAAGGCGTCTTGAGTGGTTCTCTCTCTTATATTTTCAATAATTTCAAAAAAGGCGTTTCATTCTCAGATGTTGTGAAACAAGCCGGAAAATTAGGCTATACCGAACCGGATCCGCGCGTGGATTTAATGGGCATTGATGTGCGTCGTAAATTGGTGATTTTAGCCCGCGAAAGTGGTTTGGCTTTGGAAGAAGCTGATGTAGAAATTGAATCCTTTTTACCTCAATCTTGTATCAACGCGCCCACAGTGGAGGCTTTTTTTGATAGTTTGAAACATGAAGATGCTTATTTCAATCAAATGACAGATAGTGTAGGTAAAGCTTTGCGGATGATTGCTAAGGTGGAAAATAATAAAGCGATTATTGGGTTGCAAAATATTGATGCTCAAAATCCTTTTTTCCATCTCAGTGGTTCAGATAATATGATTGTCTTCACGACTGAAAGATATAAAGAGCGCCCGCTGGTGGTGCGAGGTCCAGGAGCCGGAGCAGAAGTGACAGCCGCAGGCGTTTTTGCCGAAATTATTACAATTGGGAATTATTTGTCGTAAGGATTATTGTATGAATGTCTGTGCCTTGCTTATTTGCACATACAAACAAATTGTTTAAAATATCAAAAATCAACCATCATTTTAGTCGAAGCATTGATTATCAACAATTTAAGTAATATATTTGGAGTGTAGTTGCTTCGGTTCTTTCTACATTAATAAAATAATTTATCTTTGACATAAAAAACACCCGAATGACCCAACGGATTTACAAATCTTTATTAGAAGCCAAACAACGTGGCGAAAAGCGTTTCGCAGTATTAATTGACCCCGACAAGATGCGTTTGGGCAATATGGAGAAAGTTATTTCCTTAGCCGTACGTGCCAAAGTGGATTATTTTTTTGTGGGCGGTAGCCTTATTGTAAACGATATGATGGACTATTGTCTCGACTCAATTAAAGAAGCCAGTACAATTATTCCTACAATTCTATTTCCCGGTAGCCCTCAGCAAATCAATGATAAAGCCGATGCTATCCTTTTTCTTTCTCTTATATCAGGTAGAAATGCCGATTTATTGATTGGTCAACATGTTCTTTCTGCTGCCAATTTGAAGCGCACCCATTTGGAAGTTGTATCAACAGGGTATATGCTCATAGATGGTGGGGCACCCACTACCGCATCATACATCAGTGGGACACACCCCATTCCGGCCAATAAAGACGAAATTGCTTATTGTACAGCGCTCGCCGGTGAGTTGTTGGGCTTGAAAGCGATATATATGGATGCCGGAAGTGGGGCAAAAAACCCCGTTTCAGAAAATATGATTTCGATGGTTAGCCGAGCTATTGACATTCCACTCATCATCGGCGGTGGTATGCGTACACCGGAAAAAACAGCTCAAAGTGCTCGTGCCGGTGCAGATGTGATTGTAGTTGGCAATGCCCTCGAAAAAGATCCTGAATTGATCATGGAAATGTCGGCAGCTATCCATGAGTCCTCAAGAATAATCAATGTTTAAAAAGACATTTAAGGTCAGCCCGTAAAATATCCTTTAGAAATCAGTTCCAATAGCTAAGTGCAATTTGGGTTTTTGAACCACACGGGTTTCAATGCCCCAACCATAATCTAATCTTACCATATATCCCAAAAGTAAAACTCTTGCACCCACGCCATAACTGGCTACAACAGGATCTTTAAAATAGTTGACTTTTACTTGTACAGGGCTATTCGGATTATCTTTGGGCAGATAAATCGTATTGAGAGGATTATCTCTTTTAAATGGATTACCACCATGCCATGCCGAGCCTATATCGAAGAAACCCAGAAGTTCAAAGTTGCGCCAAAATGACGAAGTGAGCGGTTTTGAAGATAAATATTTAAATATCGGTACTCTAAGTTCTGTATTGATTAAAGCATAGGATGTACCATTCCTGACATTGCGGTCAAAACCCCGCATGTTGGCAGCGAGAGTTTGGAAAGCATAATCCCCCGCGGGAACATTAACATTTTCGTCAAATTTTGACAACAATTGATTGTCTGTACCGCCCAAATAATAGAGAATTTTCTCCTTTCCGAAAGTAGTGGCACCAGCCCCTCTAATAGCAAGGACAGAATGTTTTAAAATTCTTTCATAATGGCGAGCATCAAAACCTAAAATGCCCATAAACCCATCTCTGAGTTTGAATGACAATTTTTCACTCACGTCAAAATCAAACCGTTTTACAAAATCTACCCATACTTTGTAGCGCGTTCCATTTTTGATATTCATATCAATATCAATAGTGTTGTCGAATACATATTCAAGCTTAGCGCCAATACGCTGTTCTGTGACGGTGGGCACTTTAAGGGTGATTGAATCGGTCGCCAATTGTGTGAATCGGTCGAAACGCAAGGTATTAGTCAATTGCAAACGGCGATACATATCGAATGGATAGCGCAGTTCATATTGTCCCAGCGTTATTTGAGAACGGCTGCGTCTGGTATCAATCACATTGCTTCCATTATCTGAAAAACGCGTTGATTTATGATAAATCGCATACCGCTTGTCTAATTGGTGTTTTTTATCATCTAAAAATGCATAGGCTTCGTATCCATTGAAAGTGGTCGGAATACGAACGCCACCCTCTAATTGATAATCTTCTAACAAATCTTTAAAATTACCTTTCATCAAAATTCCCATCGGCGGAGTAGAAAAATTTTCAGGCGTACCTGCATAACTATCCAAACCTCCGAAAAGCAAATTATTGTCTAATTTAGTACTAAAATAATCCGATTTGAATTTCAACCGGTAAGGTATAATCCGGGTTTGACGGAAGATGTGTGTCTTTTTCTCACCTACACCATCGTTTTGGGTTATTAATATTGAAGGCGGAATCACCACTTCATTGGGTTTTTCAGTTGCTTCGGTTGGCGGTTTTTCGGTAGTTATCTGCGTTGTTTTAGGGGTTTCTTTATCGTCAAATTCACTTTGAAAGATATAATTATCAATATCTACTTTTTTAGAGGTATCTTTTTGTACCGGAGCAGTTTGTACGACTTCAATCGGACTATTAACGGGAGCCTCTACGGGTGGTTTAGGCAACTGTCCTGTGCGTTGATTCTTTTCCGATTTAGTTTGCGCTCTTTTTTTTGATTCCCAAAATTTTGTAAATCCGGGTGTTAAAGCGGAATCGGGTTCAAGCTTCTGAATACTCAAACGAGGTACCCCCTCAGTATAGAACAATTCTACTAATTTTCCCACTCGTGGAGAGGTACTCTGAGCGGTTATATTTCTGTTATAATTCGTATTGTTTTTGACAATAGCTGTTGTTTTATAAATGGGTTTCAAAGTGAATGAATCGATTACGAGAGAATCTGAAAATTTTCTAACAGAATCTTGCATTACTGTTAAGGGCACCATTTCTCTGAACTCATTTGTGATATAAAATACCGTATCTACTCTTTGCAATGTATTTTCTAAACGAGCTATTTGTCGGTTATAGACCCCACTTTCATCACTCAAAAAAGTGAAATAAATACTATCTACTATAGCGGGTTGCCGCTCATTGGCATCAAGAGTGGAAGAAATGCGCACCAATGCCCTTGATGTATCTTCAAGGTCTTTATAGAATAAATCAAAATTATTGATGGGCAGAATTGAGTCTAATTTTTCATTTTCTAATTTATCGTTTAATCTATTGGATGAAAACAAGATACCCTTTTTTCCCAAAAGATTGACTGGAACAGCATCTAAATCATCCCAAAAATCATTTGATATTTGTTTGAAACTCCTGTTATTGATATTATATAAATAAATATCCGAACTGCCTCTGACAGCGGCTGTCAATACCAGATCTCTCGGATTCATAAATTCAATACTATAAACTCTTTGAAAATCAGGTTGAAAATCTACTGTTTTTCTTTTTTTATCACCCAAATTATAATCCAATATCTTAATTACATCTCTTTTTTCATATACAATTGATAAGCGCTGATTATCAGGATTCCAGGCTATAAGGGGATAATTATAGTCCGTTGCTTGGAAAGGGTTTTTCACCCCCCCCCTCAGTATCAACTCTCTTTTGCCGGTTTGTACATTCTGAATATAGACCTTCCATTTGCCAATTTCATTCAAAACATACGCAATAGATTTACCATCGGGGCTTATTTTGGGCTGTTGTAGCGGTACTTTATGTTTGTTTTTAAAGGGTATTTGCTTCAAACTCGATACTTTTGTCGCATCTATCAGTTCTTTTTCGTAACGTTTTTTGTAAAAATCCATACACGCCAAACTCATCGCTTCATATCCGCTACCCATCACATACATCATGGCATCATCCAAATTGCGGTTGATACGGGTGAGATAGAGTAAATTGCTCACATTGGCTTTGCCAAATTGATGCGCAATGTAATACCAAAAAGCATGGCCTAATAAGCGCGGTTCGGCAATGGCAAATTTGTTAAAATTTTTATATTTTTTTTGTTGAATGATATCTCTCAAACGGTTATCTATATCACTATTCCACTCTTCACTGACGTAAGAGACCAAGCCTTGCTTAAACCATTCGGGCAAATTAAGTGAAATGGCATTCTGAACAACCTCTTGTAAGTTAGAACCAAATAACATAGAGTTGATGAAAACAGTAGCAATACCTTCTTTTAATTGACGCCTTAGGTGGGTATGGTCGCCATCAAAATAAACAAATATCTTGGGTCCTATCACCTTCACTTGACCCGGCTGAGTCATAAAAGTTTCTTCCGCACCAATATTGCTTTGATGTAAATCAGTGATATCGGAATAAACAATGATTTCCATTTTATCGTTTAAACGATATTCGAGCGTTTTTTGAATGTCTTCAAAATCCAATTCAGCCATTTGTGCGGCGGATTGCCCAATAAATCGTCCTTGACCATACCAGTAGGTAATAAAGTTTTCGCTTTCATATTCGCTCCATTCATCAAAAAAGCGGTGATGCTGAACGCGATTTTTACCAAATTGCATTTGGTTGATTTGAGAAAAAACAGGGGTATCAAGCATTAAAGCCAATGCGATAGTGAATATGACGGAAATATTTTTCATAGCATAAACAGTTGATATTCAATCTATTAATCGAAATAATCGGACAAAAAACGTTTGTTTACAGCATTTGATACTGAGGGGGGGTAATTATTAGTAATTTTACCGCACTTCATTCTTAAATCTAATTCTCAAATAAAACATTAATTTCTGATAATTTGGTGAAAACTGCAATTAATAAAACGTAAATTTTACAATATTAGTTGTTTTAATTAAAATCTTTCAATATGATACAAATTAAATCATTCACTTTCAATGCCTTTTCTGAAAACACTTTCATCTTGTTTGACGATGATAAGAATGCGATTGTGTTTGACCCGGGTTGTTATACTGTGCAGGAGCAAAAAACATTGAAACAATTTATTGACGACAACGAACTGAACGTTAAAAAATTAATCAATACACATTGCCACCTTGACCATATTTTTGGCAATTCGTTTATTGCTGATACTTATAATGTTGCTTTACAATGTCATAGAAATGAAATAGCGGTGTTGAAACAGGCTCATATTGCAGGCGATCTTTTTGGCGTTCCCGTACCCCCTCAGCCTGAAATACCCGCCGACTATGCCGGTTTTATTGAAGATAATGAGATTATTGAAGTAGGTAAAATAAGATTAAAAGCGATTTTAGCGCCTGGTCATTCTCCAGGCAGCCTTTGCTTTTATTCAGAAGAAGAGAAATTTATGATTGGTGGAGATGTGCTTTTTTATGGCAGCATTGGCCGTTCGGATTTGCCGGGCGGTAACCATAATCAACTGATTTACAGTATTAAGACCCGAATTATAACCTTACCCGAGGATGTTAAAGTATATCCGGGACATGGGCCGGCAACTACTATAGGTTTTGAAAAGAAATATAATAGTTTTTTAATATAAAATATAGCTACCTGTCACAGAAATGTAAAAAAAAAGCCGGAAAAATTACTTTCTCCGGCTGACGATTTGTGTTTATTGCGTTTGGGTGAAGTTATATTCTTGTTTCCGGCTTATATAACAAAATAATAATTGGCTCTTCATTAAAATAATTGATTTTTAAAAAGATTTTGGCCGCTAAATACAGATAAAAAATATGGTGCTAAATTTAAAAGGTATTTTATTAATTATTTTAAAACATATTTAAAATAATAGGCAAATCAATATTTTATTTCATTATGTTGTCACAAATATATAGATATAAAAAATAATAAAATAAATCAAATTGACTAATAGTCATTTTTTATTGACAAAACATTGTTTATGATAATGTTTTTTCATATTTTCGTATTCAAATTGTTGGTTAGACTAACATGACCAGTGAAATTTTGTATGTAAAACAATGAAAATAAATACTTTTTAAGTTATTTTTATTTATATATAGATAAACATATTAACTCTATGCAGAGAATAAACACAATTATTATATCAAAAAATGATGCTCAAAAAAACAAAATAGAAAATTTTGTACAAAAGAGTTCCTGGATTCACATTGTTGATTCCTATATCTCTATTATGGAAGCCTATCATATTCTTGCTCAAAATGACATTAGAATTATCTTTACAGATGAACAAAATCATTCATTTCATAAACAATTAATTGAAGCCAATTTAGATTTCATCCCTTTAGTTATCAGCACGGTGTTTGATGAAAATCGCGACATAGGGAAACCAAATCCCATAATCAATATTTCGTTTTCAGCGCGTCATTATTATCAGTCCATAGAATCACTTAAAAAAATAATAGAACGCCTTGAGTCAGAACCGGATAATCCTTTTTTGATAAATTCAAATTTTTCTGAAGATGGGAACAATGTTAACACCAAACATATTTTCATTAGAACCAATCATACGTCGGTGAAAATATTTTTAGATAAAATAATTTACATTAAGGCGATGGAAAACTTTGTGCAAGTAGTTACCCAAACCGGTACTTACACGACTCTCGTTACCTTAAAAAGTATTTTAGCTAAATTACCTTCCAACCAATTTACACAGGTTCACCGTTCTTTCATCATTAACATCAGCGAAATAAAGTTGCTGGAAAAAAATATAGTTAGAGTGGATAAACACGATATACCCATAGGTGCGGCTTATAAGAATGGCTTGAATGGGATATTGTCGCAAAGTAAAATAACAAAATAGGACATGCTCCCTTAGTGAGGAGGCTATTGAGTAAAGCCCTCTACATAATACATATCAATTTCGCCCTTATTTTTGGCGTGCAACTTGCCTCGATAGCGACAATTAAATGAATATTTTATTTCATTATAGGTCGTTTCTGAGATATTAATATGTCCGGGGGCACAATTTTCTTGAATTCGAGCCGCAATATTCACCGTATCGCCCCAAATATCGTAAGCAAATTTGTTGATACCTACCACACCCGCAACGATGGGGCCAGTATTGATACCGATTCTGGCTTCCAAATAAGGTTCGCCTTGCCGAATTTTTTCAACTTTCATTTCCTGTAAATACTGTTGAAGTTCCAACGCTGCTTTAACAATGCTGATGGGGGTTGAAATACGATCGCTCAAGCCGGAGGCACACATATAAGCATCACCGATGGTTTTTATTTTTTCAATTTTATATTGCGAAATAATAAAATCGAAGGCTTTAAAGTAAGTATCCAGCTCATTGACCAATTGCTCAGGTGTCAGTTTTTCAGCAATAGCCGTAAAATTGATAAAATCAGTAAAAAGCACCGAAGCGCGGTCGTAGCGTTGTGCTTTAGCTTTGCCGTGGGATTTCAACTCTGTAGCAATCGCGGCCGGCAATATGTTCAGTAAAAGCTCATCGCTCCGTAGGCGTTCATCTTCAATCAATTTATTTTTCGCTTCCAGAATCAGTTGTTGTTTTTGATTCTCCAAATATCTTTTATAAATCAAAACGACGATTATTAAGGCAAATACTAAAATCAACATCAATATATTTCTGAAATTGCGTGTTTGCTGCAACAGATAATCTTGCTCTTGTTTGTCCTGAGCATAGGCTATCGAGTCCAAAAGTTTTTCGTTTTTAAGCGCTTCTACCAATTTTTGCTTTTTAGATGCTACTCTACTCAATTGGTCTTTTTGTTCCTCAATAACCGCCAATTGTTGAGTCTTTTCTGTTATAGTTTGTTTGGCTTGTACAGTTTGTTCAGTGAGTACTTTCTCTTTCACGCGGAGTTGTGCCATACCGGAATTCAATGATTCTTTCTCTTTTTTCAACATATTTACCTCGCTAATCATTCGTTGACGGTCACGTTCCAGCATTTCAGTTTGTTTGCGATATTGGTCTCGAAGCGTATTCATGTCAGACTGATTTGTGGGTGTTGGGCGATTGGCGGCGGGGGATGGTAGTTCAGTAGAATATGATGAGGGGACATTGGCAGCCCGAGCAGTAGTGACGCCCCCCCCCTCAGTATAGGGTCTTTTTTTCAGGTCATTGGCTTGGTTGGCAAAAGCTTCAGCTTCCGGTGAATTGCCTTCTTTCTTAGCCATATCTGACATTTTTAGCAGCGATCTTATTGCCCAATCTGTTTCATTCGCTTTCAGAGCACTTTCTTTACTTCGATTATATCTGAATTTGGCATTATTCCACTCTTTTTGCCGCGCATAACCTTCTGCATTCAAAAAAGCTGCACGAGTTGCCATCGAGTAATCTCTAAGGTCTTCATTCGCAATTGTATATGCTTGATGCGCCAACTGCGAGGCTTTATCGGGATTGGTACCCAAATACCGCTCAGCCGCTTTGTACAGCAGTGTCATTTTCTCTCGTTTGTCTGCCGTTTTACGAGCTTGAACTTCTAAAGCTGCCGCAGACTGTGCCGAAAGATTTTGAAAAATGAAAAAGAAAAACACTATTTTGAGAATCTTACACATGGCTTTTCGTTTGACAAATGATTGCAAATTTAAACGTTTATTCCGCACGGTTTTATTCACATTAAACAATAATTAAAATTATTTTCATTTTTAATATTAATAAAACAAAAGTTGCACCAAAACTCTCAAGTCATCAATATGAAGCTGACATGATTTATTTTTTTTACAACTTTTGAATTAAAATAGTGTTGATTGATGTATAAAAAATTGATTTCCAATATTTTACATAACAATCTATGGTGTCAAATCAAGTAGTTACTGTCACGTTGTTCCGATTTGAGGGCTTTAAAAACCGTTGGTGGGCTTTCACTCAAATGGGAAAAAGAGCTTTTTTGAATGCCAAAATGGCGGGTGGAGCTATCCTATCATCGGCTTCAGAACCATCATTAAATCCGACTTTTATGAAAATGTTTGGTGCCGGTTCGGGCAATGGTTTTAATCTAATGCCTGATTTTGGCGTATATGGATTGCTCGCTGTTTGGGAAAATGAACCCGCTGCCCGTCTTTTTTTTCAACAAAATAAGACTTTTAAAGCCTATCAAAACCGAGCAAAAGAAATCTTTACTGTATTTTTACAGCCCATTATGGCGCATGGACAATGGGATGGCATTGAACCTTTTAACCTTAGTACGACCGCCAAACCCAATGCACCGATAGCTATACTGACTCGAGGAACTATAAAAACGAAATTTATATTTGATTTTCTACGGTTTACGCGTTCCACCAGCCAATCAATCGAAGGCGCAGAAGGGCGACTTTTTAGCATCGGCATCGGCGAAGTGCCTATTATACAGCAAGTGACTTTTAGTTTGTGGCAAAACGCAGAGACAATGAAAAATTTTGCGTATAAAAATCCGCACCATATGGAAGCTATTAAAAAGACGCGGGAGTTGGGCTGGTATTCAGAAGAGCTTTTTGCCCGTTTTCAAATCTTGGATACTGAGGGGGGGTGGAAAAACGTCAATAAAAGGTATTTAAACGATTTGGTAAAAAACGCCAAAGTGGTGGCGGATTAAAAATTCATTATTAAACGTCTATGATTGATTTAAACTATAAAGAATTTGGTTTAGGGGAACCGGTTATCATTTTGCACGGTCTATTCGGCACTTTAGACAATTGGCAAACGATTGCTAAAAAACTAAGTGAGCATTTCACTGTCTTTATATTGGACTTGCGCAACCACGGCCGCAGCCCTCAAACGGATGATGAGTTTACTTACCAAGTTTTGGCTGACGACCTTGCGGAATTTATGCAAGACCATTGGATTTATGAAGCCCGGATTGTGGGTCATTCTATGGGCGGAAAAGTGGCAATGCAGTTTGCGCTCAATCATCCGGATTCGGTGAAAAAATTAGTGGTGATTGATATTGCACCCAAAGATTACCGCAGCGGGCACGATGATATTTTTGATGCTTTGATGGATATTGACTTGAGTACGCTCACTGACCGCAAAGAAGCGGAAGCTTATTTGATGAATGTGTTGAATAACGACGTAGGAACCGTTCAGTTTTTATTGAAAAACCTCTCTCGACAAACCGAAAATGAAGGTGGAGGCTATGAATGGAAAATGAATTTACCCGTCTTGCACCTTGATTATAAAAATATATTAAAAGCACCCGATGGCGAACCTTTTTTTAAACCGACTCTTTTTATTCGGGGTGGCAATTCCCATTATATCAAAGATGGAGATAAGGCAGTGATAAATGACTTTTTCCCAAAGGCTGAATTAAAGACTATTGAAGGTGCGGGGCATTGGGTTCATGCCGAAAAACCCAAAGAACTGATGGAAATGCTGATGCATTTTTTGGCGTAGAGACTTTCTCAATTTTAATAACAATCAAACCATTCCCGTTGGAAAATTTAGACTATACAACATCTTCAACAGACCATGACCCGACGGCGTCAAGTCGAAAACGCGATCATATTGAATTGGCTTTTAAATCTCAAATAACTGATTTAGATACCCGATTTTATTACGAACCGCTCTTTGCTGCCCATCCGGATAAAGGAAGTTTGCCACCTTTTGAGTTTTTAAATAAAACATTCAAAGTGCCTCTTTGGGTGAGTAGCATGACGGGAGGCACTGAGTTGGCTCGAACCATTAATCAAAATCTTGCCCGTGCGGGCAAAGATTTCGGTTTTGGGATGGGTTTAGGCTCGTGTCGGCAATTGTTATATTCGGATGAATATGTGAAAGATTTTGACGTGAGAAATCTCATTGGTGATGAACAAGCCTTGTTTGCGAATCTGGGTATTGCTCAACTTGAGATTTTGATAGACAACAAAGAGCTGTTTTTGATTGACAAAATGTTAGACACATTGCAAGCGGACGGTCTGATTATCCATGTCAACCCGATGCAAGAATGGCTACAGCCGGAAGGCGACCGCTTCAAACGCGCCCCGATTGATACCATTGAAACAGTGCTCAACCACGCCAAATTTCCGATTATCGTTAAAGAAGTGGGGCAAGGGTTCGGGTACAATAGCCTAAAAACGTTGTTGCAAATGCCTTTAATGGCGGTAGATTTTGCGGCAGCGGGCGGGACAAGCTTTTCTAAACTCGAACTACTGAGGGGGTCATCGGAAAGGCAAGAACGGTTTGATGATTTGGCTTACATTGGTCATACGGCTCCCGAAATGGTGGGCTTTACCAACGAAATTGTGGCAGAATTGGGTGATAAAATTCGTTGCCGACAAATTATTGTTTCAGGGGGTATTAAGAATTTCTTAGACGGGTATTATGCGATAAAAAAATTGACAATACCGGCTATCTATGGTCAAGCGTCCGTTTTTCTAAAATATGCACGAGGTAATTATGATGAATTATTCGACTTTATTGATGCCCAAATTCAAGGATTAGAATTAGCCGAAGCTTACTTAGTGGTTAAATAAAGCGTTGATTATCAATATTTTACAATAAAAAAAGTGCTTAGACAATTGTGGAGTCTAAGCACTTTTTTTTATCTTTATCCTGACAAGAAGAAAATTAACCCCTTGATGCCATTGGTCTGCCTTCGCTGTCACAACGCATCCATGAAGGTAAAGGCTCCCCCAATTCTTTGAGTAAAGTCACTTGACCATTGTCTAATGCTTTGAATCGCCAGATGTGTTGATTGCCACCTCCGCCGGCAGTGGCGCCGAATGAGTAGATAAAATCTATTTCCCAACCACCGGTTACGCGTTTAGCTTTGATGTCATTACCGCCGAATTTAGGAACGCCCAAATCAATCTGCACGACACCCGGAATATTATCAAATTGGCTTGCCAATGCTGCCATGTTAAGGGGTTCTTTTGAGCGCAGCGTAATAGCGTCCTGCGATTCATTCCATTGCACATGTTTCTCAATCGCCAAATCGTATTGATCGAGTAAGCGGTTAAACTCTTTATTGGTGGTTTCGCTGATGCCTTGTTTCAAAGGGGCTGCCCAATCCACATTGCGCTTAAAAATGATGACGATGTGGTCAATTGAAGGATTTGGAAAAGTACGAATGTTGCATCGTGCAATAGATTTTCCCGTTTCATCATTAATATAAATATTGCACAATGCTTTATATAAACCATTGATATTGTCACGACTAATGGCGACGGGTAAATAGCGCGCATCTTCTTTTTCAATATCAAGCCTTAAAGCCATACGGGCTGCATCGCGCTTGAATTGACGGTCAATAGACGCAGGAACGGCTTTTTTAGCGCCGCTCGGATTCGTTTTTGATGCCATCGGTTGTGCGTTAGCGCAGGTGGCGGCTAAAAACAATATTATAGTGCTGAAAATAATAAAAGACTTTTTCATTAGTTGATTTTCATTGGATGAAATATGTATTTTTACATATTGCAATCCTTATGCCAGTCAATGAAGACTTTATTTTTTATATAATTTCAGAAAAATCTGTTTAATTGTGACAGTAGATAGTATGGGAATTCAACTGCCATTTTATGACACAATTTTGATAAAACATTCACAATCAAAATTTTATGAAAAATTTAACTAAGTGACAATATCATTTTTCATTGAAATAATGTTGATAGTAATGGTCAAAAAAAATGTTATTCAACCATATAAAATCATTGTTTGGGCTACAATTTCAATTTTTTCACATACTAAAACCTATTTATGGGATCATATTTTTGCTTTTAAATTTTACTACAACTAACATTTGTTCTTATTTTAAATATTCAAATTTTATGAAAGCTAATAAATATTATATTGTCATAGTGCTATTAACCATTTTTTGTGGCTTAAATGGGTTAAATGCACAAATTGCGGATAACAATCTTCGCAATGAAGCGCGGGTAAAATGGAGCACTCCTTACGAAGAACCTTCAAACAGCGACCTCCAAAAAATTGTCGCTACTGAGGGGGGGGGATTTTATGCGCTGCGCATTCGTAAAAGTGGTGCGTTAGGCACAGGAAGTATCAAGGCAATTATTGAATATTACGACAACAATATGAAGCTCGTCCGGTCGAAAGAACTTGATTTGGAGTATAAGGGCAAAGAGCGATTTTTGAAAGACGTAGTCATGCTACAAAGAAAATTATGGTTACTGACTTACTTTTATAACGAAAAACATGAAAAAACCTATCTTTTTGCCCAGCAAATCAATAGCCAAACCCTTTCATTGAGCAAAGACATTGTCAAAATATCAGAACAAGACAAAACCAATAGGGAACGTCAGGATGTTTTTAACTACGCCATTTCTCGTGATAGTTCTAAAATAGTCGTTTTTACAAGACAACCGGGCGAGAAAAGGCAACAGGAATTTTCGCTCACGGTTTTTGATAGCGATTTCAATGAGGTATGGACTAAAGACGCCAAACTGCCTTTCGGTAAAAATAATTTCAGTGTTGACGAATATCAGGTCGATAAAAACGGAAATGTTTTTCTCTTAGGTGTCATCTATACTGAGGGGTCTAATCGCCTTTCTCGCAGCGGCAAACCGACGTATCAATATGATTTGATTGCTTATATGCGCGACAGTATGCTGGAGGTGCACGAATATAAAATTGACCTAAAAGATAAATTTGTCACCGACCTAACCTTCCGACCCGCCGATGATGGGGATTTGGTTTTTAGCGGTTTCTATTCTGATAAAGGAGCGTCAAGTGTAAAAGGCACTTGTTTTTTCAAAATTAATCCGAAAACGAAAGATATGACGAGCGTGAGTACCCGCGAATTCAATTTGGATTTTCTGACTCAGAATCTTTCAGAAAAAAATAAAGAACGCGCCAAAGCAGCTGCCATGAGTAATAATAAAGAAAAAGAGGCAGAATTACCGTCTTACTCATTGGATAAACTCATTTTGAGAAGCGACGGCGGGGTCATTATGATAGCTGAACAGTATTTTATTGAAGAACGTTATAATAATTACTACAATCGTTTTGGCAATCCTTATGGCTATTCATACGGTTGGTACGATCCGTTTTACTCGCCGTGGTACGACCCTTATGGCTATCGGTACAATAACAACCGGCAAGCCGAGTATTATTTCAATTATAATGATATTATTGTTGTCAATATCCGCCCTGATGGTGAAATTGAATGGTCTGCGCGGATTCCAAAGCGTCAACTTTCTAAAAACGATGGCGGTATTTACTCGTCATATTCTATGAGTACAGTTGCAGATAAACTATATTTTATATACAATGAAGACCCGCGCAATCTTGACCCGACTAAGAAGAAAATATATACAGACGAACCTGATAAATATTCTGTGGTTGTGCTTGCGGAGATAGACAGAAGCGGTCAAGTAAAAAAAGCACCACTGTTTCAGAATAAGGAAGAAGGCGTCATTACGCGTCCTAAAATTTGTCGCCAAATAGGCAAACGCAATATGGCAATCTATGGCGAACAAGGCAGAAACTATAAATTTGGATTATTGGATTTCGAGTAAATTTTCTTTTTTACTGAAACTTTTATCTAAAAACTGTGTTTTTTATCTATCAAAAACACCATCAGGTTGTAAAATGATTACTTTTACAACCTGATGTTTATTGTAAACAATTGATTTAATTCATTTAAATTAAAACCAAAATTAGACTTATTATGAAAAAGTTTTTCACAGCCCTCAGTGTAAGTGCATGCCTATTGTTGAGTTCAACAACTCAAGCGCAAATTGAAACGCCTGCTCCAAGTCCGGGTTCTACCGTTACTCAAAAAGTAGGAATGACAGAGATTAAAATCGAATATAGTCGCCCTTCAATGAAAGGACGTAAAATATTTGGTGGTGATGTGGTGCCTTTTGGCGATTTATGGCGTACGGGTGCTAACTCAGCGACTAAAATTACAACCACCGACTCAATCACTATTATGGGCAAAGGGTTGGCTAAAGGTTCTTATGTTTTGTTAACCAAACCGGGTAAAGACTCTTGGGAGATTATTTTCAATAAAAACCCTGCCGTGAGTGTGTTTAGTTATAAGCCGGAAGACGATGTTTTAAAAGTAATGGTAAAACCTATCAACAATCCATTAACTGTTGAAAGTTTTACAATGGGCGTTTCGAATATCACCAATACAAGTGCTGATATCGAAATTGCTTGGGAAAATACTGTAGTTCGCGTCCCTTTCACAAATGATGTGGATAGCAAGGTAATGGCTCAAATCAAACAAAAATTAGAAGGCCCTACCGGAGGTGATTATTTCGCAATGTCTCAGTATTATTTTGAAACAGGTAAAGACTTAAAACAAGCTTTAGATTTTGTGAATAAAGCCATTGATAAAGGGGAACGCTTTTGGATTTTGCGCCACAAATCATTGGTTCAGGCTAAATTGGGTGATAAAGCCGGTGCGATTGCTACTGCAAAACGCTCGCTTGAATTAGCTAAAGAAGCAAAAAACAATGACTATATTCGCATGAACGAAAAGTCAATCGCAGAATGGTCTAAGATGTAATGCTTAGAATATCTAAGTTTGGATAAAGAAAGTGCTCAATGGAATCAACGCCATTGAGCATTCTTTTTTCGTCTTTTTTACATAAATCCTCTTATAAAATTGCTACTTTTTCCACTCAAAGGTGTTAATCATTTCCATCATATCGGTCTTCACAAAATCAATAATCGGCTTGAGCGAATCCGGTCTTGATTTAGCATCAAAATACAAAGCACCCCGCATAAAATGGCGCGTACTATCCGTCAGATAAAATTGAAACGGGCAAGCCGCCGGCCCCTCAATATTGAAGACAAAACCACTCACATGGTTCGGTTTTTGGATAGGTAATTCATCAATATAGTCCGCCTTGACATTGTGTTTTCCTGCCAGTTGGAAAGCATCTCCTTTGAGTTTTTCATATGTGTTTTTAGCATCAATATTGTAATAGCTGCAATGAATCTCAGCGTTCAGTTCCGGCACTTTTATATTAAACCAACAATCAGAGGGGGCTTTTTCATCAAAAAAAAGAGTATCCTGCTCTATTTTGGCGTATTGAGGGTATTCAAAAGTGAATTGACAATATTTTTCATCAAACTTCTGATAGCTTTTTTCGGGCAATACGACCCTTGGAAAACCTCTCGGTTTGGGGGTGTAAGTAGGCTCTTCGCAAGCAACAATCGAAAAAGATAAAGCAATCAAACAAAACAGGAATTTTTTTACCAACATATTCTTAAAATTTTTCTTCATAAAACGCTTTATACTGAGGGGGTGTTGCACAACCCGCTTCAATTTTATCATCAATGAAAAGACTTTGTAAAAGTGATTTCACTCTCACAAAGTCTTTTTTCAGGCTTCAAATTTCAGACAGGAAGATTAAAATGGCAAATCATTGTCTTGTTCGGGCATATCACCTATTGGAGCGGACGGTTCATAAGCCGCTTCCGTAACAACCCCTTGACCTCCTCGTTGCATATTAGGTTCTTGTGTAGGAAAGCTATTTTCGCGTCCTCCGGAACCTTCTTTTTTGCCCATTAAACGGAAAGTGCTGGCTACAATATCCGTTAGAGTGCGTTCAATACCATTTTTATCGGTATATTTCCGGTAAGATATTTTACCTTCAATGTAAACGAGTGTGCCTTTTTTCAATAACCTTTCTGCCAATTCTGCTTGTTGTCTCCAAACAACAACATTATGCCATTCTGTTTGTTCTTTCTGTTCTCCAGAAGCATCTTTATAAACTTCGTTAGTAGCTAATGAGAATCTGCTTACTGCTGTACCATTTTCTAACCTGCGAAGTTCAGGGTCTTGTCCTAAGTGTCCGATTAACGTGACTTTGTTTATCATAATTTGTTAGATTTAAAAATAAATAAATAAGTTTTCTGTGTATGCCTGCTGCTATTTTTCAATAGTGGGTAATTTTAAAATAAAGTTAGAACTTTATCCCGAAAATACAAGTCAATGACTTTTGAAAATGCAAATTTAGTTAAATATTTTCTCTCAATATTTAAAATATTTTCATCCGAGAAAGAAAAATCTGCCCCTACTTCTATCTCCCAAAACGTGGCAATAATGACTCGATGGGTTAATAACTGTTTATAGGGATGAGATTTTTTGAGGACTTTGTAGGGGTAATTCAGGAACGGTTTTATGGATGGATTTACCCCCCCAACCCCGAGTACTCGGGGGGATAACACCCCCTCAGTATAAGTTTTGTCCGCAAGATCTTCCATCAAAGCAGAAGTTTCAATCAATGGAAATTCGTATAGATTTTGCCAAATATCTTTATCCTGCCGTTTTTGAATAAATGTTCTATTTCCGGCATTAATGACCAAATAGTTAAAATAACGCGTTTTTTTTTCGTTTTTCTTGCCTTTTATGGGTAAAACAGCCGTTGTTTGCTCTAAAAAAGCAGTACATATATCTTTCAACGGACAGTTATTACAATTGGGATTAGAGGGCGTACACTGAGTGGCACCAAAATCCATTATGGCTTGATTGAAGTCCGATGCCCTGTTTTTATCCAAAAGTTCATTCGCCAATTCGGTAAACAGTCTTTTTGCGGGGGGCGTATCAATCGGTTCTTCGATGCCAAATACCCTTGACAAAACTCTATAAACGTTGCCATCCAGTACGGCATGGGGCAAATTATAAGCAAAAGAGGCAATGGCGGCGGCAGTATAAGTTCCCACACCTTTGAGCGTTAATAGCCCTTCATAATTTGTTGGAAAAGCCCCGTTAAGTGCCTCAGAAATATGCTTGGCGGTAGCGTGCAAATTGCGCGCGCGGGAGTAGTAGCCCAGACCTTCCCACAATTTCATCACATCATCTTGAGAGGCTTCGGCGAGTTCTTTTACGGTTGGATAATTTTCAATAAACCGCTCGTAATAGGGCATGCCTTGGCGAACGGTTGTTTGCTGCAAAATAATTTCGGAAAGCCAGATAAAATAAGGATTTTTTTCGCCTTTCCACGGCATGGGGCGATGATTGGTGGCAAACCACTCTAAAAGTTTTTGGGTAAAAACCGCTTTTTTTGACATGGGTTTTAGCATTAAATCCGATTAATCATCCAAATATTCGGTTTCAAGATTGGTAAAGGAGTCAACGGTTCGATTATTTTTGATAAAACGACACCACACACACTCTTTTTTACCGCAACCGTCAAATTCCTGGTTCTGAATTTTGCCCCAAGTGGTCGTTATCATACCCCTTAGTATCTCGACATCTTTTCCTTCAATATCAAAAACTTTGGCTTTGAAAACGCCTTTTGCATCAGGTTCTAAATAACTTATTTCCCCGGACTTGACACGCACGAGTTGCGAGCGATAGTTTTCGTACAAGATTTTATAAAAAACCAACTGTCGCCAATAGCCGCCGCCGTTCAGGTTTTTGGGCGTCGGGCGATTGAGACGGGTGATATCATATTTTCCGGTTTTATAATCTACGATACGGGTCGTGCCGTCGTCAAAAAATTCAATTTTATCAATCACACCTTTTATGGGCACACCATCACTTTCTGATAAATATTGTTTTTCAATCACCACGTTTTTCGCCCATTTATCTATGTTTTGAGTATAAAAACGGCGCAAATTGTCTCGACCGTTCGCCAAACGTCGGGCAAAATCTTTATCCGAATAATGGCTGCGATGGTGATGTAAGTCCATTTCAAACCACCGGACAAACTCATCCACGCTTGGAAACATTTTTTCTTTTGAACGCAGCATTTCACCAAACAATTTTCGCAAAGCAAAGTGCATTGCCGAACCAAACCACGCCGCCTCGCTCTGAGCCGTCGGAACTTTTAAGATATATTCAAAATAAAAACTCAAAGGGCAATCCAGATACATGTGCAATGCCGACACATTCAATCTAAAATCTTTCAAAACCTGTTTAACCCATTCATTTTCGTAAGAGTTATAAGTCACCGAATCGTTTTCAGTCAAAATTGCCAATTGGTTGTCAATCAAAATTTGTTCTTCGACCGATAGCTTTTCAAAACGGACAGACGTTTTTTCATCGGTTTGTGCTAATAATATTTCATCCACAAATTGAGATTTGCTGAGCGGTTTGTTTTTTTCATCCGACTTGGCGTAAGAAATTTGCAAAAATTCTTTAGCCCTTGTTTGCGCCACGTAAAAGAGGCGGCGGCGGGCTTCGATGGCATTCTCTTCGGTCGTATAAGTGAGCGTATCGGGCAATTTGAAACGGCTGTTGCCACCTGACCGCGCATTTTCCCATTCCGATTCTACCGCATCCATCAAAAATACGCGGTCAAATTCCAGTCCTTTGGCGGAGTGAGCGGTCGTCAAAACAACGCCTTCGCTTTGAGCTATATTTTTCACTAACTCAATTGAAATCCTATTTTTGTCCAAAACCTCAATAGTTTTCAAGAGTTGCCGCAAGTCCAACCGAGGCTTTTTCTCCGTTTCAACTTTGATGAATTCAAAAAAAGTATTTAAAATTTGAAGGCTCCAAATTTTATCGGGCGAATGAGTAGCCCAACTAAGCAGCCCACTTTGATTAATAATTTGCTCGATTAAAGTTAAAACAGAATGATTTTGAGCATCTCGAACCCATTTTTCTAACAGATTGGCAGTGTCTTTTAGCTTTTTGGCATTCTTCAATTTAATTTTCGGAATGTGCATAAGGGCATCTCGCCACGTCAACCGCACTTCTCGCACGTCCATATCGTCATCAATTGGTGCAGTATTGGCAAATCCTTTTGCATTTTCTTGATTGATATGAACTGCTAATTTGACGACATCATTTTGCTCAATGCCTAAATAATTGATATTCAAAATTTTAAACAACAAATATCCTCCTGAAAAAGGTCTTTCATTTTCTCTGGCAATATACTCCAAAATCAACCGCAAATTCTGAATCATGGGCGTGTCTAAAACATTAACGCGGCGTTTGGTTTGGTAAGGGATGCCTTTTTTATCCAAAAGCCAAATAATATTTTCAATCTCTCGGTGGCGGGCATAAATGATTGCCGTATTACTGAGGGGTATGTTTTGGGCTTGGAGTTGTTCTAATTGGTGTACAATGTTCGCAATTTCGTGCAAGCGATTGGGATATTCAATAATGGCTGGCTGCGTCGTCGAATCCGCAACATCCCCTTTTGCAACCAATTTTTTTTCAATTTTTAAATCTTGCAATTGATTGACAATGCGCAAAGTATTGGCGTCTATCAATTGTTTTGAAATATCTAATATGCTCTGCGTCGAGCGATAATTATCTTTTAGTAAAATGACTTTCAGGTCTTTCTGAAATTGGTGATAAAAATCAACCAAGCTTTTTAACCGTGCGCCTTGAAATTCATAAATAGCTTGGTCATCATCGCCCACAATAAAAATGTTCGGATTGTCCCAAAAGCCAATCAGTTGGGATAAAATTTTATTTTGGGAGCCGTTGGTATCTTGGTATTCATCAACTAAAAAATACAAATATTGCTCTTGGTAAGAGCGGAGTAAAAAAGAAAATTTCTCAAAAGCGTCAATGACCCACAAAATCATATCGTCAAAATCGTATCGCCGCCGACCTCTCAGTATCTGCTCAAATTGTGGGTAGAGTTGAACAGCGGATTGCAGTTGCAGCATTTTTTGCTGTTCTTGTTCCAACTTGTCAGTTTTCAAATCCCCTTTTTGCCACAGCCCTTTCCGGTTATTTTGATAAATATATTCCGTTCGATGAGGCAAACTTTCTACGTAATTTTGAATGTTTTTTTCGGTAAACTCAACCGTCCACGCTTCGGTCTTCATTATTTTGAAAATATCGGCAAGGTGTTTTTCGTAGAAATACACATCGCTGCCTCTGCCCCGCTTCAAGGGGTGGTCATGGGGCAGGTCATCAATGATTTCGCGGATAATTTCTTGTCTTTCGAGGTCATCAATCAAAGCCAAATCCTGCCGACCAAAAAGGTCAAGATTGTCTTGAATGACTTTATTGCAAAACGAGTGAAAAGTAAAAATATGGACTTTATGCGCTTCGGGTCCAATTAGTGAAACCAATCTTTCGCGCATCGCTTGCACGCCGGCGTCGGTAAACGTCAAGCATAAAATATTGTAGGGAGCGGTGTCCGTTTGAGTCAAAATTTGTCCAATCCTTGCTGAAAGTATGTGCGTCTTGCCGGTGCCGGGACCCGCAACCACCAAAACAGGCCCATCAATGTGTTTGACAGCTTTGGCTTGCTCGGCATTCAGCGAGAGCAACGTTTCAGAAAAAGATTGATTGAAGTTAGACATAGTATCAAAGATACTTCGATAAGCCGTTTTCACAAAAGAATTTTCCTTCGGCTTGTTTTTTCAACATTAATTTTTCGTTTTCGAGGGTGTCCGCGTAGTTTTCCTTATGGTGTAAATGGTATTGGATGGCTTTGTTTTTAATTTTCTTCAATTTTATCCCCGTTTTGAAAAGCCGCCATTCAATGTCCGTATCTTCTCCATAACCGGGTAAGACAAAATCTTCATCAAAGCCATTAACTGCCACTAAATCCTTTTTATAAATGCTCCAATTGCAGCCCCAAATGCCCGATGACTCCTGAATGGTAGCGGGTAAAAATGGCATATATAAGGCTGAGTCCAATCTTTTACACCTTTTTATAATTAAATTCAGAATATTTAAAGATTTTAAATTCT
>JANPGW010000407.1:0-5182 GCA_031424115.1 Saprospiraceae bacterium | reverse complement strand
GTTCACCAAATTCAGTTAAATTGCCCCACTAAAAAATAAAATCATGATTTTAAGAGAGCTTTCAAATCTTGTTAAAGAAAAAATCGGACGTGGAAAAGCCATCATTATTTTGGGCGCGCGTCAAACAGGTAAAACAACTTTAGTCAAATCTTTTTTGCCTGACATCTCCAATGAAGGACTGTTTTTAGATGCCGATAATATAGAAGTTCAAACGCTTTTATCGAGTCCGAACTTGGAACGATTAAAAACGATTATCGGCAAAGCTAATTTAGTGATTATTGATGAAGCCCAACGCATTCGAAATATCGGTTTAACGCTTAAATTGATTATTGATAATTTGCCGACGGTTCAACTGCTCGTAACTGGTTCATCTTCTTTAGAATTAGCTGACATGACAAACGAACCCTTGACGGGTAGAAAATGGGAATACTATATGTTCCCAATCAGTTGGAAAGAATTGAATGATTCGGTCGGCTATACTACGGCTTTATTGCAATTAGAAAACAGGCTTATTTACGGTATGTATCCCGAAGTGGTCATCCATACAGGCGAAGAGCGCGAGCGTTTAAGTGTTTTATCTCAAAGTTATTTGTATAAAGACATTTTAAGTCTTGGCATTATCAGAAAGCCGGAAGTGTTGACGAAACTCCTCAAAGCATTGGCGTTTCAAGTAGGCAATGAAGTGTCGCTGAATGAATTGGGTCGATTGGTGGGTGCTGATAAGGTAACCGTTTCGACTTATTTAAATTTATTGGAAAAATCGTTTGTGATTTTTCGTTTACAACCTTTGAGTAGAAATTTGAGAAATGAAATTTCAACGAGTCGGAAAATATATTTTTACGATAACGGCATTCGCAACGCACTCATCAACAACTTTGCCCCCTTGGATTTGCGGCAAGATGTCGGTGCACTCTGGGAAAACTTTATGATTTCAGAAAGACTAAAAGCCAATCATTACAGAAAACGGTGGGTGACTACCTATTTTTGGAGAACGCAAGCCCAACAAGAAATTGATTATGTCGAAGAAATTGATGGTCAATTTGAAGCATTTGAATTTAAGTGGAGAAAACAAAACTCTATAAAAATACCTGTTCAATTTTCAGAAGCCTATAAACCCCTCGGTTATCATGTTATTTCTAAAGAAAATTTTGATGCGTTTTTGTTGCCTTAGTTTCTTAGAGAGATAAATTCAAAACCAAGGTTTATTTTTAAATTATCCTTTAAAAACCCATTCAAAATGAAACAGTTAACCCTTTTATTGTTCTTTTTTTATTTTAATGCTTTTGCCCAAAATAGTGAAGTATTCCGTATAGATTCCATTCCTCAACGCGGTGTTTTGCTTGATAAACGCTGGAAATGGCATGATGGAGATACCCTGTGGCAAGCAATTAACCCAACCCTAGATATACGCGATTCAATTCCTGAAAGGGTGAAAAAACAAATTGGGAAACTACGATTGTATATAAGCCTGAACCCAAGCTTAAAAAACGTTCCCTTATCTATCCAAATTCAGCAGTCTGTGGCAGGGCAATATTTTTTAAACGGCGTTAAAATTGCTGAAAGTGGGACAATAAATCAGAACCCTGATGATGTTAAGGCGAAAGATTTATTATGGCGACCAATCGCATTTCCTCTTAAAACAGATACTATAAACATCTTTGAAGTCCATTTTGCTGCTCAGCCCAATATATACTTTACATCAGTTTTCGAAACGGCTAATCCACTGACCTCCATATGGATATACGAATCTAACATATCCCAATCGCTTTATTCAAATGTATACCGCCTTTGTGGCGTGTATGATTATTTTTTGATTGGTTTTTGTCTCATGATTTTTATTATTCATATCTCATTCTACTTCTTATATCCTCTAAATAAAGCAAATTTGTATTTTGCATTATCTAGATTAGTCTACATTGTAGGTGCTTTTCTTTATGATATTTCTTTATTTTTTACATTGGAGGTGGGTCATAAATATTGGTATGGTAATGTTGCTTTTAATTTGTATATCCTATCAAATATTTTAACTCTTTTGGCTGTACTTTTCTATTTAAACCGAAAAATGGATTGGATAGATAAAATCCTTATTGCCTTATATGTTCCCGTAATTGCTTGCATCTTTTTAATATATCCTGATGGCTGGCGTATTGGAGCCATATATCAGATGCTACATATCTTCAACTTAATCCGAATTGCTATATTAAGTAGAAAAACAAATAAAATTGATGCGTTAATCATTGGTTTAGGGTCTTTGATAACTTTCATTAGTTTCGTTATGTTTGCTACCAATGGCACATTTGATAACAATGACTTTATTCATTCGTTATGGGCTTATCGCATGATTTTGTATGTCATATACTCTATTGCATTGCCTATTGCGATTTCTATCTTTATGGCAAAGGACTTTGCCAATATTGCGCTTAATCTCAAAAATAAGTTAGTAGAAAATGAAACCCTATCCTCTGAAAAACAACAAATCCTCGCTACTCAAAACGAGACGCTGGAAAAACAAGTAAAAGAAAGAACATCTGAACTTGTCGCTTCACAAAATCAACTTATTCAAAAAGAAAAACTCGCCTCCCTCGGTGAACTCACCGCTGGGATCGCCCATGAAATACAAAACCCCTTGAATTTTGTCAATAACTTTTCAGAATTGAGTGTGGATTTAGCAAAAGAACTAAAAGAAGAAATTGATAAGGTTGAATTACCCGAAAAAGATAAAGATTATATTGGTGAAATTTTAACCGATTTAAGCCAAAACCAAGAAAAAATCAACCACCACGGCAAACGAGCCAGCAGCATCGTGAAAGGGATGCTTGAACACTCTCGTGCGAGTACAGGGGTAAAAGAATGGGCGGATATTAATAAATTGGCAGATGAATATTTGAGATTGGCTTACCATGGATTCAAAGCAAAAGACAAAGATTTTAATGCTGATTTTAAAACGGATTTTGATGAAAACTTGCTAAAAATAGAAGTCATTCCACAAGATATTGGGCGGGTTTTATTGAATTTGATTAATAATGCTTTTTATGCGGTTCACCAGAGAAAGTTGCTTTCAACCGATGAAAGTTATACCCCCTCAGTATCGGTCACTACCCACTACTTGCCTCCCCCTTTGGGGGCGGGGGGGGCTTCAATAATTATAAAAGTAAAAGACAACGGTACAGGTATGCCCGAAAGTGTGCGTGCCAAAGTTTTTCAACCGTTTTTCACGACTAAACCAACTGGCTCAGGCACGGGTTTAGGACTTTCTCTGGCGTATGATATTGTTACAAAAGGGCATGGTGGGACTTTGGAAGTGGTTTCTACTGTTGCAAATCCCGACAACGGCGGGAAGGGGGTCGGCCTGCTTACCGGACAGGCAGGCTCGGAGTTCATTATTTCTTTACCTTTTAAAACTAATTAAAGATGAAGACATGTATTTTAACTTTTTTTCTTATGCTGATTGTGTGCCTCGGCTTTACACAAACAAACAAAACGGATAGCTTGCTAAAACAAGCCGCATTGACGAATGAAAATAAAGATACGAATCGGGTGATTTTATTAATTGAGTTGGGTCGTAGCTATCGGTTTTCAAAGCCCGATTCTATGCTGTTTTATGCAGACCAAGCTCTTTTATTGGCTCAAAAAATTAACTATTCCAAAGGCGAAGCCTTGGCTTTGAATAGAAAGTCTTTCGCGTTACGGGAGATGGGCAATTTACCCAAGTCCTTAGAGGTCATACTCAAATCACTAAAAATTGCAGAAGACAATCATTATACTTATGAAGCGGGAGCGGCTTTGATGCGAATTGGGCAAATTTATGCAGATTTAAACGACAATCCCAAAGCCATCAATTATTTTAAACAAGCCATCCAAAAGCTTGATCCCATTAATATTAAATTTGAAACAGCCATTAGTTATCTGTCTATAGGGATGGTTTATGAACAAATGAACCAATTAGATACAGCCTTGTATTATGAGCAAAAAGCCCTCAAATATAAATTTCCAGAGTTCGTGTCTGAAATATTGAGAACCCTTGGCAATATTGAAGCCAAAAGGGGGCATACAAACCTTGCTTTGGCGCATTACCACGAGGGTATTCAGGTCGGTTTGAAAAACAATGAAAAACGGGTGACCTCTTTTCTATACGGCAACCTTGCACAACTATTTAGACAGATGAATCAGCCCGACTCCAGTATTTTTTATGCTAAAAAAGGGTTCGAATACGGGCTTAAGGCTTCGTCAAAAAAAGGGATATTGCTTTCCAGTCATTTATTGTCCGAATTGTACGATTCCATCAATACCAAAGAAGCCTTCCATTACTTCAAAATAGCGACTGCTGCTAAGGATGGTTTATGGGGTGCGGGCAATATACAAGCGATTCAGTCCATGATTGAACGAGATCAAGAACAACAACAAGAAGTTGAAAAAACGAAATTAGCTTACAATAATCAATTAAAACAATATGGTTTATTGGTATGTTTGGCAATACTCCTCCTTGTCGCTTTCTTTTTTTATCGCAACAACCGACAAAAGCAAAAGACCAATCAAGTTTTAAAACAAACGCTCACCGACCTAACAACGACACAACAACAATTAGTGCATAAAAATCGAGATTTAGAAATTGAAGCAGCTTTGGAAAGAGTTAGAAGTCAATCTATGGCTATGCATCGGAGTCATGAACTTTCAGATGTAATCAAAGTAATATTTGAGCAATTTCAATTATTGGGTTTCAATATTAAACAAGCAGGATTTACAACCAATATTCACGAACGGGATTGGGACTTGTGGTTAGCATTACCCAATTATGTATTTCCTAATAAGGTTATATTACCTTATTTTAATCATCCCATTTTTAATAGAGGTAGAGAAATACTTGATAAAAAACAAGATTTTTTAGCAGATATCCTCACTTTTGAAGAAACCAATGAATGGTTTTATCATATGTTTAAGACGCCCTATTTTAATGATATACCTGAAAAATCTAAAAGCTATTTATTAAGCATTAAAGGAATGGCAAGGTCTGCAGTCAATACGAAAAATATTGCACTCACTATCTTTAACTATGATGCCTTACCTTATTCTCCCGAAGAAAACCTTATACTAAGACGTTTTGCGAATGCATTTGAGCAATCCTACACCCGTTTCCTCGATTTAGAAAAAGCAGAAGAACAAGCAAGGGAAGCGCAAATTGAAG
>JANPGW010000406.1:0-6979 GCA_031424115.1 Saprospiraceae bacterium | reverse complement strand
ATCAGCTAAATCCATTAAATAGGATGTGTCACTTTTTGAGATGGCAATGATAGATTCCTTGTTTTTATCATTGGGCACTTGTGAAAAGCCATTACAATAAATGATTAAAGAAAGGCAAATCCCTATTAATGTCTTCATTTTTCATTGGTTTTAAAAGGTAAAGTAATAATAAACTCCGAGCCGACCCCCTCTCCGAAGGAGTCCACTTGGACAGTACTTTCCACCTCCAAAGCCCCCCCATGCCCTTTTGTCACAATATCATAAGCCAATGAAAGCCCTAAGCCTGTACCTGACCCCGTTGGTTTAGTCGTAAAAAAAGGTTGAAAGACTTTGGCTCTTACGCTTTCGGGCATACCCGTTCCATTGTCTTTTACTTTTATAATTATTTGATTATCAATCAGTTTTGTACTGACTAATACTGAGGGAGTATAACTTAAGATTGCTTCGTTCCTCGCAATGACAAGTTGCTGGCGTTGGTTTACGGCATAGAAGGCATTATTAATCAAATTCAATAAAACACGCCCCATATCTTGCGGAATCACTTCTATTTTAGGCAAGTTTTCATCTACAATCAATTCATAATCAGCATTGAAATCTTTATCCTTCGCTCTCATGCCATGATATGACAACCGTAAATATTCATCAGCCAATTTATTAATATCCGTCAATTCCTTTACACCTGTACTCGCCCGAGAGTGTTCGAGCATACCTTTCACAATACTGCTTGCCCGCTTGCCATGATGGTTTATTTTCTCTTGGTTTGAAGTCAAGTCGGTCAATAGTTCTTCTACATATTCTTTATCAATATCGGGTTTATGTATTTCATCATTGAGGTCTTTTGCTAAATCCACACTCAATTCCGAGAAGTTATTGACAAAATTCAAGGGGTTTTGTATTTCGTGGGCGATGCCTGCGGTTAGTTCACCGAGAGAAGCAAGTTTTTCGGATTGGATGAGTTGGGTTTGGGTGGATTTTAACTCATTTAAGGTTTTACTCAATTCTTCTTTTTGGGCAACGACGGTAGAGGTGCGCTCTTCTACACAATCTTCAAGTAGTTTGTTTTGGCGACGAAGGTTTCGGGCGCGATAGTTCATAAATGCCCAAATACTACCTATAACTGACAAGATATAGCATAAATACGCCCACCACGTCTTCCACCAAGGCGGTAATACGGTAATACTGAGGGGGGTAGTCATTTCTATCCAAATACCGTCACGGTTAGCACTTTTGACTCTGAAGGTATATTTTCCCGGAGGTAAATTGGTATAAACAGCTTCTCTTTTTTGACCGACATATTGCCAATCGTCATCAAAATTGTCGAGGAAATAAGCGTATTGGCGGTTTTCCGCATCCACAAAATCAATGGCTGAATAATGTAAACTGATGATGTTTTGATAGTACTTAAAGGTAATCGCTTTTGTAAAACTGATATGTTGCTTGAGTAGAGAATCCGCACCGTTTACCTCAATGGGTTTATTAAATAATTGAATATCCGTCAAATAAATAGGTATTAGCGTAGAATCCACCATTACATTTTGAGGATGAATACGGTAAAACCGGCCTGTTGAGTTAAAAATGAGCGAGCCATCGGGCAATTTTATACCTTCTTCAATCAGGTCATCTAATATGCCATCCGCATCATTATAGTGGCGAAGGGTATTTTTATAGGGGTCAAAATGCGTGATGCCTTTATCGTGGCTTAACCACAGCGTTTGTGCATCGTCAAGAACGATACTTGAAATAAAATTATCGGGCAAATGCAGGTCTTGCTTTTTCAGAGTTTCCGATTTTTTATCAAATGTGAACAAGCCTTTACTTGTGGCTATCCAAACTGTACCTGTTTTATCCTGAATAACACAAGACACCCATTCAGAAGCCCAATTTTTTTTATCGCCGATTTTTACAGAATAATATTTGAACTCTTTTTGCCCTTTCTTTTTAAAAATAACCCCTTTGGTTTGGGTTGAAACCCACATATCACCATCGTTATCTACGTACAAGTGGGTAATTTGATCATTGAGTGTATCCGTTGGTGCGTGCACGAGGGCATCTTCCCATTTTTTCGTTTTTATATCAAATGAATTAAGCCCCCAATAGTCAGCGACATAAAGTTTATCATCAGCCTTAACAAAACCTGTTGCTGAAAATTCGAATAGAATATCATGTGTATAAGAACCTATATTTTTTAAGTCATTAGTTGTGGGGTTGTATTCATAAAAATCAATTTTAGGTTTTTCATCTTCTACATTTACATTAAAATAGGCGTACCAATACGTTCCATCTTTATCCTTATATTGTTTGACATACAGTTCATTGTTCAATAAATCTGTTGAAATATTTTTCAAAACGGGGTTGTAAGTTTCAAACGTAAACAACTTGTTTTTTTCAAAATCTGCGATGTATGCATTACTGATATTCACCTGATGTGCATCGTGGGGATATATGGAGGCATTATTAAACGCAAAAGCATCGAATGATCCTCTAAAATTATAAGGTTCGATAACAGGCGGCGATAGATTCAAAAGGCGGGAAGTGTTGTCACCGGTCAATAACAACTGATTTTCACTGAGGGGGTACATAAAATATGAGGTCAGTAATCTATTTGTTACAATTGGTTTTGTCTTAAAAGTGGTAGGATCTATTAAAAAAATAGTAGAATCTTGATGCACTAAGATGGTATTATCCGAATTCAAGTGCATACTATATGTATATTTATTTTCAAAATTTTGAGGTAAGAAACACTTATTCGCAGCTATATCATATACCATCAATTTTTTATCAAAAGTGACAAAAATATGCTGTTTGGTAGTCAGTAATATGGTGTAAGAGTTGACATGAACTTTTTGGGTTGCTTTAATGATAAAAGTATCTCGCTGCTTATCATATTGATAAATACTAAACCCCTTTTGATAAATAGGACGCATCTCAGTATCTGCATACACACCCCATACATTATGATTCGGGTCAGCACATTTTTTAATATTATCAGTAATTTGAAGCTTATTAGTTGAAATAGAATAACGGTAACCGATGTAAAGGCAATTTACCCATAGATCATCGCCAGAGGCAATTATTTCGGATATTCGCAGTTCTTCATGCTTCAATTCATTAATCATGTATTGTGATTCATGGGGCATTTCTAAAGGGACGTGAGTAAAAGAATCCTTCTTTGGGTCTAATTTTTTCAGACCAATCCCCCCAACTGCTACCCAGATATTGCCATATATATCCTCGACAATTGACTTAACGGGGTTGCTTGATTTGGAGTTGGGTCGTGCTTCGTCCGTTGAATACCATTTGGTCTGATAGCCATCATACCGATACAAGCCACCTTGTGCAGCAAACCACACATAGCCCCGACTGTCTTTCATAAAACAATCTATTTTACGAATACCACTGATGTCACCATTAAATTTAAAAGGTAGGTTTTTAGTAAAATAAAAGTCAATCTGTCCGTAACAATTGTTACAGAAAAGGAAAAAGCTAAAAGCCCATAAAATCTTGTTTATATACGTTCTCATGTGTGGTTTTTTGGGAAATTTACATCAAAATTTGCAAAATTTCAATTCATTACATTTCTTTTAAAAATATGAATCAAAAGTGAATTATCATTTCAGTTCCCACCCCCTCAGTACTTTCCACTTCTAAAGTCCCTCCATGCCCTTTCGTCACAATATCATACGCCAACGAAAGACCTAAACCAGTGCCTTGCCCCGTCGGTTTTGTTGTGAAAAATGGTTGGAAGACTTTGGCTTTAGTCGCTTCGGACATTCCCGTACCATTGTCTTTAACTTTTATAATGATTTGATTGTCAATCTGTTGTGTAGTGACAGATACTGAGGGGGTGTAACTTGAGATTGTTTCGTTCCTCGCAATGACATCTTGCTTACGCTGATTGACCGCATAAAAAGCATTATTAATCAAGTTCAATAAAACGCGCCCCATGTCTTGTGGAATGACTTCTATTTTAGGCAAGTTTTCATCAACAATCAATTCATAATCAGCATTAAAATCTTTGTCTTTCGCTCTCAAACCATGATACGACAACCGTAAATATTCATCCGCCAATTTATTAATATCGGTCAATTCTCTTACGCCTGTACTCGCTCTTGAATGTTCGAGCATCCCTTTTACAATACTGCTTGCCCGTTTGCCATGATGGTTTATTTTCTCTTGGTTTTGACTTAAATCATCGAATAATTCGCCGATATATTCCTTATCTTGCGCTGGTTTTTCGATTTCATCTTTTAAATCTTTCACTAAATCAACCGACAATTCCGAAAAATTATTGACAAAATTCAAGGGGTTTTGTATTTCATGGGCGATGCCTGCGGTGAGTTCGCCGAGACTTGCTAATTTCTCTTTTTGAATGAGTTGGGCTTGAGAAGCTTTTAATTCTGCGGTGCGTTCTGCTACTTGTTTTTCGAGGGTTTCATTTTGAGTGGCGAGTATTTCCTGTTTTTCTTTCTCTTGTTGAATGTTTTTTTCAGAGAGTTCTTCAATTTCATGTAGCTTTTGATTCAAAGAGCGGTTGGCAAATGCAAAATCAAGACCTAAGAAAATTGAGGTCGCTAACGGAATACTTATAAATGAAAGTATATACAATACAATTCTAAGTAAGGATAAATTAAGTAAAAATGACTGATTTGGAATGAGGATGTAGGAAAAGAAAGCCATAAAAAATACGAAATAGGATATAGCTCCTCCCAAAATAATCCATGCACCACGCTTACCTTTTCGGGTAGCGATATAAGCAATACGTGTTACACCTGCTCCAACGAGAATTTCCATAGAAGCCCCACCTATTTTCCAACCTATATCATAAGGCCACACATTTAGAAAGATACTGATAATGGAAAGGACAATCAGCACCCAATAAACTTTATCTTTCGGTTGGTTGAATATATTGTACAGTGCCGACAATAAAAATAAATTACACGTTATCCGTAAGTCCATTGAAAAATTAGCAATGAAAAATTTAGAAGATACCTCATGCCCAATTAAAAAAAAATAGAACTGTGTAATATTAAACAATAAGAATCCCAAAGCGTAAGTAGCAAAAGAAAGATTTGCTTTTTGAGCAGGATAGAAAAGGTAAAAAGCGAAATGTAAGATAGCCAATAACAAACAAAAACCGATAGTGAATAAGTGCATACCAACTATAGTACTTGTAAAAAACTGAAAAATATCTATGGCTTTTTTTAAAGTAAGTAGTCTAATTTGAATAGCTGGATTTCGAGTTTCATACATTGTAGAATAACTTAGTCGGGGTTGTAAAACATACCTTACTGCCATGACGTGCTGAATTTGCTCGGAAACAATGAGCGAAACAGGTTTTAATAAAGGGTCGTAAGCTTTTATTTTATTAATGTCTTTACTAACCTCGCCAAACCGATGAATTTGTTTGCCATCCAAATAAAATTCAGTTGCCCCTGAACACTGCATCATCATTCCGAGTTGTCTTTCTAATAAACTATCAAGGGTAAAATGCAAACGAAACCAGCCGATAACGCCAGGCTTCAGTTCAGATAATGAATTAATATCTTTTGAAGGGTCAATAGGAAGCCATGTGCTATCATCAAAATTAGGCAATGCCCATTGAGGATTATCACCAGTTTGGAATGTCCAGCCTTTACTAAGCGTAATCCCCTCAGTAGGCAGGCTGTCAATGTGGAAGATTTCACTCTTTTGAGCAAAAGCATGAGTAGAGAAAAAGAAAAGTAAAAGGGTTAACTGTTTCATTTTGAATGGGTTTTTAAAGGATAATTTAAAAATAAACCTTGGTTTTGAATTTATCTCTCAAAGAAACTAAGGCAACAAAAACCCGTCAAAATTTTCTTTAGTAATAACATGATAACCGAGTGGTTTATAGGCTTCTGAAAATTGAACAGGTATTTTTACAGCGTTTTGTTTTTTCCATTTAAATTCAAATGCTTCAAATTGACCGTCAATTTCTTCGACATAATCAATTTCTTGTTGGGCTTGCGTTCTCCAAAAATAGGTGGTCACCCACCGTTTTCTGTAATGATTGGCTTTTAGTCTTTCCGAAATCATAAAGTTTTCCCAAAGTGCGCCGACATCTTGCCGTAAATCCAAGGGGGCAAAGTTGTTGATGAGTGCGTTGCGAATGCCGTTATCGTAAAAATATATTTTCCGACTCGTTGAAATTTCATTTCTCAAATTTCTACTCAAAGGTTGTAAACGGAAAATCACAAACGATTTTTCCAATAAATTTAAATAAGTCGAAACGGTTACCTTATCAGCACCCACCAATTGACCCAATTCATTCAGTGACACTTCATTGCCCACTTGAAACGCCAAAGCTTTGAGGAGTTTAGTCAATACTTCCGGTTTTCTGATAATGCCGAGACTTAAAATGTCTTTATACAAATAACTTTGAGATAAAACACTTAAACGCTCGCGCTCTTCGCCTGCATTGATGACCACTTCGGGGTACATGCCGTAAATGAGCCTGTTTTCTAATTGCAATAAAGCCGTGGTATAACCCACCCAATCGTTCAATTCTTTCCAACTGATTGGGAACATATAGTATTCCCATTTTCTACCCGTCAATGGTTCGTTTGTCATGTCAGCTAATTCTAAAGAAGATGAACCAGTGACGAGCAGTTGAACCGTCGGCAAATTATCAATAATCAATTTAAGCGTTAAACCGATATTTGGAATGCGTTGGGCTTCATCAATAATCACTAAATTAGCTTTGCCGATAATCGTTTTTAATCGTTCCAAGTTCGGACTCGATAAAAGTGTTTGAACTTCTATATTATCGGCATCTAAAAATAGCCCTTCATTTGGGATGTCCCGCAAAAAAGATTTGACCAAAGTTGTTTTACCTGTTTGACGCGCGCCCAAAATAATGATGGCTTTTCCACGTCCGATTTTTTCTTTAACAAGATTTGAAAGCTCTCTTAAAATCATGATTTTATTTTTTAGTGGGGCAATTTAACTGAATTTGGTGAAC
>JANPGW010000405.1:0-4866 GCA_031424115.1 Saprospiraceae bacterium | reverse complement strand
ACTTGCTGGACAGCGTTGGACGATTCAAGGGGTTCAACAAATCGCAAATTTAAGAGTTGCTTATAAAAATGGGTTTGACCATAAGATTAAAACCCTTATACGTAAGGCTGCTTAATATTTTTACAAACTTGTCCTACACCCGGTTGCTTACTGGGGGGAGAGGACAAGTTGTTTTTTACTCGTACTGATTTTTCACTTCAAATCCCGCATCTTTCAATAATTTTTCTTTTTTGAAAAGTTCGACATCTGCTGCCACCATTTCAGCACAAAGCATTTTGACGTCATATTTAGGTTTCCAACCCAATTTTGTCATCGCTTTTGTCGGGTCGCCCAATAATAAATCCACCTCAGTCGGTCTGAAATATTTAGGGTCAATGGCTAATATCTCTTGACCAATCGGTAATAGATAATCAGGGTTGCTGCAACTCGCTACATATCCTTTCTCATCAACACCTTCTCCTTTGAATGCTATCTCAATTCCCACTTCGTTGAAAGCCATGCGGATAAATTCCCGAATTTCGGTTGTCACACCGGTGGCGAGGACAAAATCTTCCGGTTCGTCTTGTTGCAAAATTAAGTACATTCCTGTTATATAATCCTTCGCATGACCCCAATCGCGTTTGGAATTAATATTGCCCATCCACAATTTATCTTGTAAACCCAAAGCAATTTTAGCAACGCCGCGCGTAATTTTACGGGTTACGAAAGTCTCACCACGGAGGGGGCTATTATGCACATGACCTTGTCCAATACCGCAATGAAAAGTACCACTTTCGGTAGTTAAATCAAAAAACCAGCCTTCATAATGAGGCATTTCTATGATTTTTTTAATTTCGTCCTTCTCTTTGGTTAAATGATGGTGAGTGGGAGTTTCATATCCATTTTGGACTTTTCGGATAAACGTTCTGCTCACTCCTGTTTCTCTATGAATACCTCTTTGAGAAATTCCTTGCTCTACTAACTCTAAGACTTTATTTTTCTTTTCACTGGAGTTTCTATGGTTCTGTCCTAAATTTGAATCACTGAGGACGTTAATAGAATAGTAAATCGAAAATTTGCCCCATTTTTCAGTTGTTTCAACGTTAATATTATAATCTTGATTGGTTACATTTTTCAATAAAAAAATTAAACCCGCAGCTAATGTAGGAGAATTGGTTTTAAAATTCTTGAACTCATACTTACATGGGTTAGATTGCATACCATCCGCTGCATTATAACCTTTTAAAAAAGCTTTTTGAATAGACTTATTGCTATTCAATATTTGAAATGGTACGCACTTTTTATGATTTGCATCATAAAATTTATATTTTTTAATGAATGTACTTGCATTATTTAATCGTACTTGCCATATAAGATTTTCTGTATTGAAACCAGACTTTGTTTGCCAATAGTGTCCTGAGTTATTTGAATGTAAAGATTCCCAGATATTGGTATAATATTCTAATGAAGAACGGTCTTTACCTGTAATTTGTAATTGTCGTCCTTCCTTTACTGAACCATCGCCAACAATAAAACCTAATAATTCGGCCTCCTTCTCGCTTATTTCAAAATTTTCGGACACTATTTCTGGATAATCAATAATATTTACCTTATCTCCTATTTGAATATCTTTAAATTCTTTTTCACTTTCATCAGCCATAATACATGCATGGCTACCTGTGGCTAAATATGCAGCATTTTTAGAAACTAAAAACCTTGGATTTTTATTATCAGACTCTTTTTGGTGTGGATAACCCGATGCGTACAATACTTTCGTCCATCCTTTTGCATCCCAGGCATATAAATCAGTAGTTACTTCGGTTTCTTGATATACCCATTTAGTTTTGTCTATTGAAATTCTATCTTTATTAGTATGGAATTGAACGACCTCGGAAACAGGTTTTATATCTATAAACCCATTTTCACCGACTTTAAATATCATCGGCATCCATTCGGCAATTGTTTCGTGATTGAACAAAATGCCATTGCATGCAAACATCCCATATGCTTCCCGATAATTGACCGTAATCCAATACGCATACATCTTTGCAACAGCATATGGTGAACGTGGGTAGAAAGGGGTTTTTTCATTTTGCGGAATTTCTTGCACTTTGCCGTATAACTCGGAAGTTGAGGCTTGATAGATACGTGTTTTCTTTTCTAAGCCTAAAATTCTAATCGCTTCTAAAAGACGTAAAGTTCCTATCCCGTCAGTATCTCCCACATATTCGGGAATTTCAAACGACACGCGCACGTGCGACATGGCACCTAAGTTATAAATTTCATCAGGCTGTACTTCTTGGATGATACGGATGAGATTGGTAGAGTCACTTAAATCTCCATAGTGTAGAATAAAATTCTTATTATCTACATGAGGGTCTTGATATAAGTGATCAATCCGGTCGGTATTAAAAAGTGAACTGCGGCGTTTGATGCCGTGGACGATGTATCCTTTTTTGAGGAGGAATTCGGAGAGGTAGGCTCCGTCTTGACCGGTTACGCCGGTGATTAGGGCGACTTTAGGCATAAATTAAAAATTAAAATTAGATAGTTTTATTAAGATAAAGGGCAACTTGAGCTAAAGCCGCACTTTGATTTAAATGCTGTTTTTCTTCCCTTTGCTCATTCAATATGATGGAAACCCTAATCTTTTAACTCAAATATTTGATTAACTGTTATCTCAAAATTAGGAAGAGCAGGTTGTGCGCTGCACATTTCATCATCAGTAAGGATAGATACATGCCGAGGCGATGTGTAAACTTTCACTATTTGGCGATACGGGAGAATATGCCACACCACTTGAACGCCTTCTTCAAAATATTCCCATAGTTTATTTTCAATATTCTTTTGTAAATCGGTATCAGATAGTATTTCGATGATACAAGAGGACACCGTATGTTCTCCATTGGCAGCCGCTTTGGTTTGTTCACGGGTGTAATAGGCTATATCTGGTACGCGGTAACGGTTATCATCATACGCCATTTCGCTTTCGGGTAATAAATCATGCCCTTGTTTATAAGACTCGGTCAAGTGAAATGCCCGAAGAACATTTCTTACAATATAGCGTTGTTTTTCCGATACCATATTTTTGTATTTTATTGTTGTCCCATAGTTCCAATCATATTTCCATCCATCACGGGGTTGCCATTGACGAAAACGTTCAATGGACATCTTCCTCGTTTTTCCAGATAGTATTATTGGTGAAGCCGTTCTTAGTGATGCAACCATATTTTTTATTTAAAATGTATCTTCTACAAAAGTAAGCATTACGGACTTTTATAGCAAATTATTGGAGAAATTATTGAGGATATGAAGATGCGAGGATTTGAGTATGGGAGGAGATTATTTCAAATCCTCGCATACTCAAATAATCAAATACTCAACCAATCAATTCTCTCACTTTATACTCTTCTACACATTTTTTCTCCGATGAAAAATTAATACCGATGGCTATTTTTTGCTGACTATGCTGCTGATAAGGTGTTAAATAGCTTTTATCTTCTATTTGTTGAAGAGCCATATCCGCATTTTCATCTAATTTAAACTCGAAAGCATAGATATACTGAGGGGTCTGTACGAGCGCATCACAACGCCCTTTGGCACTGTGGATTTCACTTTGCATGTAAGTACCCAAAAGAGAAAAAGTCAGATGAACCAAAGCATGATAGTGTAATTCCGTTGCACCCCGCCATAAATCGTAAGGAATTGTGGCAAAGGCGGTATTGATAATGGCGATAATTTCTTCAATATCTTTAGTATTCAACGCACTTCGCAGTTGTAACACAAGAGGAAGCGCATCACCTGGATGGGTATAACGGTACGCGGATAGCAAAAACTGCTGCAAACTTACTTCTACTTCTTTATTCGGATACCTGAGTCGGCACCAACTTTCCATAAAATTAACTTCATCTATGGTGGTGTATCCCGTTTGAAAAAGAATGGTTTGGAAGTTTAAATTATCGACATCAAATTCTAAAAGCGTCAATAATGACGTGTAGGGCAGATTTTCTAACTGAAATATGCCATTTTTTCTAATCAACTCAATCAGAAATGTGGGTGTTCCGGTTTCAAACCAAAAATTTTGAAAACTCCGAGCCTCCATAAATCGAAGCAATGAAAACGGATTATAGACTCGATTAATACCATCCCATGAATAACCATTGTACCACTTTTTTATGTCCTCTTTGATATGGGCGTTTGTATCCCCCATTTCGGCAAGTGATTCGGCAAAGTAGTGTTCTAATTCAGATTGGGTGATACCCAACAATGTTGTATATTTTGGGTGAAGCGTGAGGTCGTTTAAATTATTCAAATCAGAAAAAATACTCACCTTTGAAAATTTGCTGACACCCGTAATCAATAAAAAACGAATATAAGGGTCTGCGTCTTTGACAATGGAATAAAATTCCTTTAAAATAGCTTTATTTTCGTTGGTTTTTGCGGAATTTCCCAGATAATCAATAATGGGTTTGTCGTATTCATCTATTAAAATAACGACTTGTCCCTGTTGGGAAACCTTTCTAATGAGTTCTTTGAATTTGCCTTTGAGTGCGGTCTCTTGGAGTGTTACCCCGAATTCTAAGGCGATTTCACTCATTTCTTTTGACAAAGCCTCATACAAATCCAATCTTTGATAATCAATCGAACTTATTTTAAGATGAATAACGGGGTGCTTTTGTGACCAATCCCATTTGTTTTCAATCCAAAGCCCTTGAAACAACTCTTGGCTACCCTCAAAAATTTCTTTAATTGTAGAAAGCAATAATGACTTTCCAAAGCGGCGCGGGCGAGAAATAAAATAATACATACCTGTAAGTAGCGGATATATCTGTTCCGTTTTATCTACGTACAGATAATTATTTTCTCTTATTTTCCTAAAATTTTGTA
>JANPGW010000404.1:0-18389 GCA_031424115.1 Saprospiraceae bacterium | reverse complement strand
CCCAATTTACTGCCAAAGATGTTTTAATATGGGTACGAAAACACCCCGACTCTATTTTTAATGACCTTACTTGGCAAAATTTTGTGCCTATGGACTTAATTAATGCAGCTTGATGGCTGACGAGTGGCACTCATGTTGATAATACTTAAGCCCTTCCGAAGATCAAAAGTGCTTTCATCATAACCGAGCATTTTTTTTATGCCGGCAGAATGCATAATTTTCATCTCCTTAATATTGGTAATCCAATGGAAATAATTGAACATATAAGGAGATTCTGCGATGCTTTTGATAGAACTCAAATAAACATCCTCAAGTTTTGAGGATGGTGCACCAAAGTCAGCTCCGATAGTCTGAAACTCCGATAATTTGTTCTCTATTAAATTCATGTTTTCCGTTTTCATATCCGTAAATTAAGTTGACGCCATTAAAAAAAATATAACATTACAATACCTGATATTCGACATCTTACCAAATGCTATTGTTAATAGTGTTTTTCAATAATTGTAAACAAAAGAAACAGCTTTTTTTTTAATAAATATCGGAGTATCGGTTTGAACAATATAATCTACCATTAATAATGTCCGTACCGGACTCATTGTAATGATTATCCATCTTTGTATCAGAGATGGCGCATAGATATTCGCTGTAAGGTTGTAGAAACAAAAAGTTGGAGAAGCCTTGTAGAAAGTGATTATTCATGTGTGTTGGTTTAAGCGTAGGTTGTTAAAAATATCTATACAATGATTTTTCACAATTATTATATAAAGCACTAATGTAAAAAAATAAAACCTAAAAACCTAACTCTGACATCATAAATAAAAACAAATGGTATTTTTTTGGCAACAAGTGGTATGTATTGTTTTTTTTCATTGCCATTTTTTGTCCCAATTTTGAATGTTAACATAAAAAAAACGCCCCAATCACTTGGAGCGTTTTTTTTTCTCTGAATATTACGCATATAAGGACTACATATTACCCGCAATCTCAGCCGCCAATGCCGTCATTTCTTCGGTTGAGAAACTTAAGCTTTTGCTAAAACCTAAATCTGAGATCGTGTTGATAGGCATCAAATGGATATGTGTATGAGGCACCTCAAGACCGACCACAGCAACACCGATGCGTTGACAAGGCACGGTTTTTTCGACCGCTTTAGCCACTTTTTTGGCAAAGACCATCAAGCCCGACAAGGCAGCATCGTCCATATCGAAAATATAGTCAATTTCCTGCTTGGGAATCACGAGAGTGTGCCCGCGTTGCTGAGGGCGCACATCCAAAAAAGCCAGATAGTCGGCTGTTTCGGCTATTTTATAGCACGGAATCTCACCGTTGACGATGCGCGTGAAAATGCTTGGCATATAGGTGCGTTTTAAAATAAATCAATGATTTTAACCCAAAGATATACTGAGAACTTTAAATTCGATATTACCATTGGGGGTTTTCACGATAGCAATATCGCCAATTTCTTTACCCAACAAACCTTGTCCGACCGGTGAACTGACGGATAATTTGCCCGTTTTGAGATCAGCCTCAGATTCAGGTACCAGTTTATAGGTGACTTGCTTTTTCATTTTGACATTTTCAATCGTTACTGTGGTTAAAACACCCACTTTTGAATCGTCAAGCATGGTTTCATCTATGATACGCGCATTTGCCAGTTTGGATTCCAAATCAGCAATTTTGGCTTCAAGCAGACCTTGAGCATCTTTTGCAGCATCATATTCTGCATTTTCGGATAGATCTCCTTTTTCACGAGCTTCAGCAATGGCACGTGCTGCCTCTTTACGTCCGTTTGTCCGCAGTTCCTCTACATCTGCTTTTATTCTTTCATAACCGCCTTGGGTTAGATAAGTGTATTGAGACATAATTTTTAATTTTATTTTTGTTAAACGAATAACTACCCCGCTTTTCAGTCTCGTAACTACATTATACTGAGGGGGGAGATTTTAAATATATAAAATAATCACAATGTAAAAATGGGATATGACATGAAAAGGCGAGAAGGTTTCCGACCGTACAGTAAGAAACCTTCTCGCCTTTTTATGAGTGCAAAGATATGATTTTTTTTACCAATAAATCAATAGCCATTGGTAAAAAAAATGTCACCACTTTCAGAGATTGAGGCGTAAAGCAATATTATGGGTACCATTCCACGGATTTGAAGCTAAATAACCATAATCTATGGATAGTTTTTGAGTACCTGTTTTGTTAAAAGGCAACTCAACAGTAAGACCGCCGCATACGCCTGTATAGACGGATTTGTTAAAATCGCCGGGTTTGACACCCATTTCGTGTTTGTACCCCCCCCTCAATATAAAAATATTATTGAATGAAAACTCCAAACCACCGCCTATTTCATCTCTGGAAAAAGCGTTGGAAGTAAAATTGCCCACTGCCGTCAGACGCATTTTTTCTTCCGGTAAAATATCGAAAGTACCTCCGATATTGAGTTGTGAAGGCAATTCAAAACGCGCGCCTTTTTGAGAATAAGAGAGTTGATAGGGCTGCGTACCATCCGGATTCAAGCCTTGAACATTTAAACCCTGACCACCAAAACGCATGGGGGAGCCTACATTGCGCAAACAGATTCCAAATTTGAATCGTTCAGGATATTTCTCAGAACCCGTAACGTATTGCACCCCCGCATCGATCGAAATGCCGGAAGCTGAAATATCCGCTAAGGATTCATTGATAAATCGGGTGGTGATACCGACTGACACTTTTTTCTCAAAAACATGAGCATATGACAGTGCAATATTGAAAAATGTCGGAGAAAAAGTAGCCCCTGTACCTTCCGGTAACGCATTGGTGGTGACCGGTATTTTACCAAAACTCAAAGCATTAATAGACACACCGAACGTGCCGTTTTTGCCAACTTTGTTAGCCAAACCTAAAGCATTCATCGCTAACCCGGTGCCTTCCAAATAGATGGAATGGCTGACCCCAATTTCGGTTTTATTAACAAAAGAAAGCCCCGCAACATTGAGGGACATGGCTTCTATGCCCCGCACTGAGGCGGTGTTCATAGCATGCAATCCGGCTGTCCGTGCCCAAGGATTGAGGAGCAATTCGTATGCTCCGGCTTCTCCTTGGCGGTCAGGGTTGCCGGCAAAAGTACTCAAAGCGAGAAGTGTCCAAGAAAGAGATAAAAATAATTTTTTATTCATATTGATGAAAATTCAGTAGAGTTATTGATTAACACAAGGTTCTGTAATAACCTTTTTACACAACCTCCTATTCAGTACCACAGACATTACAAACGCGACGGGTCAAACTGCCGACTGACCGCAAAAAATTTAAGTGTTCGTTGACCTTGCGGGGAATCAATGTGTATCAAATACACCCCGCTGGCAACCGGAATCCCCTTATCGTTTTTCATATCCCACTCTAAATCAGGCGCTATTTGTTTAGCTCTGATACCCGGGTTGATGCGTGGGCTATTGTCAGTTGGGCGTTCGTCGCGTTTGAATTGACGGATGTATTTGCCATCTAATGTATAGACAGTGATGGTTGATTTAGCCGGCAAATTAGTGATTTTTACGGTTGTCGAAAACTCATTGATTTCGTAAGCTGAATAACCATAATAAGGATTCGGTACTATATTTATCAAATTGAGTGAAGAATCAACACCGGCAGTGGTCAACTCCTTTGGTTGATTGCCTTTCAATTGGAAACTGTATGCCGGATGGTTGCCATTGGTTCCTTTGCCTTTTGCCACACCATATGGATTATTGACGCGCAACTTAATGGTGACATCATTTGGAATCAGTCCGTCTTTATATGATAACAATTTGCCACCGGACGCCACATAAGGCATGGATGCCCAAGTGATGGTTCTCAACGGTGCTACTTTTCGGAATGATGCACCGGATAAGCGTTCGCGCAACAGTTTGCAACTATCATATTCCGTATTGGTGACATATACAAAATGTTGGCCACCAAAAAAAGCAGCATATCCGGGATTGAAGCCGACCCGAGTGGCTAAAAATGCTTGTGACGACGGATTCCAAATCATATCTCTGCTAATGTCTTTTGAATTGGCGTCATATTGACCCAAATCCGGGTCATAGGCAGAGTTTTCGCCGAAGAAAATATTGAGGCGTTTGCCGGTTTCCACATCAACAGCATAACCCGGAAACCAACCCATACCTTTCGTAATGTTAGATGCTTGTTCTTGAGGCAACACCTGAAGCACCGCTTTGTTCGGATTTGTTGCATCAGCATCTTTCCCTACTGATGGGGCCTGCCGAAGATCAAACATACGCGCGTTGCCTTCCGGAGTTGTACGAGGGCCCGTTGGTTCTTCATAATAATAAGGAGCAGCAGTTTCCACAACCACGCAACGACTCCATTTTGACTTATCACTTGTGAACACAATATCCACATTGTTCAGATTGAATAAGCCATTTCCAGTTCTGACCGAATTAGCCGTTGGGTTTTGCCAAGCGGGCGAAATAACGGGCAATTCTGATTGTGGTGTGCGATAGACATAATCTGCCAGATAATAAGGCTGAAAAATCGGCGACATTTTACTCAAAGCCTGTTTAGGATCTGCATCGAAATCGGGTTCGTTGACACTCGTTTTGAGATAATTGAGCATATTTAAACCTTGAATAAAGACACCATCGTCCGGTATGGCCGTTATCCACGGTTTTGTTTTGTCTTTGTATTCCACTGAAGTGCCGATAGCGCCGTTGGTTTTGTCAGTTGTAGGCATTGTGCCAGCATCGTCTGTTTGTCCAATTGACACCGAGAATCCGAATTTGGCAATGACTTGTTCATTCAGTTTTTGGATAGTTCTCTCCGCTGCCACAATTTCATTAGTAATGGTATTTTTTAACTCCCATTTGGCGGTATCCGCTAAGATATCGTCAGCCATATTACCATCTTTGAATGTAAGTGAATAGTCACCATCTATCACTTCTAAAGGATTATACACTTTAACGTTAATCGGTCCCTTTCCCGGTTTGTAAACAATAGTGCCATCGAAAGTCCGGCTTAAAATTTTCTGCAAAGTTTCCTCCGACATATCAAGGAAATTGTTACCTGTCCCCACTCCGTCAAGTCGAGTAATGACCGGACCATCGCCATATTGAGATGAGAGTTTCACCTCTACAATAGGGCGCGGAATGACCTCATAAGGCTTCCCACCCCGATTTTTATCGCCAATGTTCCTTCGCCCCACCGCATAAGGGTCTTTTTGTCCTTGTTCTTTCTTTTCGTCAAATTTGTCGTAGTTATTGTAGGCGTAAGCTATTGCCACAAAGTAATACTTTTTATGGTTGACCAATCGCTTATCTTCTGTGGTAGCAAATCTGTCTTCTTTTATTCTGAAAGTGTGCCGAACACCTTGATTTTCACCCTCTACTCTCAATACCGGCGTATAAATAGTCCGCCCACCGAAATTAGGATCCGCAGTTGGTAACCAATTATAAATTTTAGCCACGGTATCTTGAATATCCACTTGACCTATCAAGCGAGATTTTTCCGCGTTTTCTAAATCCGCCACCCCCACATTGGCATCGTGCAATTGGTACAATTTGTACCCCTGAAATCTATAAACGGAATCTTTTGCAGAAGCGGGAATTTTAAGCCCTTTTTCCTGATACTGTTCATTAGCGTTGTTGGATTCCGGCGCGTTTGTCAAAACTGCGACAATTTCTTGATTCAACTCTACGAAATGCACATCGGGTGCGTCGGGGCCATCAAATATTTTAAAACAATTATCGAATAAAGCCTGAGCAATATCATCCGCTTCTTGAAGTCTACGAATATCCGGGCAAGGATAGGCTTGGTCAGCAACGAAAGGCACACCAACAATCAATTCATTAATAGCGCCCGGTTTAAGTTTAAAGGGGCCCGAAGCCTGAATCGTCCGACGATCACCACAAGGCAAATTTGCTGAACACATTGTCCACCCTGCCGCATTGTTGGGCGCATCAACAAAAGAATATTTTAACACTTTTTGGCTATTAGGATTGTAACCACTGCCGCCAAAAGTGAATGGCGTGCCATCTCGCCAATTGCCGGTCAAATAATTATAATATTCAATGGCTGTACTCGGGTCAGTCGTACCGGGCAACGGGTTACAAACAGATTCATTCAAGTAGTAGGTAAAAGAAGACATCCCAATTTCTTTCCCAAATTCATTATTAGGCCCTCTGAAATAGTCAACGCCTATTATGGGTATTTTATCTCCGTATGTATCAACACCACCATCGCAGACAATACCTGTCGTGCCATCTTGGGCATCCTGATTATAACAATAGGCTAAATTTCGAGTTGTATCGCAACCGATATAATCATCACTAAAACAGCCCAAATCAAAATCGACCCACATTGCGAAATAAGTTGAATCAATATCTGTTCTGGCTCGATTGATGAGTTTGTAGCGCTGAAATGTCATATCGTTCAACTCATCATTGGTTTTATAGGCAAACGCTTGAACTTGAACTTCCATCTGAATAGGCGTTGACCGCTGCGACTGCGTGTGAACACCTCCATTGTCGTTATAAATCCAGAATATCATTTGGTCTGGTATCGCCGTAATGGTTTCGCAACCTTTCACATCAATAATCGGAAAGTCACCTTTGCAGGGGTCATATCGCCCGTCACCGTCTTCATCGTGAAATTTGGCTAAGCCCTGAGGGGCTCGAGGGAGTGTAAAGCGATGAATATCAAAAAAATAAGGATTACCGAAAGAGGGCCAGCCTTTAACGTTTTCCGGCACTAATCCACAATCAATCTGCGGATTATTGGGATCTTTCGCTCTTGCCTCCCTATACATTTTTATCACCGAGTCAATTTCAAAAGCATAAACCACAAAATGCTTGTCCCAATTATCGCAGGTTTGAGCGTCAGTTGTACCAGTTGTTTCTTTGAGGGGTCCGGGCCAAAAGTCGGTTTTTGTACCATCTCTATAAGTTTGCACGGCCACTTTCAAATTGCCCACGGGGTCTTTTCCACCCAGCCAAACTGCTCCGGCAAAAATGGAAGAAACAGCTTTTGCTCCTGAACCGGGCTGCACTTTAGGGACGATATATTGTCCGCTGTTCAAATCCCACCAAACATCTCCGCTTGATAGCAAAGTGGCGCGCACATTATTGACATCCATATCAAAACGAGACGCTCCTTGCACACAATCTGCCCGTGTACTGAGGGGGGGGGCTACTGCTTTCAAACCCTTACTTTTTTTGAAACTATCTGGCGTATTAGCTGATATCGAACCGAATAGACTTAAAAAAGCCCATCCCAAAAAACATTTTTTTAAAATTTGTAAACGACTCATTATTATTCTTTTATAAAATTTTAAATGATGTGTTTAAAAAACAAAAGTTGCCCCTAAGAAAATACGACGTGGGTACGAGTAAAAATTAGGATTTAATAACCTCATCAAATAAGATTGCCGATAGGCCTCCAAATCTCCCGGACGAGAAGCCGCTGTATTGGCTAATTCACTCTGTCCGCGGGCTGATGTCAGATAACCATCATCGTCAGCAGAACCCGTAGCCGCATACACCCCATTGATATTTCGCACATCCAAGATGTTCTGAACTCGGACGTAAACATTCAAATCCAAAGGATTTTTGGCATTTTTAGCAATGGTGAATGTTTTATCAATTCTCATATCTAAATTAAAAATCCAAGGCAAACGCGACCCGTTAATTTCACCTTCAATCTGCGAAGCACTGAATGGCTGTGGCTGGCGATATTTGGTATAAGGACGACCCGAAACAGTGACTACTTGTAAGTTAGCACCGGCATTTTTGAAAATATCAGCCCCGAATAATCTGGGACCATCATATTTACCATCATCGTAACGATAATCTATCGTTGCTGTGATGCGATGCCGCTCATCATAGTCGAGTGGCGACAGTGTTCTGATATTACCTCTACGGTTCAAGCCTCGTTGCGAAGCAGGGTCAGAGCCCGTACCATCGGCAAACTGCAATGTATAGTTAATGGTACCCGAAACATGGTTAATTTGACGCAAATCATATTGAAAAGTAAAACCTTTAACCGTACCAAAATCGAGGTTGCCGTAGCTTGTATATTCATTGACTTTCAAAGGCGCGGGCAAATATTTGTAATAGCGCAACTGAATCATATCGCGCATCTCCTTGTAATAAGCCGCTATTTTGATGCCTGAATAATCGTTCAGTTTTTGTTGAAAACCCACTTCATAATCAATTGTGCGCTCCGGTTTCAAATTCGCATTGTTCTCAGGCGTCCGTCCGTTATCATCGAAGTAGAAATAATTCAGCGCAGTTACCGTATTATTAGAGGAAGGACGAGCCACAAGTATATCATAGTGCGCAAAGAAATTAGCGACATCAGAAATGGGGAAAGAGAAAGCCAGACGTGGCATCAAGTTCGTTTGAGGTTTATAGTCTTCAAAAGAAATGGAAGGGTCAAAACCCAATTGTTTGATAGTGGGAAAAGTATCGGATTTGTACTTGGCAAAAGTTTGAGCGCCTTCTCCAAAAATTACAATGGGGTCAGAAGGTTGTCCACTTTTTGTGAACCACTGGTCACCGCTTCGGTAGGCGCGAATGTCCGATTCTTTATAATTATAATTGGTTTTACCCAATGTATTGGTTGTCAAATAGACTTTATAATCGTCTTCTATATTGTCCGGTTTTTTAGTTTTTAGAACATTGTCATAATATTCTTTTGCTGTCATTACCTCGTATAACGAATAGGGGTCTTTCATCACCTTAGTATTCGCATCAAAGCGGTCGAGTCGCAAACCGACGCTAAAAATAATGTCTTTAAACCTAAATTTGTCCTGAATATAACCGGCTACATATAGCGGCTGAACAGGAGCTACCGGAAACGTCCGCGCACCATCAGCACCTCTTGCCGTAAAAAAATCATTGAATGATACCTTCCCTGTCAATTTTTTACCGAGATAATCGTATCCATAATAGCCCAAAAAGCCTTGATCGTTCAACTCGCGGGCGGTGAACATATCGAGAGACATTTGGTCAGGAGTAAGGTTACTCACATTACCAAGGGCTAATTCCTTCAATCCCAATTTTTGACGGTATCTTTTATAGAATTGGATATCAGTTTGGGTCTCAACATCCTTGTTTTTTAACGGAGCATAAATATTAACTTTCGTTCCGTTGATAAGGGTATCCCCTATTATCATGGAAGTATCTAAAGCCGTCCCATTGATATTGTCATTCTGATGTAACTCAGCTAAGTTCCAAAGCCCAAATGGAGAAATGGCATAAGCACGGTCAACACGCTGTTCGTAGATGGCGCCAATCTGGATATTATGAGCATTTTCTTTTGAGCCTCTTGGCAAAAAGTCGAAATTTAAAGTGGCAATTCCAGTGATGAGATTACCTTCATTTTTTCGGAAACTATTATACACGTTCCCGACATTTTGATGAAAATTCCACACTTGTCCAAGGTTGTCTCGATTGAAAGCGCCATTAAAAACATTGATATTATTGCCCGCAGCGTCAATATCAATACCATTGTTGTAATTAGCCAATACTTTATTTATGTCAGACCGTGTATAACCGACCAACTCACGGCGATAGCCCAAATGTCTTTGCACTATCTGCGGCACGCCGGTAGATGTATCCAAAACGCCTCGTATATCCGGTTGATATTTATAATTAAACTGACCAATATACCCGTAATCAAACAATTTATCGCCATGTCGTGGGTCATATTGGTCTGAAAAGTTCTTCTCATACCCCCCTTGAAGAGAATATTGAGCATTTTCAATAACAGCATTCGTTGATTTGGCAGAATTTGCCCCCCCCTCAGTACCACCTAATCTATGACGGAAACGAACATTTGTTCGAATGCGATCTGTATAACTTGTAGGATTGTTATGTGAATTGAAGACCCCCCAACTGCCCGGGTCAAATTGTTGATTTATTTTGTAGTAGTTACCCGTAAAAGTAATATCCATAGCTTTTGAGATTTTTGCGTCTAATTTGCCCACAAAATCATATTGCTTATAATTCTGATAAGGGCGTATTTTCAAAATATCAAAATCTTTCGCAGTCAATTGTTCTGCTGCCGCCACTTGCGTTCCGTTGCCGATAGACACTAAAGGCTTTTCTTCCAATTGTTTTAAAACATCATCTTTCACCCGATAAATCCCAATGGCTGACGGGTTGGCATCTTTATTCGTCCGCACTTGACCCGACAAACGAAAGCCTAAAATAGATTCTTTATATTTACCGCCATCTCTGCTTTTTGAAATAATGGGACCCGAAACGTTGGCATTAAGGAAATTATACCCGAAAGCATCCAAATACTGCGAACTCTCCAACTCTACCGCCCCGCTGAACTTGTTAGCGGGACCTTTGGTGGTGATAGAAATAATACCACCTGTTACGTCACCATATTTAGCTTCGATGCCGCCGGTGACGACTTCTAATTGCTCAATTTCATTCGCCGGCACTTGATTACTGCCTCTTACCCGAATCCCATCTATATAAAAATCAGTGCCGTTAGCCCGCGAGCCTTTGATATTGATAGCCCCTCCGTCAGGGCTTACGGCGATGCCGGGAGCTGCCGTACCGACCAAGGCAGAAATATCTTTAGTCGGTAATTTTGAAATCTGTTCGCTTGTGAGCGTGCCACCCTGAGTTGTTTGGTCTACTTTCACAATGGGCACTTTGTATTCTATGATTTCGACCGTTCCGAGCAATTTGGCATCTTCCACCATTTTACCATTTAACACGATAACACCCGTAGAAAGTTGAACGTTTTTTTGAACTTGGGTCGAAAATCCTAATAGTTGAAACTCAACATCGTAAGTACCGGGATCCAAATTTGTGATACGATACAAACCGTCAAAATCTGATTGAGCATTGGCTTTTGAAACGCCCTTTTTTTTCACAATAATAATCACCGAAGGCACCGGCTCCCCTTTTTCATCAACGGTTTTGCCACTGAGTGTGACTTGAGCATAAGCGGATATTCCTGACAAAATAAAAAAGAAGGTAAGTAAATGTTTTTTCATCATAACCTTATGGTTTAGGTTTTATTCAAGTTTTACTATACAAATGAATTGGGATTAATGAGGAGAACGATTAGTATGCTTTAAATGCTGTTTTCCAAATGGAGCGGATATAGGTATCAACACGACAACTGGTAATTCTATCCTAAAAAATATTGATACTGAAAGAGCATGGCTATCACTAACAACAAGATATGTAACACCTCTGCAGTTGCCGAGCCAATGCGTTGAAACATCATAGTAAGCAACATACTGAGGGGTACTGCGATGATGAGTAAATGATTTAAATCAATACCCTTTTGAATCAATATGGTCAGACCGGCAATAAACATCATCCAATATATGATACTTACATATTTTTGGATAGCGATGTTGCGGCGAACGAATAATTGACCGCTTGATAACAACGTCAACATGATGAGCAATAGTATCAAACCGACTTTGATATAAATATTCGGGTCGTTTTGTTTCACAAAGCTTAGAACTCCAAAATTTTCAGTAAAATGTTTAAAAATTAAAGGCAAATTATCTGTCCAAAATAAATATACGCCAAAAAGGAAAAAAGGGATTACAATGCCCACCAAAAACATTAATATTTCTTTTAGTCGCAGACCCCTCAGTATTCCAAGTCCGACAATACCCCAAAGAGCAAAAAGAATAAAGGGGAAATGAAATAAACACGCCACGCCAATCCACAAACCGGCATCAAAAATCCTCGAAGAAGCTCCATTGTTTTTATAACTATCTAATAAGTAAAAAATAGCTAATATCATGAAAGTATTCGCTAATAAAATCGGCGATAAACCCATGAATTCCGGCATCATCCCCGTTATTAAACAATAAAACAGGCCGGGTAGTAGAGTTATCTCAGTCGCTATCCGATATTCCGACATAATGATATTGATAAAAACGGCTTGTATAAATATCAAAATAAAAGCTGCTATTTGACCCTCAAAACTGGTAGGTGCCATTTCAGAATACAGCCATTGGGATAAGACGCCGTGACTTTTGGGTACAATATTCATTGGGTGAATAAACGTACTTGCTCTTACCAAAGCTAAATAAAAAAGCAATAAAATATTAGCAAGTTGTTGATTTGTTCTAAAAATAGCTAGCATAAATAGTACATTAGTCTGTTAATAATGGCTGCTGTTCAAAATTAATATTGCCCATACAAATCTTGTAAAGGTATCAAAAATTCAATAATTCAGATATTCTTTCTTGTAAAGTATGATTTTTACCGAAAAAATTATTGAAACCACTGTATTTTTTCTCTTCAATAAATGCCCGTTCCAAATTTAATTCGGATTGAATTTGCGTATAAAATATAGAATTTCGCATCAAAGTGTTAGCGAGATACTCCTGTTCAGTCTGTCCGGGCGTTGGTATCAATACGGCTGAAGTGCCTAAATTTACCAAATCCATCACCGTACTGTATCCGCTGCGCGCAACCATCACCTCACTTTCAAGAATCTTGATATTCAAATCTCTTGTAGTCAGATAATTATGTACTTCGATCTTTTCCTCGTTTATCCTCAACTTCCCGCTTTGAGTCACGCCACGAACCAGAATAAAGCGTTCCCCCGTTTTCTCGGATGTCTTTTTTAAAATTTTTTCCAGTTGCTCCACAATTTTTTTTTCTAAAATACTGCGTTGTGGTTCAGGACCCGACAGAACAAAAATAGCTTTGTATTTTATTGTAACGTCCAACTTTCGCATTCGACTAAGAGAACCCAAATATTTGATATTCAATGCTTGAGCGACACCATTATGCGACAACAGCCCTGCTAAATTCGGCTCATACTCAAAATCAGGTACCCAACATTCATCAAATTTTTGGATGCAATATTTATTTACGCTATTTACCAAACCGTGTAGCGGTGTTTGAATGTTGAGCTGATGCGTTATAAATACACTTTTCACCTGCCTATTGAACATGCCAAACCGGTTATCGGAAATGATGACGTCAATTTTATTTTTTTTTAAAAAATCTTTCAACCAAAAATATTCTTTTACCCCCCCCCTCAGTATTTTTGGCATTTGAAGTGCCATAGAAAAGACCATACTCTCAAACGGGTATCGAATATGGTAAGATGGCAACTCGAAGCAAGACAATTGTGGATATTCATTTTTCAGTAGTTCGAGTGCCGAGCCGTCGGATGCCAAAACGACTTCAGCGCCTTGCCGCAGAAGCTCGTCAATAATCGGGATGCAGCGTGTCACATGACCTAAACCCCAATTCAGAGGGGCGACTAATATTTTTTTTGGTTTATGCACGTTTTATTAAAATTTGTCCGTATAAATAACGTTTTAAGAAGTCAGTCAATAGATCACGGTAGACCGTTAGTTGACCATCACATAACATCCAGTAACAAAAGTATATTGTGAAATGAAAAAATTATTCATCGGTTTATTATTTTTAAGTATTGTTTTTTCAACCAGCAGTTGTGGTGTATTCAAAAAAAAGTGCAATTGTCCGCATTTTGAAATCTCCTCCGAGGTCAAAAACAACAGCAAATAACCATTAAATATGACAGACTACCAACTGGACTACGAGTATCTCAACAATTTTATTGAACAAGCTCTTTGGGAAGACGTGCGCACCGGCGACGTGACCGCCTTGGCTTGTATTCCCGCCGACAAGCGAGATAAAGCTATTTTGAAAGTGAAAGCCAATGGTGTTTTGGCAGGTGTGGCTTTGGCGGAGTTGATTTTCAAAAAAGTTGACCCCTCTGTAAAGATGCATATTTTCAAACAAGATGGCGATAAGATGGCATTTGGTGAGGTCGCTTTTGAAGTAGAATGTAACACACATGCACTCTTGAAAGCCGAGCGCCTAGTTTTGAATACCATGCAGCGAATGAGTGGCATTGCGACTATGAGCCGTCAATACGCTGACGCAGTGAAGGATTTGCCGGTGAAAATCCTCGATACCCGCAAAACAACGCCTTTGATTCGGCATCTTGAAAAATGGGCGGTTAAAATCGGCGGTTGCGAAAACTATCGAATAGGCTTGTATGATTGGTTTATGATAAAAGACAACCATACCGATGCTTGTGGCAGCACCACCACAGCTATTGAAAAGATTGTTGATTATAAAAAAATGCACCCCTCAGTATCCAATTTTGGCGTGACTGTAGAAGTGCGCAATTTGGATGAATTGGATCAGGCACTCAAAGCCGGCAACATCACGCGCATTATGCTCGACAATTTCAGTCTACCACTGATGCGCAAAGCCGTAAAAATAGTGAATGGCAAATTTGAAGTGGAAGCATCCGGCGGCATCACCCTCAAAAACTTGCGTAAAGTAGCCCTTACAGGTGTTAATTTCATCTCTTCGGGGGCACTAACCCATTCTGTTATGAGTTTGGATTTGAGTTTAAAAGTTGTTAAGTAGGTTTTTATTTCACAAAAGTATAATAATACGATTCCGGAAAATCCTCATAAATGCCTTCTAAAATGACTTTGCCATTCATATTGGTAATGAGCTTAATGGCTTGGTCAATAGATTCTATTTTTTTATCGTTGATATGGGTAATCACAAAACCAATTTCCATATTGGTATGGTCCACGCGACTACCTTTTTCAATCGAAAAAACCTTCACGCCTTTGACGCCCAACTTACGGCTTTCCTGAGAAGACAAAGGTCGAGCATCAGAAATACCGATTTTTTTAAAGGCGTCGAGATTACCATCAAATTTTTCAGGTGCTAAGAGAGCCGTTGTATAATTCTTATTCTTCAAAGTAACCAAAGCCGTAGAGCGATTGCCGCCTCTGACAAACTCTATCTTCACTACATCACCGGGCTTTTTACGCCCCACTTGTTCCAACAATTCGGCTTTGTTTTTGACTTTCTGATTGTCAATGCCGATAATCACATCGCCTTGTTTCATACCGGCGTCGTTAGCTGCGCTATTTTCATTCACTTTTACCACAATCACCCCATTCATAGAAGTGTAACCTGCCGAACGCGCGGAAGCTGTGGACAAATCATTGATTTCAACACCTAAAAATCCGCGTTGAACGACTTTGTAACTTATCAAATCGCGAATGACTTTCATTGCCAAATTAACAGGTATGGCAAAAGAATAGCCTTCATAACGACCCGATTTTGTGATAATAGCCGTATTGATGCCTACTAACTCGCCATTTGTATTCACCAAAGCACCGCCTGAATTGCCCGGATTAACAGCAGCATCCGTCTGGATAAATGATTCAATGGAATATTCCTCTTCCAGAATATTGATGCTCCTACCCTTCGCCGATACAATACCTGCCGTAACGGTGGATTCTAAATTAAAAGGATTTCCGACCGCTAATACCCACTCACCTACTCGAATGCTATCGGAATTACCCAAATTAACGGGGACAAGACGTTGTGCCTCAATTTTTAAAACGGCAAGATCGGTTGAAGGATCCGTGCCAACTATACTCGCTCTGAATTCTCTTTTATCATCGAGGGTCACCTGAATATCTTTCGCATCCGCTACTACATGGTTATTAGTAACGATATAACCATCATTTGAAATGACAACGCCAGAACCGGTTGATGCACCGATGACACCATCATTCCAGAAATTGTCAGAACCTCCACTCGTAACAGCCTTGATATTCACCACTGATGAGGTAATAGCTTCAGCGGCAGCCGTAAAATTAGTCGGCGCAGATGACAAAAAAGTGCGTTGAACCTTACCGCTCAGTGTGTAATCCGTCAGACTGGTATATTTAGCATTGTTGGAATCCCGTATCACAATTTCCGGTGTCGGCATAGCGTAGCGCAAGCCCAAGACAGTGATAAAAGAACTGACAATCGATGTAATAATGACGGTAAGAATAACATTTCTTTTCATTAGGCACAAAGTTAAAGTGAGTGATTAAACATTGAAAATCAGTGTTTTATGAAAGCGCAATTTATGTGAAAAAAATTTATGTAAATAAACGCAAAAAATAGAATATCGGAAAATTTTTTAGATAAAATTATTCTTTTTTATCGCCTAATATTTTGTTAAACACTAATGTCGTAACGACGAGCCTCTCCGTTTTGTTATCGAAAAACGGGAAATTTTTTCGTGAATCTTGTTAAAGTTTGTTTAGCGAGCATCGTTTGACGCAATCTCTCGTTAAATGTGGGAAGTATTTTTTTTGTATAAAAATATTGTTTATTGAATTATTAGCAATATTAATTATTAGCTTAATTCACCTTTTTTGTCATCACTTTTAAACACATTCAAATGATATCGCTTAAACTTTCTTTTCTGTTTTTTTCGCCATTTTTTCTTCTTGCGACCCTGATCCTGTGGCGGATATGAAAATGACATTGGCAGACTCCAACCAAGCCACCGCACAAGTTTGGGTAGATGGGGAACTCAAAAATGAGTGGTACAAAAAAATGAATTGGTAATTTTTATTATGGGCGTGATGTGAACAAGTCATTCATGCTTTATAATAACTTGTACATAACCACAATAAAGGTCATTAAACTTTTAAAACGGTTAAACCTTTTTTATTTTTATTTCCAATATCCGAGTTAAAATATAAGACCCAATCAGACTGACGACAAGACCCTCTGTCAGAATAAAAAGACTGGCAGTAAAGGGCTGAAGATATTCCCCCATTTGGGAATGTTGCCGAATAGTTTGCATCAAATCCGGGTTGAGAGCGAGAAAAATGGTCATAAACACTGTAAATCCTCCAACACCGATGATGGAGGCACCCATTCCCTGTCCCACACCCATCATGTAATTGCCTATGTTCTCGGGGTGTCTTGCATAATATAATTGGATGGCCCGATAGAGGCAAAATATGTGAATGACACCATTCAGCACACGGAGTTCACTTCGATAACCTAACCCCATGACATACATCAGCAGAAAAAAAGAAATAAATCCTGCCAACATCCAAAGACCCATTTTGATTGATATAGCACGCATAATCGACGGATTTTTTGTGGTGAGAAAAGAGGATTCAAACTCTACAAATTTATGTATATTTTGTGAGAGATGGATAAAAATATGTGCTAACAAAGAATAAATGGCAAAATAATTACAAAATTTATCTCATGTATCTCTTAATCGGTTGCAAGGAAATTTCATAAAGATTTAATTTTCAATAATTATTGAAACATTTGAAATCAATTATCGTTTTATAGGAAAACAGTTATTACATGTTATTCCAATTTAGTTTCCCAACCCGACAACAGCTTGATGCTCTCATCGTTGAGCAAAAAAGCCAACCTTTCAGTTACCTTCAAATGCATCGACATAAAAAGTCAACTGTCTTCGATTATGACAATAACCGAATGTTACTCGGCGAAGGCAATGCTGTTTTTCAAGCGGCGAGTCAAGCTATTCGGAAATGGGCAATGTTTCCGGGCGGTTGGGCTCTGATTTATGCCGATAACACGCCCATTGAAGTGGGTCGTGTGGTGGTTATGTGCGCTCATGTGCTCGGGATTTGGTGGCTCAATTGTTCGCGGATAGTTTACACCGTCACTGAACCAAATCGCTTTGGTTTTGCTTACGGTACGCTTAAGCATCATGTGGAATGCGGAGAGGAACTTTTTCAAGTTATAATGGAAGAAAACGGACATGTTTTCTACGAGATTCAGGCATTTTCGCGTCCTCGATTTTGGATGGTGCGGATGGTTTATCCGTTAGCACGGTATTATCAGCGACAATTTGTAAAAGATTCTTTGAAAAACATGAAAAAAGTAACGGATGGATTACTCAAAACAGAGTCTCAATTGGTGGATTGAGCCGCTTGCGCCTTTGGGTGTATGGTTTAAAATAGCCGTTATTGCTTTTATTTCGGTTTTTATCGAATCCCAACCCACGCAGCCCCATTGGGCTATTTCTATGATTTTGATTGCCGCCTTCATTCTTGTACCAATTGGTTTTCAACAGGTTATTAAGAGAGATGTCTTTTTTAGGGCACAATTCAATGCTTATACTGAGGGGGGGCATCCCGCCACGTTAAGGGTGCTTCAGACACATTTCATTTGTTCTTGTCTTTTGGCTTTAAGTTTTAGTGTAGAAAAAAGCCCGATTGCAGGTTTATTGGCATTGCCATATGCCTTTTGGTGCGCCTATATTTTCTTAAAAATACTCAAATTTGACATACAACTCCCTTACCTCACAACACTTGCCGCTTGGGGCTTTCTAACAAATGCTGCAGTTTGGTGTGTATTTGATCGTTTTAATTTCCAACCGTTGGGTTTTAGCCCTTGGATAGTGCTGTTAACCGGCGCGCATTTTCATTATGCTGGTTTTGCTTTAACGCTTTCGCTGGCTTTGCTGCTGAGTGAAAATCCTCGCCATAAAATAACAAAAATAGCCGCCTGTGGCATACTTTCCGGTGTGGTGTTGACGGCTATGGGTATCACTACCACCCAATGGGGTTT
>JANPGW010000403.1:0-2954 GCA_031424115.1 Saprospiraceae bacterium | reverse complement strand
CGTTTTACCCAAGAAAAATCCTACAATCGCTCAAAATATCACGATTTTGGCTTCTCATAATTTAAGAGCCAGTATTGCGGCTTTGGGCGTTTTGATTTTGTCCGTTTTTTTAGGCATTCATTTATGGAAGGATTTTAATACAACTGTCGAAAAATGGTATTTTCACTCCACTTATGTCTGGTTGATTGTGATGGGTATTGCTTCTGTGATATATTTTTGGCAGGTAAAACGCCTTGCTGATAGTGGCGTAGATATTGAAAATCTATTTAAAAAATTGCCAGATGAGTAGTGGGTAAATCCGTGCCACCGCTCGAAGCGGTGGCACGGGTAAACGCCTAATTTTTCATAAAAAAACACTAACTGAGGGGGTATCGTTTTAAAAAAAACAACTCAAATTTTGAAAAATGTAATAATTTGCTCATATCATGAGTCGAAATAATGACTACATAATTCACCAATTTACATATAAACAACACGCATGCAGCATCTAAATTAGTGAAATTCGTGTTAAATTCGTTAAATTCGTGTGAAGACCAACCTATTAAAAAAACAGTCAAAAAATGGCATCAAAACATATTTCATTAGCACCCGACCTTAAAATATCCCGCATTCTCACGGGTTTATGGCAAGTAGCCGATATGGAAAGAGACGGAAAGCAACTCGATTTAGACGAAGCAGCCAAAGCCCTAATTCCTTACATCGAAGCAGGGTTAACGACTTTCGACATGGCGGATCATTATGGCTCGTCAGAACTCATTGTGGGCAGATTACACAAAAAATATGTGCCCAAAGAAACGATTCAGCTATTAACAAAATGGGTACCTTCTCCCGGAAAAGTCAGCAAAGAGTCCGTCAGAAAAGCCGTGCAATTATCTTTGGATAGAATGCAATTGGACACTTTGGATGTGTTGCAATACCACGCTTGGAATTATGCCGACCCTGCTTGGTTGGACCAAATGTTTTGGCTGCAAGAGCTTCGCGAAGAAGGCTTAATCAAGCATTTAGGCGTCACTAATTTTGATACTGCACATCTGAAAATGGTGGTGGATAGTGGCGTTAAAATAGTATCCAATCAAGTCTGTTTTTCACTATTAGACCAAAGAGCAAAGCAAAGTATGCTGGCTTTATGCACTGAAAAAGATATTAAACTATTGGCTTTTGGAACCGTAGCGGGTGGTTTTTTAAGTGAAAAATGGTTGGAAAAACCCGAACCTGAGTTGGATAAATTGGCAACATGGTCAGAAATGAAATACAAACGATTCATTGACCAAGTGGGTGATTGGCAGCATTTTCAACAATTATTACAAACTTTATCGGCAATAGCACAAGACAAATCTGTGGATATAGCGAATATTGCCAGTCGGTATATTTTGGAGCAAAATGGCGTTGGAGGCGTGATTATCGGCGCAAGATTGGGTAACAATGCGCATATTAAGTCAAATTTACAGATTTTTGAAACGGCTTTAACCCCTGATGAAAAAGCCCAAATTGAAACGATTTTAAAGCAATCCAATCCTATTGCGGGTGATTGCGGCGATGAATACCGAAAGCCCCCTTTCCTAACGGCTTCGGGTGATTTGAGCCATCACATTGATAATTTTCCGCCGCCTTATACCACTAAATTGGGCAAAGACGGTCGTACCCATGTTTTAAGTGGCACTATCTGGGAAGATCTTGCGGGGTACAGTCGGGCGGTGAAAAAGGGTAATCGCATATTGGTTTCGGGCACGACGGCGACGCACGGCAATCAAGTCATCGGCGGCAATGTCCCAGCTTCGCAAACGCATTTTATTATTGATAAAATCGAAGGGGCTCTACAATCTTTGGGTAGTCGGTTAGAAGATGTGGTGCGTACCCGCATTTTTATTAAAAATATTGACGATTGGGAACCTATCGCCCGCGCGCACGGCACACGGTTTAAAGATATTCAGCCCGTGAATACGATGGTGCAAGCCAATCTCATTGGTGATGATTATTTGGTGGAGATTGAAGCTGAAGCGATGGTTATTTGATACCCCTCAGTCTGCCTTGTCGGCAGACAAGTATTTACAGAAAAACCCGTATCATCGCATCGAGCGGTGACACGGGTTTTCATTACTGTTGCAATACTCTATAAACTACGCCACCAACGATAACGACGAAAAAAGACGTGTAAATCAACTTATTGTATTTTGCCAACCAATTGGGTAAATAAATGTCAAAATTGTCTTTGGTTGAATCAGAATATCGGCGAGCAATAATCGTTAAAGGGCACATTTTATTAAAAATGAGCAAAACGACGCCTTCTAATACAATGAGCCCAATACCAATCCAAACGAGGTTATCTATTTTATTGATGATTACAGCGTAAGCCAAGTAAAATAACACCACGTTGAAAAAGAGCCATACGAGGGTATGAACCGTTTTGATAAAAACAAGTTTCGATTGAATACTCATGATTTTACACCTCTATACGTTTTTTCATACAAATCAATCCACTCTTGAACCGACATTTTAGATGCCAATTCGCCAATTAATTGGATGGGGATATCCGTTGTTTTTTTAAAACGGATACAGCTTTTCCCCATATCCAACTTCGTTTTACAATGCTTTGGATATTCAGAAACGAACCAATCTAATAAATTTTTATCGGCATAAATACCCATGTGATAAAGGGCAACAAAGTTTTTTTGCGAAGCCAAACCCATGAAAGGCAAGGGCAATTTAGGCGTACAATGATAACCGCTTGGGTAAATAGAATGGGGGACTACATAGCCTAACATACCATAGCTCATTTCTTCTCGAAAACCATTGGGTATATTTGTTAAAATAGTTTCACGCAATGCCTTCATAACAGGCTTTCTATCCTCAGTCAATTCCTCAATATAATCTTCCGGTAATTCAGCTTTTGATGTCATGATATTATTTCTTTTTTAAAATGAAAGCGGATACTAATGCCCCAAGTATGCCAACGG
>JANPGW010000402.1:0-6523 GCA_031424115.1 Saprospiraceae bacterium | reverse complement strand
ACGGAAGACCAACGCACTATATTTTACACGGCTTTGTACCATACTTTGATACACCCCTCAGTATGGCAAGATGTGAACGGCGATTATCGGGGTTTGGATAATAAAGTGTACAATTCAAAGACATTTACCTACCATTCCATCTTTTCGTTGTGGGATACGCACAGGGCGACGCACCCTTTGTACACGATTTTATGCCCCGAAAAAGTGCCCGATTTTATCAATGGTTTTATAGATGATTTTGAAAAAGCGGGTCATTTGCCCGTTTGGAATTTTCCCGGGAATGAAACGTGGTGCATGATTGGCAATCACTCCATTCCCGTTATTGCCGATGCTTATTTGAAAGGAATCAAAGGTTTTGATGCTGAAAAAGCCCTAAATGCGATGATTAAAACCGTCAATCGAGACACTTTTGGCTTAAAAGCATATCGTGAAAAGGGTTATATCCCTGCCGATACTGAGGGGGAGTCGGTGAGCAAAACTTTGGAATATGCCTACGATGATTATTGCATTGCGATGATGGCAAAAGCAATGAAAAAAGACGATATTTATAAAGAATACATCCAACGCAGCCAAAATTGGAAAAATATTTTTAACCCTAAAACAGGCTTTTTTCAAGCTAAAATCAATGAAACCTTTGTTGAGCCTTTTGACCCACGTGAAGTGAACCATCATTTTACAGAAGGTAATGCTTGGCAATATGCGTTTTCGGTGCAACATGATATGGACGGTTTAATTCAAATGCTCGGTGGAAAAGAGCAATTTGAAGCCAAATTGGACGAATTTTTTAATAGCGAATCTAAAACAACAGGGCGTGACCAAGTGGATATTACAGGCTTAATTGGGCAATATGCGCATGGTAACGAACCGAGTCATCATATTGGGTATTTGTACAATTATGTCAGAAAATCTGCCAAAACTGAGTATTTGTTGCACCAAATCATAGATAATTTTTATAAAAATGCACCCGATGGCTTGATTGGGAATGAGGATTGTGGGCAAATGTCGGCTTGGTATGTTTTATCTGCAATGGGACAATATCCAGTTAACCCATGCTATCAAAAATATTCAAGTTTTCAAAATGGTGTGTGCTTTTTTGATAAAATTAAAATTGATGCAGGTAAGCAAGTTTTTAATTATGATAAAAAAGCTATTGATTTGGCTAATTTTGGGTGGATTGAAAAAAATGATGGTATTGATAGTATAGGTGATTATCATTTCGATATTCATGGTCATAGAATGCATGATGATATTGTTCCAATCCCTTTCATTTTAAAAGGCACAAAACTTTTCAAGGATAAACAACAAATAGAATTAGCTTGTGCTGATACAACGGCTGCAATTTATTTCACAACTGACGGCAGTGACCCAAGACTTTCAGGAGTGAAATACACTGAACCTATTGAAATAAAGGAGAATAAAACCATAAAATTCGTGGCAAAACATAGTTCCATTTACGGTGACCCATCTAAAATCGCCACCGCCACATTCAAAAAAATCGTAAAAGATAAAACCATTACTTTGAAAAATGCGCCGGCCCCTCAGTATTCCGGCGGTGCATCGGACGCTTTGGTGGATGGTGAATACGGCATTGAACAATGGCAATTAGGCGGCTGGCAAGGCTTTGAAGGCGTGGATTTGGAAGCGGTGGTGGATTTGGGTAGGGAAAAAGATTTTAATTCAATCATTCTCAATTGCGTTGAAGACCAAAACGCCTGGATTTTTTCACCGGCCGAAATTCAGTTTTATACCTCCCATGATGGTAAAAAATTTGAACTATTGAGCACTCAACAGTCTATTTTGAAGCCCAATACTGAGGGGGCGCATATCAGGCGTTTGGGTATTGAAAAAAAGGGAAAAGCCCGCTATATCAAATTGATTGCAAAACCGCAGAATCCAATTCCCGCATGGCACAAAGGCGCGGGCGGCAAAGGCTGGATATTTGCGGATGAGATTATTATTGATTGATAGGGTAGGGGTGTGAATTATATTTTATATTTGGGGTAAGTTTTTTGTTTAAAATAAATACTATGGAACAAAATAATAAAATCGTTCTTTTTCAAGAAAAAAACATTCGCCGTATCGAGCATAATGGTGAATGGTGGTTTTCGGTGGTGGATGTTATTGCAGTTTTAACGGATAGCTCGCAGCCACAACGCTATTGGGCGGATATGAAAAAGCGGTCGTCAAAACAAAGTAATCAGTCCTTCGCATTTTGCGAACAACTGAAAATGGTGGCTGCCGACGGTAAAAACTATAAAACCGAAGCGGCGAATCGGGAGGGCTTATTGCGAATTGTTATGTCTATTCCATCGCCCAAGGCGGAACCTTTTAGGCTTTGGTTGGCTCAAATTGGGAATCAACATATTGAAGAAATTGAAAACCCTGAATTGGGCATTGAGCGCATTCGTGAAATTTACCTCGCTAAAGGCTACACCGAAGAATGGGTCAATACTCGCCTCAAAACCATTGATATTCGCAAACAACTAACCGATGAATGGCAACAAAGGGGTGTAAAAGAGGGACAGGAATATGCTATTTTAACTTCTGAAATTGCCAAAGCGACATTTGGATTGACACCCAACGAACACGCCAAATACAAAGGTTTAGAAAAACAAAACCTGCGCGACCATATGACCAATTTGGAACTCATTTTCACGATGCTGGGCGAAGAAATGACCCGCAGCATTGCCATTGACGATGATGCCAAAGGTTTTCAAGAAAATCATCAAGCGGCGGTTAGAGGTGGAACGATTGCCGGAAATGCCAGAAAAAATGTAGAAAAAGAGAGGGGTAAGCCGGTCGTTTCCCCGCAAAATTATTTAGAACTAAAAGAAGATGCGCCTCAGGAAAAATTGCCTGAGTAAGAATCTATACTGAGGGGGTGAAAAGCAATGCATAAAAACGAATAAAAAAGAGGTTTAAATCCACTTTTACGCACTACTTTTTGAAAATTATATTTTAGGTTTGTCACGGTTTCACTTTCAACAATTCATTTAAAATCAAATTACATGTTAAAAAACCTACTTCTTTTAACGGGCTTACTCCCTGCCTTTTTTAGCCTTTCTGCTCAAACTACAAAGGACTCTACTGAAAATGCCCTTAATACCTATTTCAAACCGGTCAAATGGCGCAATATTGGACCCTTTAGAGGGGGGCGTTCAGTCACTGCAACGGGGGTTGTCGGTGATATTAACACCTATTACATGGGTACAACGGGCGGCGGGCTTTGGAAAACCGAAGATATGGGCATCAATTGGTCGAATATCTCCGATGGGTTTTTCAAAACAGGGTCGGTAGGTGCGGTGGCAGTGGCGGAAAGTGACCCCAATGTCGTGTATGTAGGTATGGGTGAACACGCGGTCAGGGGTGTTATGACGCATCATGGCGATGGTGTTTATAAATCAACCGACGCCGGGAAAACGTGGAAAAAAATGGGACTTGACCTCACGCAACACATCGCCAGAATTGTCATTCATCCCAAAGACCCCAATACGGTTTTTGTGGCGGCACAGGGCGCATTATACAGTAAATCCCAACAAAGAGGCATCTATAAGTCAACTGACGGAGGTGTTACTTGGAAAAACGTCCTGTATGTAGATGACAAGACGGGCTGCAATGAATTGTCAATGGATATGAATAATCCCCGCATTCTTTATGCTTCGATGTGGGAACACGGTAGATTACCGTGGAAAGTTATTAGTGGTGGTCCCGGTAGCGGATTGTACAAATCAGTAGATAGTGGCGAAACTTGGGAAAAAATGGCGGAAGGGCTGCCAAAAGATATGGGCAAAATGGCGATTTCTGTTTGCCGGTCTAATTCTGAAAAAGTGTATGCTTTGATTGAAAGCGATTGGGAAAAAGATGCGGGAGGCTTATATGTTTCTACCAATGCAGGGAAAAGCTGGTCGCAGGTGACCAATGACCACCGTTTGATTCAAAGATCGTGGTATTATATTGAGGTATTTACGGATCCTTTGAATGAGAATACGGTATATGTGATGAGCGCTCCTGCTTTGCGCTCTACCGATGGTGGTAAAACTTGGGAAGATATATCCGGTACGCACGGAGATTATCACAATCTTTGGATTAATCCCCAGAATTCAAAAAATATGATCATCTCAGACGATGGCGGTGCTGCCGTTACGTTTAATGCCGGTAAATCTTGGAGTTCTCAAAATAACATGCCAACCGCACAATTTTATAGAATCAACGTTGACAATCAATTCCCTTATCGCATTTATGGCGGGCAACAAGACAATAGCTCTGTATCAATTGCCCATAGAGAATTGGGCAGTGGGCATATTTCTTCCTCCAGTTGGACATCTTCAGCGGGCGGTGAAAGTGCTTTTTTAGCATTTAATCCGGATGACCCGCAATACGTTTTAGGAGGTAGTTATCAAGGAACAATTGAAATATTAGATACAAAAGCGCAGGCTGGAACGAATATTATGGCTGCACCCATTCAGTATTTAGGACGCGATGCCAAAGACATAAAATACAGATTCAATTGGAATGCACCGATTATTTGGTCGAAGCATGAACCCAATACCTACTATCATGGGTCACAATATTTGTTACGCACAAGTGATATGGGTAAAACATGGACAGAAGCTTCACCTGATCTGACCCGCAATGAAAAAGAGAAACAAGGCAAAGCCGGTGGTCCGTACACCAACGAAGGAGTAGGCGCTGAAAATTACGGAACACTCGCCTATATCTTGGAATCACCCCACGAAAAAGGGGTAATATGGACAGGTAGTGATGACGGATTGGTACATTTGACAATGGATGGTGGCAAAAATTGGAAAAACGTCACGCCGGTCGGTTTGCAAGAATGTCTGATTAATGCCATTGAAGTGTCACCGCACGATAAAGCTACGGCTTATATAGCCACGACACGGTACAAATTTAATGACCATACACCGGCTATCTATAAAACAACGGACTATGGCAAAACGTGGACAAAAATCGTAACCGGTTTACCCAATAATGTTTTTACAAGAGTAGTGAGAGAAGATGAGGAGCGCAAAGATTTGTTGTTTGCCGGTACGGAATTAGGTGTTTTTATATCTTGGAATGGCGGTAAAGATTGGTCTTCTTTCCAATTAAATTTGCCAATTGCCCCCATTACAGATTTAAAAATTCATAAAGGTGACTTGATAGCCGCTACTTCGGGCAGGTCATTCTGGGTTTTGGACGATTTAACACTTTTCAGACAATATAAAAACGACGTTAAAAACCTCACCATTTTTCAACCCAAAAGCGCTTATCTCGCTAATGGTAGAAGTGAATTGGATAAAAATGACGAAGATTTTAAAGGTTCGTCCTCAGATGAAGGCGTTAACCCTGCCAATGGTATTGTTATTTATTATCATATAGAAGATGTTAAAAAAGACCAACCCATTTCTCTTGAAATAAAAGATGCTGAGGGTAATTTGGTGAGAACTTTTAACTCTAAAAAAGACAGTTTGTTCAAAAAATGGGACGGTGGACATTCGGCAGAGCCCACGTTGAGTACTAATAAAGGGCTTAACAGATTTGTGTGGAATATGCGTTATCCGACAACCATCGGCATTGAAAATGTCTATTTTGAAGCCAGTTATGCGGGGCATAAGGCAATCCCTGGCAAATATACAATTACCCTAAAATCGGGCGATCAGCAAGTTTCAACTATGGGCGAAATCTTAGCCAACCCATTGTATCCCAATGATATGAATGCCTATAAGCAGTATCATGTAGTGATGTCTCAAATGGAAAATGAATTTGTTCTTATGCACAAAATGGTGAATACCATTGATGCAAAAAGACAACAATTAGAGCAATTGCTTAAAACATTGCCAAAGGATGATAAATTTAAAGCGGCTTATACTGAGGGGGGGGCATTGATAAAAAAAATGAAGGCATGGGACGAAGACATGGTGCAACGGAAATCAACAGCTTATGATGATGTTGAAAATTTTCCTAATAAATTCACTGCCGAATATATTTTCCTCATCAATCAGACAGAAAGCGATATACCCGTTGTTAACAAACCTTCAATCGATAGAAAACAAGAATTAGACGCTCAATGGTCAAAGCTAAAAGTTAAAGCTATGGAAATTCTTGATTCCGATATTCCGGCGCTCAATAAAAAGTTATGGGATTTGGGTGTTGGTGGAGTATGGAAAAAGTAGACGTTATCTTAGCCTTACAGTTTTTAATTTGAAAAAAAATGAAAACTTTATATTTTATCATTGTTTTAATGTCTTTGTTTTTGAGTTGCCAGAAATCAGAAGATATCTCTGTTACAGACATTTATGTAGGTAAGGTTCACTACACACATGATTTTATAGATCCGATAAAAGGCATAACGAAAATTGATTCATTTTATATTGGTACTGTATATCAACATGAGTGCCACTCGTCAGCCATCAAGCTGCATTAATTAAGTCCATAGGCACAAAATTTTGCCAAGTAAGGTCATTAAAAATAGAGTCGGGGTGTTTTCGTACCCATATTAAAACATCTTTGGCAGTAAATTGGG
>JANPGW010000401.1:0-8232 GCA_031424115.1 Saprospiraceae bacterium | reverse complement strand
TTTAAACATAAATTGTTTTAAATTGTATGAGACGCTCTAAAAGTGTGCGCTTGCACACTTGCACACTTTTTGCACACTTTTATAACTTATTGATTATCAGTTAATTATAGTCATAAAGTGGCTTATTTGTCAATTGTGTGCATGTGCACACTACTCTCAAAAAAAAAAAAAAAAAAAAAAAAAATATTGTGCGATGTGTGCATTTTGCATTTGCTTGTCACTTTGTGCAATGCACGTGCATAATGCACACATAAGCACCCCGCAGTAAAAAATGAAAAATTTTGATTTCGGAACTTTTTCCGCTTCATTCTCAAATTTTGTTTCAAAAACTTAATTTTTAAACCGCTTTTAAAACAGTTTCTAAACAGTTTCTAAAAGTTTTTCCCAATCCACATTTTTAGCTTGGTATTTCTGAACTTTTCTATAAAGAGTTGTCCTATCCATCGAAAGGTTCATTTCATCCACAATATCATCCCATGATAATTTTTTTGCTTTGAGTTTCAAGGCTTCGATGCAAATTTCATTATCGGAAAGTAGTTGTTCGGGCGTTGAAAGATGTAGGACTTCGGGCGTTGTTTTTCTGAACTTCCATTCTAACAATGGGCTGTTTTCCTCTTTATGGATGGCGCATTGAATAACATTATCATAGCCGTATAACTTTTGAGCGTTCCGACATTTCACCTGTTTGATGTATCGGACACTTGGATCCAGTTTTGAATGAGAAACGGCTATGAGATTTTTAGCAAAGTTTGAAAGGTTTTTTGACCCTGCGAGGTGGCGGCTTTCAATTTCTTCGCTCGTGTTTCGCTTTGGCGTGTGCGCTACGATGATACAAGAAAATCCAGTTTTGCGCTGCATGGTCAAAATCTTTTTCATGAACGTGGTGGCAATATTGGCGTCTTGGGCTTCATCAACTAACCACGTTATATTGTCAACGACAACGAATTGCGGTTGATGGGCTTCGATGGCTTGTTGAACGGCTTTCATTAATTTTTCTGAACCGTTCTCTAAGTCAAGACATTCGGGGTTTAAATCGGAACGGAAAAGATTATTTCCAAAATCGTAACACTCGGAATTGATGGAATAACGGCTAAATAACTCAGCCGTTTCTAATTCAAAATCAAATACAAGGGTTTTTAGTACGCCACATTCGTTTTTAAACTCTTCCAAATCGAATAAGTTAGAACCTTTCGACATAGCGATTGCGATTTGAAAAGCGAGGATTGATTTACCCGTTCCTTCATCGCCGTACAAAATTGTCAATTCGTTTTCACGAATTAGATTCCCTACGAGTTCTTTACGCTTCGGCATTTTTGCACCCTCAATGATGGCATCATTCATAGACATTACTCGTAAAATCCGTTTTGGATTATTGGCTCTTGTCAGGTTATTGAGTTCGTCGTACAAATCAAAAATATCTTTTTGCTCTTCGTAGGCTTCCCGAATCGCTAAACTGCCGATTCTGATAGCTTCTCGTGCATATGCTTTTTGTTTGACGATTCGGGCGTGGTATTCGACGTTTGCGGAAGATGCAACTCTGCTTGTTAATTCGACGAGTGTATAAACTTCTAATTTTCCGTTCGGAAATTCTTTTAATTCACGCTTATACTTGTCATTAATGTGGGTAGCGACTGTGAGTAAATCTATTGCACTGCCACTACTTTTAATTTCTCCCATCGCCCGAAAAATCAATTTATGATTTTCGGCATAAAAATCTTCTACATTTAATAAATCACTCACGATTGGAAAGGCTTCTTTATCCACCAGGCACGCGCCTAAAATCGCCTCTTCGATGTCGATTGCTTTTGGCGTTGTTTTGCCAAAAATGTAGTTAGATAAATCGTTACTTCTGTACAAGTTCAATTTTTCGTAGGCTTCTCTTAGCTCTTTTTGTAAGTCTTCGTTAGACATTGTTTGCAGGCGGACAACTTTTGTTGCATCAGCTTTGTGTGTATTTTTCATACCTGTTTGTTTTTGATTTTTTTGAATTTGTTAAAAAGTTGGTTTTTTAAGCGGCTTGTTCCTGCCTGTCCGGTAGGCTGGTCTGCTGTCGTTTTTCGAGTTGCTTTCTTTTCTTCGCTTCGTATTCGGCGGCGGCTTGTTTAAGTTCGGCACGTTTTTCTTTGACGAATCGAAGCGAATCGAGGGCGTTCGTTTCGATGACGTCTAAAGCGGTTTCGATGACGCTCGAAACGAACGATTCTTTGCGAAAGACTTGATAGACAGCGCCTTTAGAGCGTTTTGTTTTCGATGCGATTTTTGCCACATCACCATCCATCAGTTTTGAGAGGATTTTTTTGAGTGTTTGTAATTCCATTTGTTACAGGTTTTGTTAAATATTTTGTTAATTATGAATTAATAATTACATTGTGTAATTATTGACGCCAAGATAATATCTTGTTTTTATTAAAAATAACGTTTTGAATTAAATATGTCGAAACGGTACAAATATTTATATTAAATATGCTAAGTAAAAATTTAGAAACGATTCGGCGCATGTGGGGACTGAATCAGCGAGAGTTGGCAGAAATTCTCGGGGTAACGCAACCGATGTACCAGACTTACGAAAAAGGCAGCCGAGAACCGTCTGCTGATTTTTTGATTGACTTGGAAGATATTACGGGTTTTTCGATTAAACGGCTGTGGCGTGAAACGATTGATATTAAGGAAATACCGCGCCAACCGCTTCGCTTGAACCGATACAAAATGGATGAAGATGTCGGTCAAATGGATGAAGATTCGGGGCTCTATGGCGAAATAAAAAAGATGAAAGAATCTTTGCAGGAATTAGAGAGAAAAGTATTGGCTACACATTAGGCACATAGTTTGTTTTGTACGCTGTGAAACTCATTGATTATCAATTCATTGCGCTGTGTGTTGTGTTTCCTGCCTCCGCCACAAACAAAAAGTGCAATTAATTGATAATCAATTAGTTGCACTTTTGTTTTTTACGAGTGTGTCATTTATAGTGTCGTTTTGTTCAATTTTAGTTAGTTTACCTCCCCCCTCAGTATATCATAAAAAAACGTCTCTACTTATGTAAAGACGTTTTGGAAGCTGTAATACTTTAAATTGTTCTCACTTTTCAATCTTCGTCAAAATCATATAACTATCCAATTCCCCTTTTTTGTTGTAGGATTCAGTTCTGACAATGCCGACGCCTTTAGCAATCCAAGAAGCGGATTTAAAAGTTCTTTTCATCAGCACCTTGATTTCAGTCTCGGAAGTGATTTTGAAGCACTCAAAAGCACCGGCAGGGGTGATGATGGACTCTTTTTTCTCCACTTTGCGGTTAATTTCGTTGAATCTCATGGTCATCAGCGTCATATTGCCACTTTTCATTTTTATTTCTGTTTCGCCACTCGTCAAGTCTTGCCCGGCTTCGAGGGTTGACGGAAAGGAAACGCCTTGACCGCTGACTTCCATTTGCATGTCTTTCGAAGCGTTCATATCACCTATGTAAAATGAAGATAAGTCCATCGTGAAAACGCCTTTATCACATTTGACGTTGAAATGGCGGTTTTCCATAATGACTTTACCTTTTTTATCCTTCATATTGACGGACATCACCGCCTCAAAACCATCAATGGTACTTTTAAAGGACGTCATGGTTTGTTCTTGCGAGGATTCCAATTTATTTTTACCATCATAACTTTCAAAGCTCAGTTTGGTGCCTTCTTTCGAGGAATAGTAGGATTCGGCGCAACTTTGGGCGTTCGCTAATGGGAAATTGAGGATGATAAAAGCAATAAATAAAATTTTTAAACTTTTCATAGGTCTATTTTTATTACAAAATTTAAGGAAATTTATGAATTTTCCTAATTTCATATAGACTGTTTGCGTTAAAAATTACCTTCTGGCATGATGACCATGGTGTTTCCGGTAAAGTAGTAGCCAATGAACCAAATAAAGAATACCGGTCATAACTAAAGGTACGCCCAAAATCAAAGCGGCTTGTTCGTTGCGAATCATCAGCAAAATGTACAATACAGCCGAGCTTCCGCCTGCTAATAGCATTGTTCCGCCTGCCAATTCCCGTTGGAAGGATAAGAAATAACCTACAATACCCAAAGTCAGTAAAGGCAATAACGGCACAACCATATTCGCTCTTCCGTCTTTCATGGCTGGAAAAACTTCTGTAAAGGTGAAAATTATTAAACTGCCGGTTGTAAAGAAGCCAATCGCCTGAGCCGACCATTTTAATAATTCAGTCGAGGTTGAGTTTCTTGTTTTCATATTTTTGATATTTAAAATTCACTAATAGTACAAATTTACGCTGGTATTATGCCCTTTTCAATGATTTTTATCATTATTGGAATTGATAAAAATCACAGGAATTTTATCAATGAAAAGTTTGAAATAAAACATAATGTTTTATTTTTGCTGCCGATGAATAATCTTCTCGATACACCTATTGAATACCTGAGTGGCGTAGGCCCCCTGAAAGCCGATATGCTGAAAAAAGAGTTGCAGATATTTACTTTCCGCGACATGCTTTATCATTTCCCTTTTCGATACATTGATAAAACCCGCTTTCACCGCATTTCAGATATTTCTGAGGATTCGGATGCGGTTCAAATCAAAGGTATTTTACGCCGTTTGGAAGTTGTGGGCGATGGCAGGGCAAGGCGTTTGGTCGGTACTTTGCGCGACGAAACGGGTAGTATTGAGCTCGTTTGGTTTCAGATGATTCATTTTTTAGAAAAATCCTTGAGTGTGGGTGGCGAATACATCGCTTATGGTCGAGTGAATTGGTTTAACGGTCGTGTCAGTTTTCCGCATCCCGAAATGGAATTGGCAACGCCCGAAAAATTAGAAAAAGCACCCACTTTTGATCCTGTTTATACCTCAACGGCCAAACTCGACGCCAAGGGACTTGATGCCAAGGGGCAACGCAAAATCATTAAAACGCTTTTAGAACGGCTAAAACCGGAAGACGTCGGCGAAAACCTGCCGGAGTATTTGCGGGAGAAGTTCAAACTACCCCCTCAGTATCAGGCTCTCATCGGCATTCACACGCCTGAAAATCAACGAGAACTCGATTGGTCGCGCAATAGATTGAAATTTGAAGAATTGTTTTTTTTGCAATTGAAATTATTACAAGCCAAGAAAATCCGCAAAGGCACTATCCGAGGGCACATTTTTTCTAAAATCGGTGATTTTTTCAATACTTTTTTTAAAGATATTCTTCCTTTTGAACTCACAAACGCTCAAAAAAGGGTCATCAAAGAAATTCGATCGGATTTAGGCGGCGGTGCTCAAATGAACCGTTTGTTGCAAGGCGATGTGGGGTCCGGCAAGACCATTGTGGCGTTTATGTCTATGCTTATGGCGCTTGACAATGGTTTTCAAGCCTGTATGATGGCACCCACTGAAATCTTGGCTCAACAACATTTCGACGGTATTTCAAAATTCTGCGAACAACTTAATATCGGTATTGGTTTTTTAAGTGGTTCTATAAAAGGTAAAAAACGTGAAGCGTTGCTTAAAAAATTGAAAGACAATGAGATACAGATATTGATTGGTACTCATGCAATGTTCGAAGATTGGGTAGAGTTTCACAATTTGGGTTTAGCCATCACTGACGAACAACATCGTTTTGGGGTAGAACAACGCGGTAAATTATGGCGCAAATCCAAACCTTTTCCACCGCACGTATTGGTTATGTCAGCCACGCCGATTCCGCGCACGCTGGCTATGACGTTATACGGTGACTTGGATGTCTCCGTCATTGATGAGTTACCCGCCGGGCGTAAACCCATTGTCACCCAACACCGCACCGAAAACTACCGTTTGCGGGTGATTGGTTTTATGAGAGAAGAAATAGCGAAAGGGCGGCAAATTTATGTGGTGTATCCACTGATAGAAGAATCCGAAAAATTGGATTTGTTGAACCTCATGGAAGGCTATGAGTCTTTGAGTCGAGATTTCCCAATGCCGGAATACCAAATTTCCATTGTTCATGGCAAAATGCCGGCTAAAGATAAAGACTTTGAGATGCAGCGATTTATCAAGCACGAAACGCAGATCATGGTGGCAACAACGGTGATTGAAGTGGGTGTCAATGTGCCTAATGCTTCTGTGATGGTGATTGAACATTCCGAGCGATTTGGTTTGTCGCAACTGCATCAGTTGCGGGGTCGAGTGGGGCGTGGCGCTGAGCAATCGTATTGTATATTGATGTCCAGTTACAAACTATCGGCTGATGCCAAAGAGCGGATTCAGACTATGTGTCGCACTACCGACGGGTTTGAAATAGCCGAAGCTGACCTTAAATTACGGGGTCCGGGCGATATTCAGGGCACCGCCCAAAGTGGTATTTTGAATCTTCACATCGCCGACCTATCAAAAGATGGAAAAATCCTGACGGCTGCCCGCCACACGGCAATAGAAATTCTTGATTCAGACCCCCATTTGGACAAACCTGAGAATGTTCGTTTGAAAAATTATCTCGAAATAGAAGCTAAAGAAAGGAAGGTTTGGAGCAGAATTTCATAAAAAATGCGAATATTGGGTTGAAAATGCCGTTAGGCATATAATATCGATTGAAAGTGGCGAAAATCTGTTGTAAGTCCCAGGGGGACGACATATTTAATTTTGAATATATCGTGGCTACGCCACTTTGTGCGTTTTTGACTTGTGTGCTACCGATATGCCATGCCTAACGGCATTTTTTTACTCAATATTCGCATAAAAAATATCTCATCAGGAATGGCATTTTATTAAAGCTTTATATTAATCTCAAATTTAAAATTCAAAAACCATGAAACCGATTTTCACCTTTTTAATTCTATCCATTTTTACTTCCTCAATTGCTCAGATTCCAGCTTTCCCCGGTGCCGAAGGTTTTGGTACGACTACAACAACCGGTGGTAGAGGCGGGCAAGTTATTTATGTCACCAATCTGAATTGTAGTGGTCTCGGCTCATTAAATGCTGCGCTGGCAACTACGGGTAAAAAGTATATATTGTTTAAAGTGAGTGGCATCATTGACTGCGCCGCTGAGGTGGTTGAAGGCGATTGCTATATAGCAGGGCAGACGTCGCCGGGGGGAGTGATTGTGCGCAACCTCATTTTTGATAGTTATTATAACCCAACGCGCCGACCTTATAATGTGATTGTGCGCCATCTCAATTCCCGACCGCATACCACCAATTTTAGAGCTGCTTCGGGATGGATTGATGAAGACGGGCTGCGCTTAGACGGTGCTAAAAATGTAGTTATTGACCATTGCAGTTTTGCCAATGCTACAGATGAAGCAGTTCAGATTTCGCGTACCAATAATGTTACCATCCAAAATTGTATGTTGGCTGAGCCTATCGGGGATCATTATCAGTTCAGTGGCATGTTGCTTAATTACTCTGTGACGAACAAAAGGCAGGACTCCATTTCTATTCACCACAATCTTTGGAATCGGGTAGGTGGGAGGATGCCTGAAATTTCGTGTGAACAGTCAGGCGAAACGCCCAATGATAATGATTGCAAACTGAATCCCCTTAGAATAGAATTATCGAATAATTTGCTGTGGGATATTCCCATTCATGTGTGGTTTAATTCCGGTTTTAACCAAAGCAATCCGGAGGCTCCTGACTATAAAATACGCGCAAATTTTGTTAACAATTATGCTGTCGGGCGCGCAGCTTATAAAGGCGCGATGTTTCACAACCATTTTTTAAGCCTTGCCCAAAACCAATTATACGCCAGTGGTAACAAAATGCAACGATTTCCGAACTATGCAGATTATCAGATTTTTTACTGTTGTAATGATTTTGCTGATGCGGGTAATAACCCCAATACCAATTTAGGTTCGGCGATGCGTTTAACTTCTCGCCATGCATATCCAAACATCACATACACGCCAACTGCCAATTTACAAAGCCATATTGCTCTTAACGTGGGAGCCTTCAATCGTTTTAGTCCTCAACGCCGTGACCCTATGACGCGTCGTTTATTGGCTCCTTTAACGACCAATGTTTTAGCCACTCAAGCGATTGATGGCGTTGACCGATTTAGTGATGCTTTTAAATTGGATTTTACAACACCGCCTGCACCGCCTTTAGATACTGATAGCGACGGCATGCCCGATGCCTGGGAAACGGCAAACGGTCTTAATCCTTCTTTAATGGATCAGAATGGCACTCAACTCAGTGTGAAACTTACCGGCATTGCTGGATATACCAATCTTGAATGTTATCTGAATCAATTATCTGACAACCTTGTTTCGGGAAATTT
>JANPGW010000400.1:0-11827 GCA_031424115.1 Saprospiraceae bacterium | reverse complement strand
ATAAAAACCATATTCTTTCAAGCCATAATGCACGAGCAATGCACCGGAATGGGCATCAACGTTGGGCCAAGGGTTTTTGATTTTACCTAAACTTTGAAGAATCGGCGGCACGGTTTCGAAGATTTGCCAAACGATTTTTACGATATCGTCATCTTTACAGTATTGCTCGGCAAAACTCTTTTGCGCCATAAAACGCGGATCGGGTTGACGCAAGACAGCATGGCCATAACCTGGCACCACACGTCCTTCGGAAAGCGTTTTTTTGACATAATCCGCCAATTGCTCATTGGTCGGCTTCGTAGTGCCCAATTCATCCACCATTTCAAAAATCCACTTAATCACTTCCTGATTAGCCAAGCCGTGAAGTGGGCCCGCCAAAGCATTCATAGCCGCTGCGAAAGACAAATAAGGGTCGCTCAAAGTTGAAGCCACCAAATGCGTGGTGTGAGCCGATGCATTACCGCCTTCGTGGTCGGCGTGTATAGTCATATACAGGCGCATCAAATTTTTAAAATCAGTATCTTCGTAGCCCAACATGTGCGCAAAATTAGCCGCCCAATCCAGACGGTCATTCGGTTCAATACGCTGACCATCTTTGTATTTACGGCGGTAGATATAAGCAGCCAAAGGTGTCAAATTGGCAATAAGGTTCATAGAATCCTCATAAGTGGCATCCCAATATTCGGACTTAGGCATACCTTCCTCGTAGCGTTTGGCAAAAATGCTTTGATTTTGCAATGCCATAATACCCACCGTGAACATGGTCATAGCATGGGTATCAATCGGCAGTGCATCTAAAGTAGCATACACATGCTCAGGCACATTGCGACGGCGTTCCCACTCGTTGGTCAACCATAAAGCTTCCTCTTCGGTTGGCACTTCATCCGTTAACATCAGCCAAAACAAGCCCTCTGGAAGCGGTTCTTTACCACGACCGTGCGGCAATTTTTCGCTCAACTCAGGAATAGTGAACCCTCTGAAACGAATACCTTCTTGGGCATCGAGCAAAGAAGTTTCCCATATCATGCTTTTTATGTCGCGCATGCCACCATAAGCTTGGCTCAGGGTCACTTTGTCAATTACCTTATCGCCATGTTCTTTGAGCATGGCTTTGATTTCGGCAGACAAGGCAGCCGATTTTTCTTTGAATTTTGCCTTTAACGTGTCCATAAAATTCGTTTATAGTAGAAGCCCCACGAAGAAAAGCGAGGCAAGATTATAGAATACTAACAGTAATTATGAGTGAAATGTTTATTCCTAAAACACACTCTCGCAAAGCTACAAAACATATAGAAAACTATATTTGTTTTTCTTAATAAAAAAGAAGCGATTAAAGCATTTTTCTACTTTAATCGCTTTTTCAATAAAAATCAGAACTCGGTGTCTGCTAATTTTTTTTGAATATCCGATTGTGAAAAACCTTGTTTTTTCATCCCTTCAACAATGGTTTCGTATTTCGTGGATTTTTCTATTTGTCGCTTTTTAAAAGTTTCCATCTGACGCTCATCCAAAAGAGCCATCAATGCATTATCGGCAGTTTCGAACGCGGAAAGGCGTTTGACGATATATTTTTTCATATCCTGCGCTTTCAATCCTTCCATTTTGGATAAAGCGGTTAATTTGGCTTCCTGAATTTTATTCAACTCCAATACCTGTTCTCCCGTTAAGTTATAGATTTTTGACAACTCAATGGTCACTTTTTGAGCGGCTGTCAAAGGTTTATTAAGCGGTTCCTTAAGGTTTTGGCTGAACACAACAACTGTTAATAACAGCCCAGAAAGTATTAGAACAAATTTTTTCATTATTTTAATTTTTAAAACGGATTTTTTGACCCAATAAACGCTGCAAATTACAACTAAATTTGAAAGTTTCCATAATTATACGCATCAATTTTTCACAATACGTTCTGTGCGGCTGACTTTATTTTCAGATTCTATGCGGATGAAATAGATTCCCGCGGGCAATTTTTCACCTATTCTCAACCCCTCAGTATTACCCGAAATTTGTCCCATATGAGATAAAGAGGCTGTTTCTACAACTTGCCCGACCAGATTATAAACTTTCAGTTGGGCATTTTTAGCCGTGTTGTCCAATTGAAAATCAACCGTGATATTATGGGCAAAGGGATTCGGATACGTTTTTAACTGCCAATTATATGCAATATCCGTAACCGCCGTTAACTCTGATATTTTGAAAGCATCAAAAGCAGCTTCTACAATATGACCCGGATTATCGTCCGAAACACTTATGCGTAGGCGCATACTGTCCGTCAAGGGTAAAATATCTTTAATATTGATGGTCGCATTGCGCCATTGATTAGCCGATTGGGTCACCGAAAGAAGGAGTTTTTCGGTCACACCATTCGACATATATATATCTAATGTATCGTTCGGCGAACCCGTACCGCCGGTATTGGCGAACCAATAGGAAAATGTCAAAGAAGGATTGCGGGCATTTTTCAGATTTATTACAGGCGAGGTCAATACAGTGGGTCCCCCATCCACATCATTAGCGCCGCCGTCACCACCACCATTACCGGTGACGTAACAATGGCTGCCTAAATCAGTCGCAATATCAGCACCCGGGCTGGTTATCTCAGTATTGAAATTAATTTGTATAGGAACAGCACGTTCCCATCTGCCCTGATTAGCCCCGGGCTGAATCGTTCCTGAAATTTCCCAACCGAAATCGCCCCAAAAATCATCCTGATAACCACTATCCAAGCGGATGGTTATGCCGGTGAGATTGCGGGTAATGACTTGGTTCGTTATTTTTCGGTGTCGATATCCCCATGCACCCACGATCATTTCGTACGTATCATCCATCACATCATTTAGTAAAAATGCGCCTTGAGTATCTGTCCGAATCGTATAATTAAACTCAGTTCCCTTCAGATACACCACGCCGTTGCCTAAACGAGAATCGTCCACATTTGATACCACATTTCCACTAACGATGAATCTTGGACGCGGTTTTAACTCAATGTCCTGAAACGTCACTTGTCCACTTGATAAAGTCAACTGAACTGTTTTGGGGTAATATCCTGATTTTGAATACGTCACTGAAAATTGTCCCGAAGTAGCTTGCCCCGTGTAGTAGTTGCCGGTAGCATTGGTTTCGGCGGCTTTATCAGCGTCATTAGAGTTAATTTTAACCTTAACCCCAATAATAGCCTTACGAGTGACTGAATCAATAACAGTGCCTTCCAGATAAGACGCTCTGACATATTGAGGAGTCAAAATATGTAAATCTCCTTCGAGGCTTGAAGTGATAAAATTGCCCGAAGGCAAATAAGGGTAAACACCCCAACAACCACTGAAAACAGCACCCGCACCATTGTATGTATCGTACTGCCCTACTTGCACAAGATTTTGCGGACGGTGGGCATCCACAATTGTTACCCCCTCAGTATACCATGATGTAATGGCGAAATCGTTCAGAATATGGGTGTTGTGTACAATCGCCGCATCGCCCGCTACCGTTCTGATTTTATCCAACAACTTAATATTTGTCACATCTGAAACATCATACGCCGCCAAATAAGACCCGCCTCGTTCATCAGTCGTAAATATTACTTTGCCATTCACGGAAGGCCATGTATTGTGAGTAAATTCCAAAGGCGTTTTTTTAGTGCCTAAAATGACCGGATTAGCTTTATCTTTAAAATCAATGATGGAAAAATAACCGTCATAAATATGCCCACCGTACAAAGTATCATTATTCACATAGCCGTCGTGGATATAACTTTTATTAAAATATCCCGCAAAGGCGGGATTCCACGGGTCTTTGAGGTCTAAAACCGTCGCACCATTGATATTGACTCCATTGGACAATGTACTGCTGCCACCAAATAAATACACGAAACCTTTGGTAGTATCAATATGCAAAGAGTGAATTTTGGCGATGTTGGTCAAATTATTATCGCCGCCTTTGTAATCTTTATAGATTACATTGGTATCAGGCAACGCCGAAAGGTTTATTATTTGTAAACCTTGTCCACTTCCCTCGGTGGTGACATAAGCATAGTTTTTATACACCTTAATTTCGCGCCATTTGCTTTGAACCGCCGGAATGAGTTTGAGTTTTACGGGAACATCCGGGTTGGTGACATCTACGATGACCGTTCCTTGAAGCGTTCCGACAATGGCATATTCCTTACCGTTACGAGCATATCCACAGATATTAGCCCCGCCTTGAGCATCCACTTTCAATTGAGAGCGAAGGCGCATATTTTGCGCAGGGGAAATTTGAGCGGTGGCAAATGTTGTTAAAAACAGGAATATACTGAGGGGTAGATAATTTTTCACACTTTTAGAAATGTACTGTTTCAATTACTTAACTTTTTTTTACAATGATTAAACCGGATTAGAAAACTAACAATAAACACGTTTTGGGTATTAATCAAATGCTTTTGCAGCGTAATTTTTATGTAAAAACTTAAATTTTATCTTTTAACTACTGCAATGGTTATGCGGCTGACACAGATTTTTTTACCTTTTTCGTTTGTGATATCAATCTCCCAAACATGGATAGTTCGTCCGACGCGAATGGGCTGAACTTTCCCATACACTACTGACCCTTCAAGTGCCGAACTTAAATGATTGGCGTTGATTTCAACTCCTACAACTTGATATACAGACGGATCAACGCATAAAACAGAGGCAACACTACCCAGCGTTTCGGCAAAAGCAACAGAAGCGCCACCGTGTAAAATCCTGAATGGCTGAACTGTTCTATGGTCAACAGGCATTTTTGCCTTGAGGAAATCATCCCCAATTTCTATCATTTCAATGCCCAAGTGTTCTGAAAGAGAGTTCTGCCCAATAGCGTTGAGGTATTCTAATGTTGGCTGAGTTTTCCAAATCATTATTTAGATTGTTTTATTGTTAACGAGACAAAAATGTTTCAAAACTGACCCTAAAAAAAATCATCATTACCTTTTAATATTGATTTTTATTCATTTCATAAATGTACAAGAGCAGATTTTTGGGCGGAGTCAACTGTTTTCGAGATGCTGTACGGAGGCGGTTAGGCAAAAATGACGTAAAAATAAAAAGCGAAACTGAAAATACATCTCAGAATCGCTTTTTTCATTAAAAAAAACGCAACTATTAAAATTGAAAAGTCAGCTATCAAATAAGTGTTTGTCAAACAACACTATTGCTTCCGACTTACGGACAATTAAAAGGTGTTTGAAGGTTGTAAATTGTATTTATAGTGAAAGTTGAGCGGCTAATTGTTTTTTACCGAACAATTCTTTGAAACGTTTTTCTCTATAAGCCCACACGCCTTCTAATTGCTGGCGGACAAAGATTTTATCAATCAAAGGTTCAAAAATCCAACCGGGTGATAAATAATGAACTCGATCGGTCATCAACACATATTCGCCTTTGTCTTCGAAAATGTGTTCGTGATGCCACAACACATAAGGTCCCCGCAATTGTTGGTCCACAAATCGGTAAGGCGGTTCCCAATCCGTGATGACTGTTCGCCAAAAAAAAGGAATACCCATCAATTTGATACGGTAATCTATGAGCGTGCCAACGTGCATTTTGAAGGGACGCGGTGTCAAAAAAGTGAAATTTAAGTCAGGTGAAGTCACAGCATCTAAGTTTTCGGCATTGCTGAAAAACTCAAATACCTCTTCCAAAGGGCGGTATAATTTTGTTTCAAACTCAAGAACGTGTGGCTGCATGATTTTCTGTTTAACGATACATGAAAAAAATTAAACAAAAACAAGGGGCACTAAGTTGTTAAGTTAGCGAGAATTTTTAAAAAAATAACTCTTTCGTAAAGTTAGTGAGTCTTTCGAGAGTTTCAAGGTGTCAGACGCTTTAAAAGCGTCTGACACCTGAGCGACCCGCTAATTTCACGAAAATTCCCAAAAAAATTATCACACCAGTTCCAACAATTGAGCAGCATGGTTAGCCGAGCGCACTTTTTCGATGATGTGTTCAATTTTACCATTTTCATCAATCATAAAAGTAGTGCGATGCACACCGTCAAACTCCCTACCCATGAATTTTTTGGGCCCCCAAACGCCGTAGGCATTCAAGATTTCCAAATCAGGATCCGCCACTATGTCGTAGGGGAACTCATGTTTTTGCGAGAAATTTTGCTGTTTTTTGACCGAATCGGGGCTAACACCCAATACTTCTATGCCTTTCAACTGCAAATCTTTGTAATGGTCACGCAAACTGCACGCTTCAGCCGTGCATGAAGGTGTTCCACTGGCGGGATAAAAGAAAATAGCTAATTTTTTTCCTTTAAAGTCGGAGAGTTTTACCGTTTCCCCTTTATCATTTGTCGCTGCAAAATCGGGTGCCGCATCCCCCACTTTCAGATGTTTCATCTCAGAGTTTGAACCGTTGACAAAAAATGATAATAACGCTGATTTTATTCCTGTATTCATGCGGATAACAACACAAAATGGTGGCTGATGTTCAAGGGATAGGCGATTTTTATTTTTAAATTTATGGAGAATGCTCCGCATCTTGTAGGTTTTGAGCCACGAATTTACGAATTATACTAATCTACGTGTTGACAAGCATTTTATTGTCCACACGTAGATTAGTATAATTCGTAAATTCGTGGCTCAAAAATATACAACACCATCATTCCAATGGCACATTCAAATCCTTCGGATATTTAACCGTATATGTAAACTTCACTTTTTGTTCTTTGCTTGCCGCCACATTTAGTTTCCAAGTCAACTTTCCGGTGGCTTCGTTGAGTTCAGCACCATCCAAAGTCTTGTCAATTTCTAACTCTTTATTCACCGAAATGGGAATTTGGTCTTCTACAATGATGTTAATCGGCAATGATTTTTTGTTTCTCACCGCAATTTCATAACCCCTCGAATCCGTTCTTTTATTGCTTAAAAATCCTTTTTTGGTAAAATCACTCAATTTCGTGCGCGTCACCACGACATTTTTATCCCTGCCCAAAGAAATATTCAGCGTATCATTGGTGAATTGTGTATTCAAAGTCGTTGTACCCAAAAAAGTGCCTTCAAAAAATAAATTGGCTTCACCGGTCAGCCAGTTGTACTGTTCCCAATTGATGATTTGAGCGGTCAAAAAGGCATCGCGATCGAGTTTTGGCGTCACATAATACTGATAGGTTGCGGGCACCGTCATTTCCTTTATCTCCACCGTGTTGAATTTGCCATCACTTTGAATGGTGTAGGGCAAGTCAATATCATAAGACGTTGTCGTCGCTTCCTGTTTTTCAACGGTTATTTCAGCGGCAGAAGTAGGAGCAGAAGGTGCTGCGGCTTCTTCGTCATTTGCCCGTCTTTTTGTTGCGTAGCCTGTAACAACCACTTCTTCCAATCTGGCTCCATCATTCAAACTCACATTCAAATACGGTTGCGTAATGGGTATTTCAAGGTTAGAATATCCTAAAAAACTGACATAAATAACATTCGCATCATTGGGCAAATCCAATTCATACCGACCATTAATATCGGTCATAGCTCCTTTAGTAGTTCCTTTAATCAATACTGAAGCGCCCACTAAAGGTTCACCATGATTATCCGTAACAACCCCACTGATATGCCTGATATTCGGATTGCGCTTAAAATAGGACAGATTTGCTGCCGCCTTATTTTTATAAACGTATCGGGCACCCAACCGCCACGGTTGTAACTCCGGTTTGCTGCCACTTTCGGACGGATTACCCGTTGAGAGCGTGAGTTTCACATCTTTCCATTCTTCACTGGTGCTTTGCGATACATTGGCTTTCATCGTCATACTGAGGGGGGAGGAAATGTCCTTCACGCGCAAATCGTAGGTCGGAAACCAGCTCGCATTGGGCACTAAATAATTCAGGACGAATTTGCCGGTCGTGGTTGATTTAGCATTAATTATCACGTGAATCTCACTTGTCGGGTCAGATTTTCTGTTGTTGACTTCAGATAGTTGGTTGTTGATTTTTTGAATATCTAACTTTAGCTTTTCAATCGTCTTGTTAATCGCTAATTTTTTTGTTAAAACCTCTTGCAATTTAACTTCTTGATAATCAATCACTTGCTTCAAATCTTCTAATTTCAAGGTATTATTCTGAACCCCCAACACTTGCACCTGATTGCGTTGCAATATTGTTTCCTGCTGATTGGCAACCGTCAATTTGGCATTTTCAACCGCTATTATATCATTGATAGCATCGCGTTGCTGTTCGAGGATTTTGATGGTATCTTTTTTTTCACTTTCTTCAAAATAATTGGTCTGGTGCACCACCGACAAGACGACGAAATCACCCTCTCCTTTCACTTGCACGCTGCGGGGGTCGAGGTTATAAGTCAAGCCTCTGAAAACAAGTTCTGTCTTGCCTATACTGAGGGGGGTACTTGCCGCCCGCTCAACTTGTGCCCCGTTGAAAAAAACCGTGACGTGCTGAATACTACTGCTCACAGATTGCTGTTTCGCCTGCGCAAAAGACATGAATGGAATAATGAGGAAAAGAAAAAAGCTGCTTTTCATGCTAAAATGGTTTTTTTTTTAGAAATAGAGTTTGGAAAATAATTTTTTATTGAAAGATGCTATTGGCCGGTTTTTTCCATAAAAATAATAAATGGGAATGATAAAAAGCTAAAAGTCGAAACTATCCTATTTTTTGCCGACATTTATTCGGAAATATCCGCTTTTTCATCAATTTTGTCGGATTGAAACTAAAAACAAGGAAAAATGCTCGAAACCCATAACCTTCGCTACAGCTATGACGATGCTACACCCATCCATTTTCCGGATATTCGATGCCAAAAAGGCGAACAATGGCTTTTGCTCGGTCAATCGGGCAGCGGTAAGACCACTTTGCTGCATTTACTCGGCGGATTATTGACCCCTCAGTATGGGAGCATTCAAGTGGACGATACGGATATTGCTCAGTTAAAAGGCTCTTCTTTAGACCAATTCAGAGGGCAACACATCGGCATTATTTTTCAAACCGCTCATTTTGTGAAAGCATTGACGGTTGAGGAAAATCTGATTTTGGCGCAACAATTAGCCGGTGTCAAAATGGATAAAAGCCGAATTATCCATATTTTAGATAAACTCAACTTGGCACACAAACTCAAGTCAAAGCCAAATGACCTCAGCGTGGGTGAACAACAGCGGGTCGCCATAGCAAGAGCCTTAATCAATCGCCCTTCCGTCATTTTGGCTGATGAACCCACTTCAGCGTTAGACGATAAAAACACGGAGGAAGTGATTCAACTTCTTGAGCAACAAGCAGCAGAAGTCGGCGCCACTTTGCTCATCGTGACCCACGACGGGCGGTTGAAAAATTATTTTAAAAATCAAATTGATATCAGAGACATCAACAGCCAATGAAAACGGCTGGAAACTGACCACTGATTGCTCATAAACTGACAACTCATAAATATGAATATCCTAAAACTGGCTTGGAAAAACCTCACTGCACGACCCCTCAGTATGTTGCTTACTTTGGTGCTTTTTGCTTTGGGCGTGGGTTTGACATCGCTTCTTTTTTTAGTCAATAAACAATTGACCGAAAAATTTGAAAAAAATCTGGCGGGCGTGGATGTCGTGGTGGGGGCAAAAGGTAGCCCATTGCAACTAATTTTGTGCAATATGTACCACGTGGATGTGCCAACGGGCAATATTGCGCTCAAAGCTGCCAAACCGTTTTTGAACCCGCGCCATCCCTTGATTAAACAAGCAATACCCTTGTCATTGGGTGATAGTTATAAAGGATATCGAATTGTGGGCACATTAAAAGATTTTGTATCCTTGTATAAAGGCGAAATATCGGAAGGGACGCTTTGGAACAACACTATGGAAGTAGCCGTCGGCGCCACTGTTGCCACTAAAACCGGTCTGAAAATAGGCGATACTTTTGCCAGCAATCACGGATTGAATGAAGAAGGAGACGAGCATGACCACGCAAAATTCAAAGTATCGGGTATTTTTAAGCCCAGTAATACTGTTTTAGACCAACTGATTGTTACCAACACACAAAGTATTTGGCAGGTACATGAACATGCCGCGGAGGAAAAAGAGGCAAAACAGGCTGAAAGTGAACATGCCGAAAAAGAGGATGCCCATAACAGACCTCATAATCATTCAGAATTGCCCCAATCCCCAACGGAAACTTTGAATTCTACCGATGACAGGAGCATATTATTGAACAGTGATAGCACCAAGCAAATCACCTCTTTATTGCTGCAATTTAAAAACAATAAAGGTATTCAAGCGCTCAATTTTCAACGCAATTTAAATGAAAATACGGATATGCAAGCCGCCACGCCGGCTTTGGAATTGAATCGGCTGTTCGAGATGATGGGTGTGGGTGAAAATGCCCTGAAAGCATTGGCGCTGCTCATTGTTGTCGTTTCGGGATTGAGTATTTTTATCGCTTTGTACAACTCTTTGAAAGACCGAAAATACGAGTTGGCACTGATGCGCGTGATGGGTGCGGGGCGCAGCAAGTTGTTTTTACTCATCATTTTTGAAGGTTTATTGCTCAGTTTTATCGGCTTTTTAGCGGGTATAGCTTTGAGTCACGGTGCCATGAGCATATTGGCTCGCTACATGAGTGAGTCGTATCGCTACTCATTCACGGGCTGGGTATGGATGAAAGAAGAAGGATATTTGGGGATGGGCGCATTGGCTATTGGTTTATTAGCTGCTATCATTCCTGCCATTACCGCTTATAAAACAGACATTTCAAAAACGCTGTCGAGAGGTTAAGGAAACAAAAAGCAAGAGGCAAAATATTTTTAGCCTTTCATTTTTTTGCGCATTTTTTTATCGAAAAGGTTGGATTTGCCGTGTTTAGTGGTTTTTTCCATCGTATTGGTAAATCCCTTAGTTGGGCAACCTTCTTTAACCTTGCAAGCCGGTAATGCCGTCATTGCTAAGAAAAAAATCAAGATGGAAATGCCGGAAGGCAAGCGGAAAGCGGTGAAAATATTTTTTACAAACGATATTGTCATGTTCTTTTTTTTTACGAAGATAAGAGATTCAATTCAATAAATAGTCTTGTCAAAATTCAAGCCTATTTATTGACCCTAAAAAACGGTTAAAACAAACTGTTTTTTATACTTTTGCACATCTTTTCCTTGACCCGCTTAAAAGGAGGAAAACCGGCATTGTGCATAACTATTTTTAAGCAAAAGAGGTTCAAACCATTTTTATCAAACGTCAAAATATATTTCAAAGTGTTAGAAACAGTAAAAAAGACAGATAGCAGTATTGAAAAATTAGAAAATATTGCTTCGCAAGTGCGCCGCGATATTGTTCGGATGGTGTATAATTGTCAATCAGGGCATCCGGGTGGCTCATTGGGTTGCACGGATTTTTTGGTGTCTCTGTATTTTTCAGTGATGAAACGCAAAAAGCGTTTTTATATGGAAGGTAAAGATGAAGACATGTTTTTCTTGTCAAATGGCCATATTTCTCCCGTTTTTTACAGTGTTTTAGCCAGAGCCGGATATTTTCCCGTGCCTGAATTAAGCACCTTCCGCAAACTCAACAGTCGTTTACAAGGACACCCCGCCACGCATGAGGGTTTGCCGGGCGTGCGTATTGCCTCGGGTTCGTTGGGACAGGGCATTTCGGTAGCGAATGGGGTAGCGAAAGCTAAAAAAATGAATGGCGATAGTCATACCGTTTGGGCTTTAACGGGCGACGGGGAACTCCAAGAAGGGCAAGTTTGGGAAGCCTTGATGTTCGCAGCGCACCACAAATTGGATAATTTGGTGGTCACGGTGGATTGGAACGGTCAGCAAATTGACGGCTCGACTGATAAAGTCATGTCATTGGGCGATTTGCCCGCTAAGTTCAAAGCCTTCGGTTGGGATGTG
>JANPGW010000399.1:0-2084 GCA_031424115.1 Saprospiraceae bacterium | reverse complement strand
GCACGGTTGAGGTACTTGTTATACCTTACTGCTTCCGGCGATTTTTTTTCGTTGCCATAAATTTGAATTTGTTTGTGCTAAGTTAACACCTTCGGATAGTGCGGAAGGCTACCGAAGGTTTAGTTCAACAAAAGGTTTTGTGCAATTGGGGCTCGACGTTGAAGCAATCATCAGCAATGCATATCCAGGCTTTGGTTTCGGCGGACGTAATACTGCCGGGCTTTTGTTGGTTAACTTCGGCTTTTAGTTATAAATTTAGCTTCAGTTCCGGGCAGACAGTTGGTCAATTCCCCAACTGCACAAAGCCTCGAACGTTGGCAGACATTATAAAAACTCCCTAATGATTAGAACAACTTTTATTTTGATTCTCACTTTTATTTCGATTCTATCAGTTGGACAGAATTTATATACTCAAAAATTTGACAACTGTAAATTGAGTGAGTTTTGTCTTGACTGCGGTGACACAAAAGCAGAAATACCACAAACTTTTAAACAGGACTTAATTAAATTTTTTGGTTCAAAAAACTTAAAGAAAGTTAATGGTGACATTGAAATTCAAATTTTAATTGATGCTTTCGGAAAACCTTGTTTGCTAAGTGCAAATAATCAAACGAACATAAAGTCTAACAAACTAAATTTACAAAAAGCAGTAAATAATACTTCCGTTTGGAAACCAGCAATTACTGAAAAAAATGCTACTCAAACTTCTGTTTCATTGTTATTGACTTTTAGCAATGGAGATTTCACTATAAAAAGAAGAAACTTCGATTTTACAAACTCAACAAATGAAAAAACGATTGGAACACCAGAAGTAAAAGGTACAGACACAAAAAAACTTTCTGAAACTTGGACTGTTTATACACAACAAAATTCCGATTTGCCTTGGGATATGACAAGGGCTGTTGCAAATGACTTAGACAATAACATTTGGATAGGTACAGACAACGGAATTGTAAAAATCAATGAAGGAAAATGGGAAAATTTCAACTCCAAAAACACAATTATAAACGCAACACTTTATGATAAAAATCAAACGCAGACAGTTAGAGATTTAGCGGTTGATAAGAAAAATAATAAGTGGTTTGTAATTGATTGGGACGTTTACAAATATGATAATGAAAAGTGGACGAAGTATGACTCTACGAATTCACCTATAAATTGGGCAAGAACAATTTTTGTTGATAATTCTAATAATGTTTGGTTTACTTCTTGGGACGGCATTGCAAAATTCGATGGTAACAAATGGAGTGTCATTAATACCAAAAATTCGGAATTGCCAACAGATAAAACTTTAAGTGCTTTTGTAGATAGTAAAAGTCGTTTGTGGGTTGGGACTTTTGAAGGGAACATAATGATTGATAATAAAACGACTACAAAATTGACCGATAAAAACTCTCCATTATCAAAAGGCTCAATTACGCAAATGTACGAGGACAAAAAAGGGAATTTATGGTTTGACCTTTATAATTACAACAAAGAATGGACAGAAGCAGGGATTTACGTTTTTAAAATTGATGGAACTTGGGAAAGGATTATTCCTAAAACTCCAAAAATGTTTTCAGACAATAGCATCAATTACTTTCTGCTTGACGAAGACAAAAACTGTCTTTGGGCTACTTTAAATAATGTCGGAATATTAAAATATGATTTAGAAAAAAAGAATTGGGAAATTTACACAAATGAAAACTCAAATGTTCCGAGTGTAAACATTGAAAAAATAACGAAAGACAAAAGCGGTGCAATTTGGGCTGCAACTTATGCAGGCGTTATTAAACTCGACACAAAATAACGTCTGCCAACATGGGGTTTTGTGCAAGTTGGGCGGACGGAATAACAATGAACATTTGTAATTCTATTTGGCTTTTGTTCGGGCTGACGAATATCTATTGAGCTTTTGTACTTAACTTCAACTTTATATTTTCAATCAGCAGCGGTTCCGGGCAGACGGAATTCTATTTCCCAACCTGCACAAAGCCCTGTTCGTCAGACTGTGAAAAAACTAAAATCATCGAAAAAACCGTCAATTTTCTTGAAGTAGAAATGCATTAGAAGCTCATCTAAGCAGCCTTTAAAAATGAAGCAGA
>JANPGW010000398.1:0-18161 GCA_031424115.1 Saprospiraceae bacterium | reverse complement strand
ATTGGTCATGCCACTAAAAGGCAAGTCTTTACTAAGATTTACCGACCAACCAAATCGGCGATAAATCATACCCGATAATCCAGCTCGCAAACTCAAATACAAAGGATTGCGCTTTTCAGTTACCTTGTTATGAACGGCTACTGGTATAGTAGGATTGCGCGGACTTTTATATTCATATTCAATATCATCTCTTGTCGTCAATTCGTAAGCCAAACCTAAACCTACAAAAGGAGTCACTATTGTTTTGTTAACAAATTCGTAGTCGGCACCGACTCTCATCTGTACTTTTTTTGATTTCATATCCACTTGACTCAGATTATAATCCGGAGAAGGCGGCTGAAAAGGTGGATGAAATGACGTATCCCGATGTGGACGCGATTCATTCCAAAAATCTACTTCTGCCGCTACTCGCCAATTAGACTTTAAGTCATATGTCAATCGAGCATTATATCCTCTGCTCAAAGAAGCTGTCTCATCTTTGTCTCGCCCCTTTTTGTTCAAAATCCACAAACTGTTAACACCCAACGCCCAACCGTTCATAAAAAGAGTCGGTTTGACTGTTGGTTGAATAATGGGCATCGATTCTTGCAATTCAAGTTGCTTTAGGTTTCTGTGATTGGATTGAACAGCATCAAATCCTAAGGAAGGCAAGGCTGCAATCACTGAATTGTCTCTGACTAAATTTTTGAGAATCGAATTATCAACCTTCGTTGAGATATTAAATGTATCGTTTTGAGCAATATTATTGTCTTTTTTATCTGATGTTATCAAATCATTTTTTTCAACCCCATTGATTGAGTTGCTAACCACTGCATTATTCGATTTGTCCAACTTGTCAGCCATTTTGTCAGTTGTTCTATCAACTGCCGGCTTGTCATTCGAATAGGTGTTAAATGGCAAAGAGGACTTACTGTCAGCCATTTTACTATCTGCCGACTGCGGGCGTTGATTTTCTTCTTTTAATAATTTGGTCATTTGAATAGGTGACTCAACGATAACTGTTTTCACAATAGTATCGTATTGAACAACAATTTCATGGCGTGTTTCAGTCGTCAAAAGGTCTTTTTGCTTTGTGAGAGTGACATTTTCCGTTTTCAAAGCCACTACTTCATGTTTCAAATCAGACATCTTATTCATCAGCCAAGCCTGAGACGCCAAAACAAGTATAGCTGCTGCCGCGGCCCACTTATGCCAAGTGAGAAGACGCGGCATAGGTGCAACGGCAACAGGAGCCGAGACAGGCAGAACCTTATCTAACTCATGGGCTGCTGCAAACCAATCGTCTGAACGGAACTCAAAAGGTTGTTCGTCGCCGATGTGGTCTTTAAAAAAATCATCAAATTCTCTTTCAGTCATGTTCTAAATTGATTTAAACGGATTAATGAATTGATCTTAATAACATTATTGATAAACCGTTTCAATTCTTTCTTTAATTGTAAAAAGTAAATTATATGTTGTTCTGAATACTTATTTAAATCGCCTTAAGCCCACAATTTTATCTTCTTTTGAAGTTTCGGGTTCATCGGCATTGCTACTTTTCTGATCATCTTTCCGCTGCTCTTCCAACATTTGCATCAACCTTGCTCTTGCCTTAAAAAGATTGGATTTGGATGTCCCCTCAGTAATTCCTAACTTTTCAGCAATTTCAGCGTGCGAAAAACCTTCAATCGCAAATAAATTAAATGCCAGCCGATATGCCTGAGGCAATTGTTGTACCAACCGCAATATATCCTGAACAGAAAGATGACTCAAAACATCAGAATCGAATGACTGTTCTTCCGCATACGTAATTGATTGCGTTTCAATTCTATGCACCGTAAAACGGCGATAATGATTAATTGCGCAATTGACTAATATTCTGCCGAACCATGCCTTAAATGGATATTCCCGTTTAAACTTATCAAGGTTTTGCATCGCTCTTACAAAGGCATCATTCATTATCTCCGATGCGTCATCTCGGTTTGATGCATAGCGACTGGCTACCGTCATGCCGTAGTTGTAATACAGACGATATAGCTGTTCTTGACTCAACCTGTCATTCGTTTGACACCGCTCAAGGAGTTCTAAAAAATTCGAGTTTTCCATTTATACTAACCAATACAAGGTTATTCAATATTGAGTTGCCTGAGAGTAAAAAAAAAATGGTGCTTTCTTAAAATTAGTGGGTCGCTCGACGCTTTAAAAGCGTCTGACACCTTGAACTCTTGAAAGACCCACTAATTTTACGATAGAGCCCAAAAAATAAAAGTGCCTTGTAAAAAAAGGAAACCTTTACTTTACAAAGCACCGTTATATTTAAAAATTGTCTCTTCTACAAAATTAAGAGAGGTGGGGAATTTTTGGGGAATTACCCCACCTTCAAAACCACTGAACTAAAACACTTATTCTTTACCGAATTCTCCTACGGCTCTGATTTCTACTTCCTCGCTCACGACGGCGGCCGGAATGCTGCCCACGCCAAAATCTGTGCGTTTGATGGTTCCCGTCACTTTAAAACCGGCAATAGGCTTTTTAGTCCGCATACTTGTACCGACGCCTGTCAGGGTCAATTCAAGAGTAACCGGCTTTGTTACACCTTTCATGGTCATGTCACCCATGAGTTTAAATTTTTTGTCACTTACTTTAGAGATGGACGTACTTTTGAAAGACAACTGAGGAAATTTTTCAGCGTCAAAAAAACCAGGGCTTCTCAAATCTTTGTCTCTGAATTCCATGTCTGTGTTGATACTGGCAATATCCGCCGTCAACTCAAACACCGCATCAGAAAAGTCATCTTTTGAGGACATGATAGAGGCATCAAATTTTTTAAAATTGCCATCTACTTCCGAAATCATTAAGTGGGTTACTGTAAAGCCTAACTTTGAGTGGGCTTTGTCAACAGTCCATTTTTGAGCAAAAGTTGATACTGAAATCAATAAGGCGAAAAGTAAGAAAGTGAATTTTTTCATTGTTAAATAACAAATTGATTGAATTATAAAATAATTGATTATAAAAATTTGATGAACATTGTGCTATACTGAGGGGGGGGTAAAATCAGTTCTTAATCTCCCCTTTTTTCTCTTCATCTTTCTTTTTTTCTCCTTGAGGCTTGCCTTCGGTCGGTTTTTTGAATGGCATTTGACCGTTAGGTTGCGGCTGACCACCTACTTGAGGTTTGCCATTAGCCGGAACTTGTCCACCTTGGGGTCTGCCACCTTGGGGTTGCGCACCGCCTTGAGGCTGTCCACCACCTTGGGGTTGTGCACCGCTATCGCCGCCGCCTTCACCGCCGCCGCCATCTTTGATGTCGTCGTTTTTGACTGAACGGGTTTTCTTCTTTTGTTCAAAGCCCATTTTACCAAATTTATAAGACAAATTCAAACGGATACCGCTGTTATACAAACGAGTTGTGCTGGTTTGAGACAAAGAAGGCGTAATGAGCTCTGAACGCATTGTTGCTTTGCTCAAAAAGTTTTCAGCCGCTAAGCCAATACTGCCTTTTTTATTGTTAAATTCTTTTTTAACGCCTAAAGAATACATAGCAAATCCACCCATTTTTCCTTGCAACTGGACACGTGCCCCGTGCATACCACCAAAACCTTGAATGGCCCAGCCATTATTAAGCGATAAATTAGTCATCAATCTACCACCACCATTGAAACCTGAATTAGTTGCCTTAGCGGTTTTACCGTCCGTGCCAGTAATTTGTCCTTCCAATTGAGAACGGGTAACATCGAATCCGCCGTTGATAGTCCATTTTTGAGTCAAGTAAACATTGCCAAAAAAGTTTAGACCGATGTTGTTTTGCTTACCAATGTTTTCGTAAGTGCTGATAATAGCTCCCGTTGAGTCGTAGGTACGGCGGACTTGCGAAATCGCATTATTGGTTTGATTGCCAAATAACGAAATATTGATAAAAGTCTGTTTAATCCTTGTACTCAAAGCCAATTCGAGGTTGTTGGTGAATTCAGGGCTCAAAGTCGGATTGCCTTGTGAAATACTTTGTGCGTTGACGATGTTCAAATTGGGATTTAATTGCTGTAAACCGGGGCGTTGAATACGGCGATTGTAAGCCGCTTTTATAGTTGTTCCGCTGCTCAATGCTTTTGAAACGTTGATGCTCGGTACTAAAGTACCATATGCGGGGATAGTAATAGCATTTTTGCCCTCTTCTTGCGCTTGAATGTCAGTGTATTCATACCGTAAACCGGTTTTAAAGCTGTATTTGCTTTTTGTGGTTAAAGTGTACGAAGTATAAGCAGCGGCAACATTTTGACTATAATTTAAAGCACCTTTAGGACGGGTTGCATCTGAAATGTAATCGCTTGTGCCATTGGTTGCGGTCAAATATTCATAATCACTGTTCACTTTACGGAAGATACCTTTGCCACCAAACTCTAAAATTTGATTGGTACTGAGGGGGGTCTGATAATCCAATTGGAACGTCGCTTCTTGATTCAAATTGAGATTAATATTTTTCAATCGGCTCAATACATCTCCCGAAGGATTCAGATTATTGCTTGAAAAATTATTTGTCAAATCATTGCGGCTGTACTGTGATGAAATGCTCAGTTCTTGCTGAGGCTTATAAATATGGATATAATCGAGATTGACATCTACTGAATTGGATAAATCCTTACTATCTATATAGCGGTTCTGGGTTGAAAAAAGAGCATTATTGGTAAATAACTCCGTTAACTGGTTTTGTTTACGCGAAAAATTGCGAATACCGTAACGAACGGCTCCCGAAAGCGATTGATTTTTATCAATGTCGTAATCCATGCCTAAGTTATAACGCCCAAAAATCGGGTTATCTTTAGCATCAGAGGTTTGTTTGCTTGTTGTAGAGATATTATTAAAAACAGTATTTTGCTCTAATTCGGTAGTGGATTTATTGTACATGGCACGTCCAAAACCGCCTAAAGTAGCACCAAATTTACCTTGACGCAAACTGCCTTGAACACCTAAACCTGAACTGCGGTTGCCCGCACCCAAATCTACATTCAGGAAGTAACCTTGCAAATTGTTTTTCTTTGTGATGATATTAATGATACCGCCTGAGCCCTCAGCATCGTATTTGGCAGACGGCGCCGTGATAACTTCCACCGTTTTGATCATATCAGCCGGAATTTGTTTCAAAGCATCCGCCACGCTGCTTGCCATAATGGTAGAAGGCTTATTATTAATCAAAACTTTGATATTAGAGTTACCTCTCAATGTCACATTGCCTTCAAGGTCAACACTCAATAAAGGTACTTTACGCAATACGTCGGCAGCATCGCCGCCTTTAGATGTCATATCATTTTCGGCATTGTACACCAATCTATCCACTTTCTCTTCAATCAATGCCTTTTGAGCCGTGACTGTCACTTCATTAAGAAGTTTGACATTTGTACCCAGCCTAATAACGCCTAATTTAACATCTTTGCCTTTTTCAACTTTAATATTGTTAATGACTTTATCATTGTAGCCTATAAAAGAGACAACAATTTTGTAATCGCCGGCAGCCACTTTCTCTATGGCAAAAGCACCTTTTTCATCAGCAGCTGCCCCATCAATCGTTTTGTTGGTCGCTAAGTTATACAGAGCAATGGTGGCAAAATCTACCGGTTTAACATTGGTAGAATCGAGGACAGTACCTGAAATTTTGGAATTTCCTTTTGGGGTTATATCCGGGCTTTGAGAAAATCCCGAAATACTATAAAGTAAGGTGATAAGTAAAAACAACTTTTTCATTTAATTAAAAAATTTATGGGTGAATGTATTTTAAATGCTTTTTAATTGGTTCGAGCATTTTTTATAAGTTTTCAGGTGATTTCTTTAAATCTTGATACAAAGAAAAGGTGTCTTTTTGAATAATAATAAAGAGATATACCAGTCAGACGTTTCATTCGACAACTCGGCAAAAAAGAAGAAAAACCTCACTGTCGAATTAAAATGGCAAAGCATCGGTGAAAAATGCCAAACAGTATAATATATATTAATTATGCCCAAAAGCAAGCAGGTAAAAAGTACTTATCACCAATAATAGCATTTATTTTGTATTGTTTTTACTTTAAATGCAATTAAATCTATGCAATCATTCATTCAGAAATATAGAATTATTTTTTTACACGCCTCGTTTTGGTGCGTCTATTTTTCGTTTTTTTACTATCAGATAAGCTTTCCACACAAAGGGGTTGAACCGGATATTATAGATTCGCTCATCAATTCATTCTATCAAGTAGGCGGTATGATGCTCATAGCCTACCTCAATTATTTCTTTTTTCTTCCCCGATTTTTGAAGCATAAAAACTTAGGTCGTTATTTATTAGAGTTCATTCCGGTTTTTGCCGTTTTGATTTACGGTTTTTTGATTGGTAAACAATTCATTATTGACGGCGGCAAGCACACGGAACAATGGGCATATAGCCAACGATTTATCACCAATGTCATTTTAAGTTCGCTTTTTTTGGTGGTTTTTGTGGGCATGCTCAAATTTGCTGAGGATTGGTTTGAATTTGAAGCGCGGAAGAAAGAAATAGAAAATGAAAAATTGGCTGCTGAACTGCGGTTTCTAAAAGCCCAAATAAACCCCCATTTTTTATTCAATACCCTGAATAATCTTTACTATTTGGCTTTTACGAACTCTCCAAACACGACTGAAGTCATTGCTATGTTATCACAAATGATGCGGTATATGATTTATGATTCTAACCATACGAGAGTACCGCTCAGTAAGGAAATTGAGTACATGGAAAACTACATCAACTTGGAAAAGCTGCGCTTGAACAATGACGTACCGATTGAATTTGACGTTCACGGCAAAGTGGAAGGTAAACAAATTGTGCCTTTGATATTGATTACCTTTTTGGAAAATGCTTTCAAACATGGCGTCAGCACCAACTCAACGGAGGCATTCATCAAAGTCAAAATCGTTTTAGACGAAAAGATGTGTGTTTTCTCGGTTGAAAACACTAAATTGCCTAATAAATCCAATGAAAAATCGGGAATCGGTTTGCAAAATGTGAAACGAAGATTGGATTTAAGTTATCCCAATAATTACGTTTTGAATGTTAAAGAAACAGCTGAACGATATTCCGTTGAACTGCATTTGAATTTAGAATAGTTCATACTACTCAACTACTGACTTCTAACAAACTGACTGCTTAAAAAAACTCATTGATGAACCTTACTTGTATCATAGTCGAAGACGAGCCATTAGCCCGACAATTACTTGAACAGTATGTTCTAAAAGTGCCACATTTAAAGCTTATCCGTGCGTTCTCAAATCCCATCGAAGCACTGGATTTTTTACGCAATAATGAAGTAGATATCCTCTTTTCTGATATCCAAATGCCTGAAATCACGGGTATCACATTATTGAAAATTTTACAAAAAAAACCGCTTATTATATTGACTACCGCCTATTCTGAATATGCGATTGAAGGTTATGAATTGGATGTGATTGCCTACTTATTAAAACCTATCACGTTTGAAAAATTTTTGAAAGCCGTTGAAAAAGCGACGCAACTCAAAAGCCAACAGCAACAAGCAAGAGAACCTTTAAAGAGCCCCTATACTGAGGGGGGGGGTAATGTGACATCCAACGAGACTCAACCTTTTATTTTTGTAAAAGATGGGACTAAATTGGTCAAAATCAGACTTCAGGACATTCTTTATATCGAAGGTTTGAAGGACTACGTGAGTATCCATACGCGTGAAAAAAAGATTGTTTCACTGCAAACCATGAAGTCTTTGGAAGCGCAATTGCCTGATAATCAATTTATTAGAATCCACAATTCATACATTGTCTCATTAGAAGGCATTGATGCCATTGAAAAAGAACGGGTGCAGATTGGTAAACTATTCCTGCCTATCAGCGATACGTATCGAAAGGCTTTTAAGGAATTTATAGAAAGAAATCAGATATGAAAAAAGCTGCTCCGGAAACCCGAAGCAGCTTTTTGTATGTATATTCGATGATGAATTCAAAAATTCAACATTTCCCCATTTCTAAAGATAAGATTTCATTTCAGTACTGTTATAAGATTTGCGCAAGCGGCGGATAGCCCGCTCTTTAATCTGACGCACCCGTTCGCGCGTCAAACCGAATGCTTCACCGATTTCTTCCAACGTTAATGCTTTGAATTCATTCAAGCCGTAATAAGCAGAAATAACTTCCTTTTCACGGTCAGAAAGAATAGACAAACCTTGTTGAACTTCTTCGCGGAGCGATTCTTCGAGCAAATCGGTATCCGGCATTTTATCGCCATCATTGACAAACAAGTCAAGCATCGTTGCGTCGCTATCTTCACCACCAATCGGAGAATCCATCGAGACATGGCGGGTATTAGACCGCAGCATATTCGACACTTCCTTCGGTGTCATTTCCAGTAATTCACCCAATTCTTCATTGCTTGGTTCGCGTTCAAACTCCTGAACGAAGGAAATAAATGCTTCGTTAACACGATTGTAAGAACCTACCTTATTAAGCGGCAAACGCACAATGCGGCTGTGTTCAACAATAGCCTGAAGGATAGATTGACGAATCCACCAAACAGCATAAGAAATGAATTTAAAGCCTTTAGTTTCGTCGAAACGACGGGCGGCTTTCATCAAACCAACATTGCCTTCATTGATCAAGTCACTCAAAGTCAAGCCTTGGTTTTGGTATTGTTTCGCTACTGAAACAACAAAACGAAGGTTGGCTTCGGTAAGCCGGTCAAGGGCTTTGTTATCACCTAAACGAATACGGCGTGCTAACTCAGCTTCTTCGTCCGCTGAAAGCATAGAAATCTTTCCGATGTCGTTCAAGTATTTGTCCAGCGCTAAGCTTTCGCGGCTGGTAATTTTGTTAGTGATTTTTAGCTGACGCATAACTATTCAGTTTAGTAAAGTTTGATGTGATTATAAATTGTAAATTACTGATTTTTGGTAAAAAAGTTGCATGTTAAAATGTTAATGTGTTGACTTTTTCATAAAAATACTTTAACTGCGCACTTAATAGTCAAATTACAAATAAACTGCCAAAAAAGTTCACCGTATCTCCAAAAAAACCTCAAAAAATCTAAAATAAAATTATTTGTAAAATTTATACAAAATAACGATTAATAAAATGTGTAAAATGTTGACTATCAGTTTTTAACACATTATTTTAATAACTTATTTCACTACTACCTTTTTTATATAAAAATTAATAAAAGTATATCTTAAGAGCAAAAACTGTGACATCCCTTTTGATACGTTAAAGATAGTCAATATGTTTTACCGCCCAAACAATTTTAATATTTTTTTATTTTCATCACACAAACATTCTAATCACGTATTCGACATGTTATAAGCTTATAACATTCATTTTACTGATTAAAAATAATTTTTTTTTCATTACAAGACGTTTATTAAATTTTGAAATGCCTGTGCAAGGGGCATCGCTCAGATAGTTCGGTAGATTAATTGTACCATTTGGAAATTTCTATCGCTGCAGAGCCGCACAAGAACTAATCTCATACGGCTCAAGCAATTGAGGAAAGTTTTTACCGCACTGTGAGCGCGATGTCCCTTGCACTTGAATTCCAAACGCCCAAAAAAAATGCAGCTCTCCATAACGAAGAGCCGCATTTTTAAAAATTGAATTAAAAAACGCTGCTTTTTAATTCAACAATTTCTCCAATTCTTTCTCCAAAGATAAACCGGCTTCCGATACAGCCGCAATTTTACCAGTTTTATCAATCAAAAATTGTTGCGGTATGGCTTGCACGTTGTACAAGGCAGCTGCCTGACTTTGCCAATACTTTAAATCACTCACATGATAGTCCCAAACTAAGCCATCTTGCTTGATAGCATCTACCCATTTTTGACGGTCTTTGTCCAACGAAACATTGAATACGGCAAAACCTTTGTCTTTATACTTGTTATACGCTGCTACTACTGATGGGTTTGCCCGACGGCAAGGGCCGCACCAACTCGCCCAAAAATCGAGCAAAACGACTTTACCTTTTAAATCTGACAGTTTATAAATTTTGCCATTCGGATTCGGTAAAGCAATATCCGGCGCCGGTTGTCCGACAGCGATAGTCGTAGCACCGGATTGCGCCATCGCCACTTGATTCTGGAACGTTGCCAATATCTTTTCATAATCTTTGGCATAAGGCGACCCGGGATATTTATCAGAAACCTTCTGAACAATTTTTTTGTGCATATCCAAATAGTCAGGTGTCGCGAAGTCCTGAATTTGTAACGCCAAAAGCATACTCAATAAAGGATTTTTAGCGTCTTCAATGACTTTTTCAAGGTCTTTGGGCGTTTTTTTGTGATCAACAAAATCATTGAAGGTGCTGAGATACAACTCAGTATCTTCTGCTCCTTTTACAGTGTATTCAATACCCTTCAAAGTGGCTAAATCTGCCTCCAAAGTCACATTTTTTTCTGTGCCATTGAAGATAAAGTTCATTTGCTTTTGCCCAATCCGAATGCGATAAATGCCCGCTTTGATACCTTGAGGCAAATCAATTTTAAAATTTCCCGCGGCATCAAACGCTACTTTAGAGATTGCCAAGACTTGACTGAGCATCACCTCTTCGTACAGCCCTTCCAGATTAGCGGCATTTTTAACCGTTCCGGAAATTGTTGACCCTTTGGGCTGACAAGCAGCAAAAAAAAGCGATGTTGACACCAATAAAAAAAAGACTTGTTTCATTTTTTGAAAATTAATTTGATTATTAATCGAAATTTTCATCCATAATCGTACCTAAAAGACTATCATAAGATGACTTCCAAGTGGTAATATTACCCCAACCTTCGCCATCTATGCGGATTCTTTCGCCCAGCACTCGACCAATTTTACTGTATGGTGCTTTATGATTATTCATAAACTCTTCAAAATAAGGTACTTCCGTTGGTTTTACGGATACCACTACTCTACTCTGACTTTCACCGAACAAATAGGCATCCTTGCGCAAAGATGTGTCTGACTCAATATCAAAACCTAAATTGTTAGGCATCCCAGACTCCATCAAAGCCACAAACAAACCGCCTTCTGAAATATCATGGGCGGATTGAATCATTTTATTGAGAATTAAATATCGAACCGTTTTTTGAACAAAAACCTCTTCTTCAATCTCAAAATAGGGCGCGGGTGAGAATTTCACCTTCTTCAAACGCATCAGATATTCAGAACTGGAAATATCGTTTTTATTTTCTCCAATCAAATAAATAATGTCCCCTTCATTTTTGAAATCCAAAGTCATTTTGTCCTGGTAATTGTCCAAAATGCCCAACATGCCAATCGTAGGCGTGGGATAAACGGGAACCGTTTCGCCGTTTTGCACCATTTGGTTGTAAAACGACACGTTACCACCCGTCACCGGCGTTTCGAAACGACGGCAAGCATCGCCCATGCCTTTTAGGGCATACACAAATTGATAATATACCTCAGGGCTATACGGGTTGCCAAAATTTAAACAATTGGTGATGGCAACCGGCTCGCCACCGCTACACACAATATTGCGCGCCGCTTCCGCCACGGCAATCATGCCGCCTTTATAAGGGTCGGCATACACATAAGCTGAGTTGCAATCTGTGGTTAAAGCCAAAGCTTTTTGAGTGCCTTTAACCCGAACAACTGCCGCATCAGCCGGTGTATTCGTCGTCAAAGTATTGGTACGAATCATCGAGTCGTATTGCTCGTACACCCAACGCTTGGAAACGATGTTCGGCGATTGCCAAAGTTCTTTGGCCGTTTTGAGATAATCGGTCGGTTGCTCAATATCGTTGATATTGTATTTTTCAATGTCAGCGAAATAGCGCGGTGTGGTATATTCTCGTTGATAAACCGGCGCGCCACCACCCAAAACGAGTGGATCAGCAGGCACATCAGCAATTTTTTCGCCATGGTGATAAAACTCCAAACGACCGGTATCGGTGACGACACCAATTTCAGCGCACGGTAAATCCCATTTTTCAAATACATCTAAAATGGCTTGTTCTTCGCCTTTTTTTGCCACAATCAACATCCGCTCTTGGCTTTCAGACAACAGGATTTCCCAACCTTTCATATCTTTTTGGCGTTGCGGTGCTTTGGTCAAGTCAATAATCATCCCTACGCCGCCTTTTGCGGACATTTCGGACGTAGAACATGTAATACCTGCCGCGCCCATATCCTGCATGCCTACCACTGCGCCCGTTTTGATGACTTCCAAAGATGCTTCAAGCAATAGCTTTTCTTGGAACGGGTCACCGACTTGAACTGATGGAAGATCTTCCGCCGAGTTTTCGTCAAGGTCAGCACTGGCAAAAGTCGCTCCGTGGATACCATCTTTGCCCGTCGCCGAACCCACAATAAAAACAGGATTGCCAACGCCTTCTGCCGTAGCGGAAATCGTTTCGCCAACCTTTACTATGCCGGCGGACATAGCATTGACCAATATATCGTGGTTATAACATTCATTAAAATACACCTCTCCGCCCACTGTCGGCACGCCAAAACAGTTGCCATAATGGCTAATGCCTGCGACCACGCCTTTCACCAAATGCCGCATGTGCGGACTATCCAAATTGCCAAAACGCAGTGAATTGAGTGAAGCGATTGGGCGAGCACCCATCGTAAAAATGTCGCGGTGAATACCACCCACTCCGGTTGCTGCCCCTTGAAAAGGCTCAATGGCAGACGGGTGATTGTGCGATTCGATTTTGAACGCACACGCTAAACCATCCCCAATATCCACCAATCCGGCATTTTCTTCTCCTGCCCCTACGAGCAAGCGACCGCCATCCCGCGGTAGTTTTTTTAACTGGGTGATTGAGTTCTTATAACTGCAATGCTCCGACCACATGACGGAGAAAATGGATAATTCCGTAAAATTGGGTGTGCGACCCAAAATCTCTTTGATTTTATCGAATTCTTCGGGCAACAAGCCCAAACTTTTAGCAATTTCAACGGTGACTTGCGGTTCGGTGAGCGTCATATTTTTTTATTTTTAGCAATGATAACGCCGCAAAGGTAAAAATCTTTTTTGGAAAGAGACCCCTCAGTATAGAAATGTTATTTTCAGATAATTTTTTCGAACGTCTTCTTGTTTCAATTTTAAAAGATTGTTTTTTAAGTCAAAAATTTCATTTAACTAATGGTAATTTTTAAATAAATTATTAAACAATTCATTAAATAAATATTTGTAAATTATTTACAATCAATATTTTATAAAATATTGATTGGCGTTTTTCAAATATTTCACTTATAATAAATTTTTAATGAAATTTATCCTAAAACCAAACGAAATCCATTTGCGTAAATAAAAATGGAATCTCCAATACAATATATGACCAACACTTACGCACGTCTGTTATCTGCGTTGAGAATCCATAAAATTTTACCTGAGTAACTTTAAGAATCCCTTTTTACTGTAATTGTGCTGAAAATGGCAAATGCTTGTGTGGCTACATACAATCAAAAGGCTGCCCTTTGCCTTAATCTTTAACTTATTTAACTTTAAAATTTACGAAAATGAAAAATGTGAAAAAACTACTTTTTAAGAGTAGTATTGTAGTGGGCCTGGTCGGCGCCATTGCTTACTATGGCGTGGAAACACGCTACCTCGAAGCTTCAAGCCATCGTGAAGCCCCCATGATTGCTGAAGATCCATTGGCAGACAATACCGATTTATACGCTTTCCGAAGCCCCGACAATCCCAATACTGTTACGGTTATTGCTAATTACATTGGTTTAGAATTACCACAAGGTGGTCCTAATTATGCTACTTTTGGTGAAGACATCCGTTACGAGATACATTTCAAGACCAACTCTTTGGCGTATGGGGATGACCTTGTTTATCGGTTTACTTTCAAAAAAACGAATGAAGATCCTACTACTTTCTTTAATATCCGTTTAGGCAAACAGAATCTAAAAACTGTTTATAAAGCTGAACGCCGATTTGGAGATGGTGTGTGGGTAACTATTTATGACAATGGCACTGTCCCACCGCCCAATATCGGTCCCCGCTCAATTGATAATCCGACGTTGGGTTTAGGTAAATCGTATGAGCAATTGATGAAAGACGCTATCGTCACTTCCACAACCGGCACCGGCGAAAAAATCTTCTGTGGTTCGGTGGACGATCCTTTCTTTGTGGACTTAGGCGGTATTTTTGACCTCGGTCAAACCCGTCAGGATGGCGGCGCAAGAGATGGCGTAGGTTGTACCAATGTGCACACTATCGCTATGCAAATTCCAATTCAACTGCTTCAAAAAGATTTGAAAACAATTGATAAGGCTAAAAACATACTGGATCCTGATTTTATTGTTGGTATTTGGGCTTCCGCAAGTCGTCCTCGCATCAAAACGTTGCAAGATAAAGGTGCCAAACCGACTTATTCGGGCGAATGGGTACAGGTGTCTCGCTTAGGCATGCCTTTGACCAACGAAGCCGTTATACCTATCGGTATGAAGGACAAATGGAACAGCAGCACGCCATATCAGGGAGAAGCTGAATTTGAAACCTATTTTACAAATCCGGAATTAGGATTGTACATGGATGATCGTTTGTTTGGCACTGCTATACCGGCTTTGTCTAAACTTCGGATTCAAACCAAATCACAAACGGTTTTGGGTGCGGTGGATTTTGGCAATTCTAAAGACGGTTTGTTTGTTATTAAAGGTCATCCTGCTACCGCCGGAACGGCTTTAGATGATGCCGTTTTTGGCAATTATTTACTCCGAAAAGGTGCGCCGCGCTCAGTTGATATTTTGCCTATTTTCTATGCCGGTGTACCGAATGTTGCGCCGTATCAATTAGCGACCGGCAAAACGCCCGGTAATCCTTTAACCGCAGGCAAGCCTTTCATCAATAACTTTTTGCCTTCTTGGTCACTTATCCCTAATGATATTCGCTTCGGCGATATGCTAAGACTCAACATGGCAGTGACACCCACGCCACGCAACCATCCACAATTCAGCAGTGAAGGTTTAATCGCAGCCGCTGTTTTAGGTCTGACGGACACCGGTTATAACAAATCAAATGCGCTTCAATGGATTCCTAACATGGATGGTTTCCCTAATGGTCGCCGTTTGGAAGATGATGTCACGCGGATTGAATTGCAAGCCGTTTCAGGCGTTGTATTAGCCGCCATTGGTTTATGGTATGATGATTGGGCAATCGGACAAAGCCCGTTGACCCCTAAGCTGCTAAATGTTGTGACTTATACGACCGGTGTTGAAAAAAATGATAAAGCTTTCCAAACGGGCTTCCCGTATATGGCTACCCCACACAGTGGCTTTGGTCCTTGCGGTGGCATTCCGGCCGGAACCACCTTCCCGGCTAACAGTCTGACGATGAATGATCCGGTTACAACACCGAGTAAATTGGGTTTGAGTAGCACACGTGCCGTTATGAAAGTCGGTCAAAATCCATTCAGGGAAGAAACAACTTTGGAATACCATATTGCGGAAAACGCCCACGTGAGTATAGTCGTGTATGATGTATCCGGTAAAATTGTCAAGGTGTTAGAGAACCAAGACCGTTCTGCGGGTACATATCAAACCAAATGGATGGCTAATGATGCTACCCAAGGTTTATACATCGCGCGCATTTTGGTGGATGGACAACCCGTTCAGTCTATTAAATTGAATAAAATAAATTAAATTTTATCAAAAACGGTCTCAATTTTTGGGTTGAGATGGCTTTTGTTACCCCCCTCAGTATCGCCGCCTTTTGGTTGGTGATACTGAGTTTTTTTTTGGCTCAAAACAACCCCCAAATAAATAATATCAAAAAACCCCGCCCATGCTTTGCCACCTCCCAACTTCTTTTTACTTTAACATCTGCTAATTCTACTTTGGCACTCTAAAACCCGTATCACCGCTTCAAAGCGGTGGCACGGATAAAACAGGAAAATATTATTAAAAAAACCGTATTTTAGTATCAATCCGTGCCACCGCTCGGAGCGGTGACACGGGTTTTCCAAAGTGCCAAAGTAGAACTAAGTAACGCTTAAAAAATATTTTGTATATTTTTAATTTAACACATAGGCACATAGAGCACATAGAATTATTCATAACTTGTTGATTATCAATTTTTTATAAAAAACTATGTACCCTATATGCCTATGTGTTAAAAAAAAAATCAAGTTATTATTTGTTCATTACTAAACAACCATCAACTATTTTTTATTCATAAAACTGCACCACCAATGAATATGTCTATCCTGTACAAACTCTTATTCGCTATCCCTTTTTTCATTTTCATAGCTTTGTGGGATAAAAACACGCCCAGTACAAGCGTTTCCTCCAAAAACAACATGATGAGTGATACCATGACCGAAGAGGAAAAACGCTTGCCCGAAAATGCTGTCAAAAACCTCAAAGTAGCAGACGGATTACAAGCCCAATTGTTTGCTTCCGAGCCCATGATGACCAACCCCACCAATATTGATGTGGACGATAAAGGGCGCGTTTGGGTGTGTGAAGCGTTCAATTATCGCCCCGACATTACGGGCAATCCCACGCACAAGGAGGGCGATCGCATCCTCATTTTGGAAGACACCAATGGGGATGGCAAAGCCGATAAAAGTACTGTTTTTTATCAAGGGTCTGAAATTGAAGCACCTTTGGGAATTTGGGTCATGGGCAATCAAGCCATAGTTTCACAAAGCCCTTATGTGTGGCTTTTCACAGACGATAATGGCGATGATAAGGCGGATAGAAAAGAAATCCTGATGCAAGGCATGGGTGGCAAACAACACGATCACGGGATGCACGCCTTTACATTTGGCCCCGATGGTAAGTTTTATTTCAATTTCGGCAACGAAGGGCAAACGTTAAAAGATAAAAACGGCATCACTTTGAAAGACAAGGAAGGCACCGACATTTCACTCAAAAACTATAAAATGGGGATGGTGTTTCGCTGCAATCCCGATATGTCTGAAATCGAGGTTTTGGGCAATAATTTCCGCAATAACTACGAAGTGGCGGTGGACAGCTACGGCACGATGTGGCAATCCGATAACGACGACGATGGCAACAAAGGCGTCCGCATCAATTATGTCATGGATTATGGCAATTATGGCTACACCGATGAAATGACCGGCGCGGGTTGGCAAGCGAATCGCACCAATATGGAAGAGGAAATTCCTCGTCGCCATTGGCACTTGAATGACCCGGGCGTTGTGCCTAATTTATTACAAACGGGTGCGGGTTCGCCAACTGGGATGTGCATTTATGAAGGCGATTTATTGCCCGAAGTGTTCAGAGGGCAAATGATTCACAGCGATGCGGGGCCCAATGTAGTGCGCTCCTACCCTGTTACGAAAGATGGCGCGGGTTATAAAGCCCAAATCGTCAATATCTTGGAAGGCGTGGGTGATCAATGGTTTCGTCCTTCTGATGTCTGCGTAGCACCTGATGGTTCGCTAATGGTCGCCGATTGGTACGATCCGGGCGTTGGTGGACATCAAGCAGGTGATTTGAATCGCGGGCGTGTTTTTAGAGTGGCGCCGCCTAAAACGATTTATCAATCTCCGACTTATAATTACACCCATACTGAGGGGGCCCTTTCTGCACTCCAAAATCCGAATCTTTCCGTCCGTTGGAAAGCTTGGACGGCTTTACATAAAATGGGTGAATCTGCTGAATCTGCTCTTTTAAAACTCTACAACGAAGCCACTAATCCACGCATGAAAGCCCGTGCATTTTGGCTTTTGGCTAAAGGTAAAAATGGCGATACATACATCGAGAAGGCTGCCAAAGATGTCAATGCAGATATGCGTATCGCGGCTGTCCGCGCTGCTCGTCAAAGCAAAACGGATATTATTCCGCTATTAAAACCGCTTGCGGCTGATAAAGATGCTCAAGTTCGTCGTGAATGTGCCTTGGCATTGAGACACAATAAGTCCACCGATGCGCCGATGATTTGGCGGACTTTGGTCGAAAATTATGATGGTAAAGACCGTTGGTATTTGGAGGCTTTGGGTATTGCCGCCGACAAACAATGGGATAGATTTATGGAAACTCTCTTTGGCAATTACCTCTCAAATGATGAAGAAACGCAGGCGAATATTATGAAAAACATCGTTTGGCGGTCGCGTGGTGAAAAGAGTGCTACCCTATTGGAATATTATATTGACGATAAAGAAACACCGCTAAAAGACCGTTTGCGCTATTTCAGAGCCTTTGATTTTATTCCGAGTAAGAACAAATCACAAGTTTTATTGGA